>NZ_JBIUCH010000007.1:0-308450 GCF_044548625.1 Micromonospora sp. NPDC051925 | reverse complement strand
GTACCCCGAAGGGCCTTTCCGCTCGACTTGCATGTGTTAAGCACGCCGCCAGCGTTCGTCCTGAGCCAGGATCAAACTCTCCAACAAAAACCTGTTGAACAGCATCCTGACAACAAAGTGTTGCCAAAGGAATCCCCACCAGACAGACCACAGCCTGCCCAGCACGGGGTATAAACAAATTGGCACTGGCTTATCAAGCACCCTGTTGAGTTCTCAAAGAACAACCACACACCACCCGAAAGCCCCACCACAGCAGGACCCCCGACCCGGGGTATCTCGTTCGCAGCACCCGGCGCTATCCGCACCAGGCACTTTTACTACGTTACCCGCTGATATCCGCCGTGTCAAACCGCTTCGTAGCGATCCACACCACTTCCACCACAATCCCGGGCACCACAATTAACCCGGCTCACACCGGACACCCTCGTGGTTTCCGCCAGGCCGGCCGCCGCGGTTTCCCGCCTGCTCGCCCGGTTCCCTGCCGGCGTCACACACTACCCGGTCGGCTTCGCCCCACCAAATCGGCCCCTGGCCGATCCGGGCACCGCCCGGCCCGTACTCCCAGGAGAACAACCCCTCGGAGCCGGCACCTCACACCGCGCTCCGGCCTTCAGGACTTTCGCCCTGTTTCGTCCGTTCCGCGCTGGCAGAGAGAAAGTTACGCGTCCAACGAGTTGATCGTCAAATCGGGTGAGCGCGTCCCACGTCACACTCGAGAAGCCGGGGGCAAGCTGTCCGGACGGGACAGGGGCCCGTCCGGACACCGGGGTCCGGTGCCGGACGGGCCGGGCCCGCCAGGGGTGACCGTGGGACCGGACGAAGCCCAGCTCAGGGGTTCAACACCCCGCGCAAAAGGTCAACGGCGCAGCTCGACGCCGGCGAAGGAGCGCTTACCCCGACGCAGCACCAGGTAGCGGCCGTGCAGCAGACCGGCGGGGTCGACGGTGGCGTCGACGTCGGTGACCCGGTTGTTGTTGACGTACGCGCCGCCCTCGGTGATCACCCGGCGGGCCTCCTTCAGACCACCGACCAGCCCCGAGTCGCGGAGCAACCCGGCCACGTCGGGCAGTTCGCCGGTGAGCACCACCAGGCCGGCCTCGGTCAACGCGGCGCGCAGCGTCTCCGGGGCGAGCTCGTCCAGCGAGCCACGGCCGAAGAGCGCCTGGCTGGCGGCGACCGCCTGTCGGGTCTCCCCGGCACCGTGGACCAGGGTGGTGAGCTCCTCGGCGAGAGCGCGTTGGGCGAGCCGGGCCGCCGGCCGTTCCGCCGTCTCCTTCTCCAGGGCCTCCAGCTCCTCGCGGGAGCGGAAGCTGAAGTAGCGCAGGTAGCGGGTGACGTCCCGGTCGTCGGCGTTGACCCAGAACTGGTAGAAGGCGTACGGGCTGGTCAGCTCCGGGTCGAGCCAGACCGCGCCACCCTCGGTCTTGCCGAACTTGGTGCCGTCCGACCTGGTGACCAGCGGGGTGGTGAAGGCCTGCACCGGGCCGGCCCCGCGTCGGCGGACGTAGTCGACGCCGGCGGTGATGTTGCCCCACTGGTCCGAGCCGCCGTACTGGAGCTGACAGCCGTGCCGGCGGTGCAGCTCGAAGAAGTCGTTGGCCTGGAGCAGCTGGTAGCTGAACTCGGTGAAGCTGATGCCGGTCTCCAGTCTGGCCCGCACCACCTCGCGGGCCAGCATCTTGTTGACCGGGAAGTGCTTGCCGACGTCCCGCAGGAACTCGACCACCGACATCTCGCCGGTCCACTCCAGGTTGTTGACCAGTCGCGCCGCGTTCTGCCCGTCGTACGACACGAAGGGCGCGAGCTGGTCGCGGATGCGCTGGACCCAGCCGGCCACCACCTCCGGCGAGTTGAGGGTGCGCTCGGCGTTCTCCTTCGGGTCGCCGATCTGCCCGGTGGCACCGCCCACCAGCAGCAGCGGACGATGCCCGGCGAGCTGGAGCCGGCGGGCGGTGGTGACCTGCATCAGGTGGCCGACGTGCAGGCTGGGCGCGGTCGGGTCGAAGCCCACGTAGAAGGTGGCCGCCCCGCCGTCGAGCAGTTCACGCAGTTCGTCGGGGCCGGTGGAGTCCTGGATCAGGCCCCGCCACCGCAGGTCTTCGGTCAGGGATTCCCGCCCGTGCGGGACGTTGCTCTCGGTCACGGTCACCGATTGTCCCCCATCGCCGACCTCGGGCCGTACCGGGTTTGCCGACCGGCGGGGCGGCTAGGCTGACGCGTCCCGTGAGGTGAGGAGGAACAACCGTGGAGATCCCAGAGATGACCGGTGGCCTGTTCGGTCTGCTGGGGCTGACGCTCGACGAGGCCAGCGCCGACCGGGTGGTGATCCGCTGGAAGGTCCGGCCCGAGCTGCTCCAGCCGGCCGGCATCGTGCACGGCGGCGTCTACTGCGCAGTGGTGGAGACCGTCGGCAGCTTCGGCGGCTCGATCTGGCTCGGCGACCGCGGCACGGTGGTCGGCGTGTCCAACCAGACGGACTTCCTCCGCGCGGTGCGCGAGGGCGAGCTGGTCGCGGTCGGTACCCCGGTGCACCGGGGTCGCAGCCAGCAGCTCTGGCAGGTGGAGATCACCGACACCGAGGGCCGGCTGGTCTCCCGTGGCCAGGTCCGGTTGCAGAACCTCACCGCGAGCTGACCCCGCCCGCACGACGATCCGCGGCGGGGATCGCGGCCGGTCGGGTGGGGCGGGCCTGACCGGTTTGCCCCATAGCGGGGTGCCAACGCCGATATCGTCGCCTCGATGACAGTTGCCGTCCCCCCTCCGACGTGAGGAAGCTCCTCGCCGCCACCCTCGGGGTGCTCTCGGCCATCGGGGGCTTCGTCGACATCGGCGACCTGGTGGCGGCGAGCCAGGCGGGGGCCCGTTTCGGCATGGCCCACGCCTGGGTGCTGGTGCTCGGGGTGGTCGGCATCTGCGCGTACGCGGAGATGGCCGGCCGGATCGCGGCGGTCAGCGGACGGGCGGTGTTCGACCTGGTCCGGGAGCGGTTGGGCCCCCGCGTCGCGCTGCTCAACCTGGCGGCGTCCTACCTGGTCACGGTGCTGACCCTGGCCGCCGAGCTGGGCGGGGTGGCGTTGGCGCTGCAACTGGCCTCCCGGGTGAGTTACCTGCTGTGGGTGCCGGTCGCGGCGTTCGCCGTCTGGCTGGTGCTGTGGCGGATGCGTTTCCAGCTGATGGAACGGGTGTTCGGGTTGGCCGGCCTGACCCTGCTGGTCTTCGCCCTGGCGCTGTTCTGGTTGCCGACCGACTGGGCGGCGCTCGGCCACGGCGCGCTGCACCCCGGCACGGCCGGCCAGGGCTGGGGGGCGTACTGGTTCGTGGCGGTGGCGCTGTTCGCCTCCACCGTCAGCCCGTACGAGGTGTTCTTCTTCTCCTCCGGCGGGGTGGAGGAGAACTGGAGCGCCGCCGACCTCGCCGACGCCCGGTCCAGCGTGCTGATCGGCTTCCCGGCCGGCGGCCTCCTGGCGTTGTCTCTGGTCGCCACGGCCACCGTGGTCTTCCACCCGGGCGGGGTGTCGCTGTCGACCCTCGACCAGGTCGCCCAGCCGGTGGTGCTGGCCTTCGGCGGGGTGGGGCTGGCGTTCGCCGCGCTGGCCTTCTTCGCGGTGACCTTCGGGGCCGCACTCGAGACCGGCCTGTCGGCGGCGTACGCGGCGGCGCAGTACTTCGGCTGGCAGTGGGGCAAGCGGGTCAGTCCCCGGGAGGCCGCCCGTTTCCACAGTGTGCTGCTGGTCAGCGTGCTGGCCGGGATGCTGCTGCTGTTCACCACGATCGACCCGATCCGGCTGACCGAGTACATGCTGGTCGCCAGCGCGGTGGTGCTGCCGCTGACGTACCTGCCGATTCTGATCGTCGCCAACGACCGGACGTACCTGGGGGACGACGTGAACGGGCCGTGGCTCAACCTGCTCGGCGCGGTGTTCCTGGTGGTGATCGTGGCGGCCTCGGTGACCGCCATCCCGCTGGCGATCGGGACGGGGATGGGACGGTGAGGATCCAGCTCGGCCGGCAACTGCTCGACCGGCAGATCGTCGACGCCGACGGGCTGCTGCTCGGCAAGGTCGACGACGTCGAGTTCGCCGTCGACGACCAGGGCCTTCCCTACGTGGCGTGCCTGCTGACCGGGCAGGGAGCGCTCGGTCGGCGGATCGGCGGCCGGGTCGGGCGGCTGCTGGTGGCGCTCGCCGACCGGTTCACCGAGGAGGCGTCGGCACCGCTGCGCATCCCGTTCGACCAGGTCGCCCGGATCGACAGCGCGGTCCGGCTGCACGCCCACGCCGACGAGCTGCCCCGCCCGCCGGTCGAGACCTGGCTGCGTCGGCACCTGATCGACCGGATCCCGGGAGCCGACCGTGCGAGCGGGTGAGCTGCTCGGCCGCACCGCGTACGACCTGCACGGTCGACGGCTGGGCCGGGTGGTGGACGTGGTGGTGCGGGGTGGTCTCCCGGACGGCCGGCTCCGGCTCACCGACGTGTTGGTGACCGCTCACTGGTGGAGCCGGGTGTGGGGCCGGCTGATCGGGGCGCAACGGCACCCGTCCGGCCCCTGGGCGATCCGGGTGACCGCGCGAACCCTGAGCCGGGAAACCCGCCAGTTCCCCGCCGACCAGATCCAGCTCCTGCCACCGGTGCCGGGCTTCCCGTTCGGCGACCCGTCCCCGCCGCGCTAGCTGGACACGGACCGGACCAGCCCGGACCAGCCCAGACCAGCGCGGACCGGACCGGACCAACTGGCCCGGCGCGGACCGGACCGGAGCAGCCGGCCCAGCGCGGACCGGAACAGCCCGGTGCGGGCGGGGTCAGGCGTGGGCTTCGTCTCGGAGGGGTTCCTGCTGGTCGGTGGGGGGTGCGGGCGGGGCGTGGTGCAGGCGGATCTGGGTGATGGCGCGCTGGTCGACGTCGGTGACGGTCAGCTCCCAGTCGTCGATGGTGACGCTCTCCCCGGCGACCGTGGGGATGTGCCCGAGGCAGGACAGCACCATCCCGGCGACGGTGGTGTAGTCGCCGGCCGGGCGGTTGGGCACCTCGACGCCGATGTCCGTCAGGTCGTGCACGGGGAAGGTGCCGGGCAGCACCAACGACCCGTCGGCCTCGGTGCGCACCGAGCGGACGTCCCGGTCGGTCTCGTCGTAGATCTCCCCGACGATCTCCTCCAGGATGTCCTCCAGGGTGACGATCCCGTCGACCGCGCCCCGCTCGTCCACCACCAGGGCGATGTGCTGCCGCTCCGCCTTGAACTGGCGCAACGCGTCCACCACCGGTAGCGAGTCGGGCAGCAGCATCGGCGGGCGGGCGCACTCGTCGACCGGCCGGTCGTCCGGCACCCCGACCAGGTCCCGCAGGTGGATCACACCGACCGCGTCGTCCAGGCCGCCGTGGCGGACCACCGGGGCCCGGGAGTGGCCGGTGGCGGCCAGCACCAGCCGGGCGGCCTCCGCGGTGGTCCCGCTGTCGAGCGTGAAGACCCGCAACCGGGGTACGAGCACCGCGCGCAGCTGCCGGTCGGCGATCTCCACCGCGCCGGCGATGATCGTCCGCTGTTCCTTGGTGAAGCCGTGGTTGCCGGCGACGATGTCGCGCAGCTCGTCCGGGCCGATCTCGTCGGGCTGCCGCTTGGGGTCCACCCCGGCGAAGCGGACCACCAGGTCGCTGGTGGCGCCGAGCAGCCACACCGCCGGCCGGGTGAAGCTGGACAGGATGTCCAGGGGGCGGGCCACCAGCAATGCCCACCGCTCGGCGCGCTGCATCGCGATCCGCTTCGGGGCCAGCTCGCCGAAGACCAGGGTGACGAAGGTCAGCGCCAGGGTCACCAGCACGATCGCTGCCGTCTCGGCGGCGCCGCCGAGGAAGCCGAGCAGCGGCATCAACGGTCTGGCCAGCGAGACCGCCGCGGCGGCCGAGGCCAGGAACCCGGCCAGGGTGATGCCGATCTGGATGGTGGCGAGGAATCGGTTCGGGTCCTTGGCCAGCCGGGCGAGCACCCGACCGGCCCGGCTGGTGCGTTCCAGCCGTTGCAGTTGGCTGTCCCGCAGCGACACCAGGGCCATCTCGCTGCCCGCGAAGATCGCGTTGAGCACCACCAGGACTCCGACCAGGGCCAACTGGCTCCAGTAGCTCTGCACGCCCGGCACTCTCCCTCAGGCGGTGGGCGTCGGCCACCGGGCCGACGCCGCTGGACGGAGGACCCGTCCGGCGTAGCCCAGTCTGTGCCCCACCGCGCGGTCCGCGAACCCTCCGCGCGCCGACGATCGTGACCGGGGGCACCTGCCCCGCACGACCCGTCCCCCACCCGTGCCCGACGGCCGGGGGTCAGGCTCGCCCGCGGCCGGCGGCCGGGCAGTGCCGCCAACGATGCCCGGAAGCACGCCCGGCCGGTGCGGGTGCTCGACGGGTCAGGCGCGCTCGGCGGCCGGCGTCAGGTCGAGCACGTACGCGTCGCCCTCGGGGCGGAAGCCGAGCCGGTGGTAGTAGGGGGCGACCATACCGGGCGGGCTGACCACCCGGCGGAAGCCCCGGTCGGTGAAGAGGCTGCTGCGACGGTAGACGAACTCGCCCGGGGTGAAGTCGCGGAACCGCCGGGTGACGTAGTCCAGGTCGATCTGGGCGATCCCGTCCGCCTCGGCGTGCGACAGCACCACCCCGACCACCTCGTCGGCGCGTACCACCAGGAACGCCGAGCGGTCCGCACCGGCCGGCGGCGGACGGAAGTCGGGGTTGAACCGGGCGATGTCGGCGGCGTGCACCCGCAGCGTGTGGGCCAGGAACTCGTCACCGACGCCCACCTCGACCACCTGGTAGGTCTGCTCGTCGTGCCGGGTGGCCAGCATCGAACGCAGGTACCATACGTTGATCACGGCGAGCACCACGTTCAGGCCGACCATCGGCCAGACCTGCACGGCGGCGTTGTAGCCGATCAGGATCAGGCAACCGACCAGGTTGAGGGCGCGCAGCCGCAGGAGGCCCGTCTGCAGCAGCGACCAGACCAGCAGCACGGAGCCGGCCCAGCCGACGAGTTCCAGCCAGTTCACCCCGCGAGACTAGTGCCCGCCCTGGTCATCCGGCACGGCGGGCAGCTCCAGCAGCCACTCCTCGACCTCCGTGCCCCGGCCGTCGGCGTACCCCGAGTCCTCGCCGACGACCACGAAGCCGCACTTGCGCAGCACCGCCAGGGAGGCCCGGTTGTCCTTCGCGGCGCGGGCGCGCACCGGCCGCTGCGGCAGCTCGCGCAGCAACGCGGACAGCGCGGCGGTGGCATGGCCGCGCCCCCAGCGGCGCGGGTCGATCCAGTAGCTGACCTCGGTGTGTTCGCCCACCGGGAAGGCCGCCACATGCCCGACCACGACCCCGTCGACGACCACGGTGCGGTTGACGATCCGCGGATCGGCGCGGATCCGGGCCCAGTGCGCGTCGAACGCCGCCCGGTCGGTCGGGTCAGCCGGACCGAACGCGGCCATCCAGGCCGCCTCGGGATCCTGTTCGTGGGCGAAGAAGTGCGGCAGGTCGTCGTCGCGCACCGGGCGTAGGCGCAGGTCGGCGGTCACCGCCGGAGAATACGCACCGGCACGACACCTCGGGACCTGTGGCCCGGTCGGCGCACCGTCCGGCCCTGCCGGCAGGCACCCGGCCGTTGCTACCAAGGAGGGGACAGGTCCGACCGGCAACAGGGGGCAGCACCATGACCGCGATCTTCAACCCGACCGGACCCGCTCCGCTGGGGCCGCCGCCGTTGCCCCGTACCCCGGCTGAGGCGGCGGGGCCGGCGGCGGCCGGGCCGGTGGGGCCGGTGCTGGCGCTGCCCGGCTCGCCGGCCGCCGCGCTGGTGCCGGTGACCCGCGACGGCCGGGCCGTGGGCGCGTTCGTGCTGGCCGGTGGGCGGGTCCGGTACCGGGCGCTGCCCGACCCGGACCGGGTGCTCGCCGCCGCGGCCGGAGCCGCCACCGTCGCCCTACTCACCGCCGCGGTGGCGGTGGTCGCCCGCCGCAGGCCGCCGGCGATCGGCACGGTGACCATGGGACCGGGCGGCTGGGTCAGCCTGCGCGGCGCCCGGGTGCCGGCACTGCGCCCGGCGACGCCCCGCCCGTGGTGGGCGCGGGTGCTACGGGCCCGCCGGCTGGTGGTGCAGCACTGACCGGTCCCCCGCCCGTGGGTCTTTGGTCCCGGGCGGGGGCGGTCCTGCGCCTCTGCCCGCCCGGGGGCGACCGGACGAGGCTGGGGGTGGAAGGGAAAGACCCCGACGACCCAGGTCGCCGGATTCGACCACTGCGGAAGGACCGATCATGACCGGCACCGCACATCTCGACCCGTGGCGTGGCTTCACCGGCGACGCCTGGCGCGACACCGTCGACGTGGCCGCGTTCGTTCGGGACAACCACGAGCCGTACACCGGGGACGCGTCGTTCCTCACCGGGCCGACCTGCCGCACCCTGGAGGTCTGGGGGACGCTGCGGTCGATGTTCGTCGAGGAGCGCCGACGCGGCGTGTACGACGTCGACGCGGCCACCCCGTCCACCATCACCGCCCACGCCCCCGGATACATCGACCGGGAGCGGGAGCTGATCGTCGGGTTGCAGACCGACGCGCCGCTGCGTCGGGCGATCATGCCGGCCGGCGGGCTGCGGATGGTGGAGACCGCGCTGAAGGCGTACGGCTTCGCCGCCGACCCACAGGTGCACCGGATCTTCACCACGTACCGCAGGACGCACAACGACGCGGTCTTCGACGCGTACCCGTCCGACGTGCTCGCCGCGCGCCGCTCGCATATCATCACCGGCCTGCCCGACGCGTACGGGCGGGGGCGGATCATCGGCGACTACCGGCGGGTGGCGCTCTACGGGGTGGACCGGCTGGTGGCCGAGCGGAAGGCGCTGAAAGCGGCGCTGGACGACCGGCCGTCGACCGACGAGGTGATCCGGGACCGGGAGGAGTTGGCCGAGCAGATCCGGGCCCTCGGTGAGCTGGCCCAGATGGCGGCGAGCTACGGCTACGACATCGCCGGCCCCGCAGGCACCGGTCGGGAGGCGATCCAGTGGTTGTACTTCGCCTACCTGGCCGCCACCAAGGAGCAGAACGGCGCGGCGATGTCGCTGGGGCGTACCGCCGGGTTCGTCGACGTCTACCTGCGGCGGGACCTCGCCGAGGGGCGGCTGACCGAGATGGACGCCCAGGAGCTGGTCGACGACTTCGTGATCAAGCTGCGGATCGTCCGGTTCCTGCGCACCCCCGAGTACGACCAGCTCTTCTCCGGTGACCCGACCTGGGTGACCGAGGCGCTGGGTGGGATGGGCGTCGACGGCCGACCGCTGGTCACCCGGACCAGCTTCCGCTACCTGCAGACCCTCTACAACCTCGGTCCCGCGCCGGAGCCGAACCTGACCGTGCTCTGGTCGCCCCGGCTGCCGGCGGGGTTCAAGCGGTTCTGCGCCCAGGTGTCGCTGGACACCAGCGCCATCCAGTACGAGAACGACGAGCTGATCCGGCCCGCGTACGACGACGACACCGCGATCGCGTGCTGCGTGTCGGCGATGCGGGTGGGCCGGGACATGCAGTTCTTCGGGGCGCGGGCCAACGTCGCCAAGGCCCTGCTGTACGCGATCAACGGGGGCCGCGACGAGATCAGCGGGGAGCAGGTCGCCCCGGCGACCCCGCCGGTCGGCGGGGAGACCCTCGACTACGCCGAGGTGCTGGCCGCGTACGAGCACACCCTGGACTGGCTGGCCGAGACGTACGTGGACGCGCTGAACGTGATCCACCACCAGCACGACCGGTACGCCTACGAGCGGCTGGAGATGGCCCTGCACGACCACCCGGTGCGCCGGTTCATGGCCACCGGCATCGCCGGGCTCTCGGTGGCGGTGGACAGCCTCGCCGCGATCCGGTACGGCACGGTCAAGGTGCTGCGCGACGACACCGGCCTGGCGATCGACTACCTGGTGGAGGGGGAACCGCCGAGGTACGGCAACAACGACGAGCGGGCCGACGCGATAGCGGTGTGGCTGACCGAGACGTTCGCCGCGAAGCTGCGCCGGCAGCGCACCTACCGCGACGCGGAGCTGACCATGTCGGTGCTGACCATCACCTCGAACGTGGTGTACGGCAAGCACACCGGCAACACCCCGGACGGCCGGCGGGCCGGTGAGCCGTTCGCCCCGGGTGCGAACCCGATGAACGGCCGGGACACCCACGGGCTGGTGGCCGCCGCGCTGTCGGTGGCGAAGCTGCCGTACCACGCCGCCCGCGACGGCATCTCGCTGACCTCGACGGTGACCCCGGACGGGTTGGGGCACACCCGGTCCGAGCGGATCGACAACCTGGCCGGGGTGCTCGACGGCTACACCGACGCCGGTGGGTTCCACCTGAACGTCAACGTGCTGGACCGGGCCACCCTGGTCGACGCGATGGAGCACCCGGAGCGCTACCCGCAGCTGACCGTGCGGGTGTCCGGGTACGCGGTGAACTTCGTCCGGCTCACCCGGGAGCAGCAGCAGGACGTGGTGTCCCGGACCTTCCACGGGTCGCTGTGACCGTCCGGCCCGGTCACGCCGTCGTCACCGCCGCCGGGCGGGGCGGGGGCGTGACCGGGGCGGTGCACTCGTGGGACGTGTCGGTCGGGGTGGACGGGCCGGGCACCCGGTTCGTGGCCTTCCTGGCCGGCTGCCCGCTGCGCTGCCGGTACTGCCACAGCCCGGACACCTGGTACCGGCGCAGCGGCCGGCACCGGACGGTGGACGAGCTGATGGCGGACATCGCGCCGTACCGACGGTTCATCTCGGTGGCCGGCGGCGGGGTGACGCTCAGCGGTGGCGAGCCGCTGATGCAACCCCGGTTCACCGGTGAGGTGCTGCGCCGCTGCCACGACCTGGGCCTGCACACCGCGCTGGACACCTCCGGCTTCCTCGGCGTCCGCGCCGACGACGCCCTGCTCGACGCCACCGACCTGGTGCTGCTGGACGTCAAGTCGTGGGATCCGGCGACGTACCGGCGGGTCACCCGCACCGGCTCGGTCACCCCGACGCTGCGCTTCGGTCGGCGGCTGGCCGAGCGGGGCACCCCGATCTGGATCCGGTTCGTGCTGGTGCCCGGCCTCACCGACGCCGAGGCGAACGTGGCCGGCATCGCCGACTTCGCCGCCGGGCTGGCCACCGTGCAGCGGGTCGAGGTGCTGCCCTTCCACCGGCTCGGCGCGCACAAGTACGCCGAGCTGGGGCTGACCTTTCCGCTCGCGCGGACGGAACCGCCCACCCCGGAGCTGGTGGCCCGGGTCCGGGGCCAGTTCGCCGCCCGCGGCCTGACCGTCACCTGACCCGGCCCGCCACCGCCACGGTCGGGGCTGGTCAGCCCTGCTCGTCCTCGTCCGCCGGGGGCTTGGGGCGACGGTGGTCCCGGATGTACGCCTCGACGTCGGACCGCAGCCACACCGCGCCGCCGATCAACTTCTGAAACGGCGCGGGGAACTTGGGCAGCAGGATGATCTGCCGGAATCGGGATCTGCTCACGCCCAGCATCTGCTGGATCTCAGCGGCCCCGACGAGCGGCCCCGGGACCTCTTCCTCGCCCATGACCCCGAAGGTATGCACAGTGAGTCCTACCCCTCAGGGCCTGCCTTACACGACCCATTCCAGGAGGCAGGGCTTGCAGGGCACGCCTTGCAGGGCCTGCCCTAGTTGACAGGTGGTAGCTGAGGGTGTGGAATCGGTGACGCGGTGCCTCCGCCCTGGTGGAGCTGGGCTCGGTGGGGCGGGGTGCCGCGAAGACCCCGACACCCCCGGGAGACGGAATGCAGGGACACCGCGAGACACCGCTCCTGGTCGAGCTGGCCTGGCGCTGCCTGGACCACCACCGCCACGCGCGATGCGAGAAGTGCGCCGAGACCGGCTTCTGCCCGGTGGCGGAGGCCGCCCGTACCCGGATCAGGACCTGGCGCAGGTACCGCAGCGTGTTCGGTCGGCGATGACCGCGCCCCTGCCGAAGGCGGGTGACCTGCTCCAGGTGACCCGCGCGGCCAGCATCCAGTTCATCAGGCCGATCCGGTTCCGGGTGATCCGCGTGCTCGACTGGCCGACCTACGACGGCTGGGTCTGGCTCGACGGGTACCAGCTCGACGCCAAGGGCGACGCGGTGTCCCGCCGGTCGATCTTCGTACAACCGGCGGGGTTGGTCATTGCCCGACGGACCACCCCGACGCCACCGACGCAGTCCAGGCCGACGACGCGGTCCGGGGCGACGACGTCGGGAGGGTCGACGCCCGTCCGGGTCAGCTCGCCGACGAGGTCGGGTAGCCGTACAGGTCGAGCAGGCGTCCCCGGGACGCCTGGAGCCGGTCCACCACCACGCTCATGAACCGGGTGGTGAGCTGCCGGCCCAGGGCGTCGTCGGACTCCATCAGCCGACGCACCCCCTCGGCGGTGAACTCCACAGTGGTGGTCCGTCGGGCGGCGACCGCACCGAACTGCCAGCGGTACGGCGGGAACAGCCACGACCAGCCGAGCACCCCGCCCGGCCCGATCGACTCGATACCCACGTCGCCGCGCCCGGGTACCGGGAAGTCCAGCGCCACCGCGCCGCCGCGTACCAGCCAGAACCGTTCCGCCGGCTGGCCGGCGCGGAACAGCCGGTGGCCGGGGTGCCAGACCACCGGCCGGGCGTACCCGGTCAACCGGGGCAGCCACTGCGGCGGCAGACCGGCGAGAAAAGGGTGCTCGGTGAGCATCTCCAAGGGGGTCATCGGGGTGCCCTTCGGCCGGAAGCTCCTCGTCGGTCGTCCTCGCCTCCATGACACTCCCGTCGGCGGCGACACGGCAGGGCCGTTGGTCCCGACCTGCGGGCACATCGCCTCTGCTCCGCCGGACCGGGTGGCGGGAGGGTCGAACGGGACGGCGTGCCGGGGACACGCCACAGAAGGCGGAGCGGCGGACAGCGGCACGCCCGGCCAGGTCACCCTGCCGGCGTGGGCGGGCCGCCACGTCGACAATGAGCTGAGCCGACCCTGGGAGTGCTGATGAACCGACCGGTAGTGGTGGGCGTGGACGGATCGCCGGCCAGCCTGGCCGCCGCGGAGCAGGCCGCGCACGCGGCCACGCTCAGGTCCGCGCCGCTGCACCTGGTGCACGGCTACCTGCACCCGCTCGGCTACGGCGTGCCGCTGAACCCGTACGACCTGGGGGTGCCGGCGCCGTCGGAGGAGGCGCAGCGGATGTTGGAGCGCACCGCCGCCGAGCTGGCCGGCCGGTGGTCGGGGCTGGCGGTGCAGGCGCGTCAGGTGGCCGGTGGGGCGGGCGCGACGCTGGTCGAGGAGTCCCGGCGGGCCGCCCTGGTGGTGGTCGGCAGCCGGGGCCTGGGCGGCTTCGCCGGGCTGCTGCTCGGCTCGGTCGGCGCGCAGGTCGCCGCGCACGCGTACTGCCCGGTGCTGGTGGTACGCCCGGAGGCGCAGCCGATGGTGGCCGACGGGCCGGTGCTGGTGGGTGTGGACGGCTCGCCGGCGGCCGGGGTGGCCGCCGACCAGGCCGCCGCCGAGGCGGTCCGGCGTGGTGTCCCGTTGGTGCTGGTGCACGTCGGCCCGCCCCCGCAGGACCGGGAGGTGCCCGACGAGGTGGAGGAGTCCGACGCCGCGCACCGGGCGCACGCCGTGCGGCTGCTCGCCGAGGCGTCCGCCGCGGTCCGCGCCGACCACCCGGACGTGGTGCTGCGGGAGCATCCGGTCCGGGCGGCCGGGGTGGCGCAGGGCCTGATCGAGGCGAGCGGCACGGCGTCGGTGCTGGCTGTCGGCACCCGGGGGCGGGGTGGCTTCACCGGCCTGCTGCTGGGTTCGATCAGCCAGGCGGTGGTGCAGCACGCCCACTGCCCGGTGCTGGTGGCCCACCCGTACCGGTGACGGTCAGCCCGCCGGGGCGGCCTTACGGCCGGTGGGCCGCTCGGCAGCGGCCCACCGGCCATCGGCGGGATCAGCCCTCCCGGCCGCCGCCGAGGAGTTCGGCGAAGTCGGTGGTGAGGGCGAACGGGTCGGCGTGGCCGGTGGCCGGTGGCCGCCGGTCGACCTGGTCGGCCAGTTCCAGGCCGGCACGGCGGATGCGGGCCCGCAGCGCGTCGTCGGCGGTGCCGCCGGACCAGTCCTCCGGTGCGGCGAAGACCGACGTCGGCAGCACCACCGCGCGCAGGTAGCCGAACATCGGCCGGACGGCGTGCTCCAGGGCGAGGGAGTGCCGGGCGGTGCCGCCGGTCGCGCCGATCAGCACCGGCCGGTCGACCAGCGCCTGTGCGTCCACCACGTCGAAGAAGGACTTGAACAGCCCGTTGTACGACGCGTTGAAGATCGGCGTGACGGCGATGATGCCGTCGGCCCCGGTCACCGCGTCGAGGGCGGCCCGCAGCTCGGTCGACGGGAAGCCGGTGAGCAGGTTGTTCACCACGTCGTGGGCGTGGTCGCGCAGCTCGACCACCCGCAGCTCCACCTCGTCGCCGCGCCGGACCAGCTCGTCGCGGGCCGCCGCGGCGAGCTGGTCGGCGAGCAGCCGGGTGGACGAGGGCTGGCCCAGGCCCGCCGACACCACGGCCAGGGTGCGCCGGGTCATCGGCCGCCCTCCGTCCCGGCACCGGCCAGGTCGTCGGCCCCGGCCGGGTCGGTGGCCCCACGGGTGGCCAGTTCGTCGGCGGCGTCGCGGGCGGCGACCAGCGACGCGTGGGTGGGCGCGACCGGCACGTGCGCCGGGCGCAGCGCATCGAACTCCTTGCGCAGCACCGGGACGACCTCCTCGCCGAGCAGGTCGAGCTGCTCCAGCACGGTCTTCAGGGGCAGCCCGGCGTGGTCCAACAGGAACAGCTGGCGCTGGTAGTCGCCGACGTACTCCCGGAAGCCGAGGGTACGGTCGATGACCTGCTGCGGGCTGCCCACGGTCAGCGGGGTCTGCCGGGTGAACTCCTCCAGCGACGGCCCGTGCCCGTAGACGGGGGCGTTGTCGAAGTACGGCCGGAACTCGCGGACCGCATCCTGGGAGTTGCGCCGCATGAACACCTGCCCGCCGAGGCCGACGATGGCCTGCTCGGCAGAGCCGTGACCGTAGTGGGCGAAGCGCTGCCGGTAGAGGTCGACCATCCGCTGGGTGTGCTCCTTCGGCCAGAAGATGTGGTTGGCGAAGAAGCCGTCACCGTAGTACGCGGCCTGCTCGGCGATCTCCGGGCTGCGGATCGAGCCGTGCCAGACGAACGGCGGAACACCGTCGAGCGGGCGCGGGGTCGAGGTGAACGACTGCAACGGGGTACGGAACTTGCCCTGCCAGTCGACCACGTCCTTACGCCAGAGCCGGTGCAGCAGCTCGTAGTTCTCGACGGCGAGCCGGATGCCGTTGCGGATGTCCTGCCCGAACCACGGGTAGACCGGACCGGTGTTGCCACGCCCCATCATCAGGTCCACCCGGCCGTCGGCCAGGTGCTGGAGCATGGCGTAGTCCTCGGCGATCTTCACCGGGTCGTTGGTGGTGATCAGCGTGGTCGAGGTGGACAGCAGCAGCCGCTCGGTACGGGCGGCGATGTGCCCCAGCATGGTGGTCGGCGACGAGGGGACGAACGGGGGGTTGTGGTGCTCCCCGGTGGCGAAGACGTCCAGGCCGACCTCTTCGGCCTTGAGCGCGATGGTCACCATCGCCTTGATCCGCTCGTGCTCGGTCGGCTCCCGTCCGGTGGTCGGGTCGACCGTGACGTCGCCGACGGTGAAGACTCCGAACTGCATGACCAGCTCCTCGCGTCTGAGATTCCGGGACCGTCGTGGCACCCGGACGTCGCGCACAACCTATTTGACGAGTCAACTATTCCGGCGGCGACGGTGCCCGGGGTGGCGCCGGTCACCCCCGCTCAGGCCGTCGGCGACTCCTCGTCCCCCCTGGTGACGTCGGTCCCCGCCGGCCCGGACCCGGCCGGCGGCGGAGCGTCGTGGGACGGCGTGACCGGCGGCGGGCCGGGGTGGGACGGGGCCGCTGGCGGCGGGCCGGGGTACGGCTGGCCGGTGGGCGGGCCGTACCGGGTCGGGTCGGCCGGCGGCCACGGCCGGGCCGGGGGTGGGGACGGGCGGCGACGGCCGAGCTGCACCGCCACCACGACGACCACGGCCAACACCAGCATCGCCAGCAGCGGGATGGCCACGCAGGCCAGCCGGCCGACCAGCACCCCGGCGTCGTGTGCGTCCATCTCCGTTACCTCCACGCTCGCGATGAGCGCGAATGCTAACCAATCCCGCCGGGAACGGGCGGCCCCCATCACCGAGTTCCATCCGCCACGACGGCGGAGAACTGCGCTGGACCTGCGGTCGAAGAGGCACCGGCGATGCACGGAACCCTCGGTGTACTCGTAGGATGGACACGACCTGGATTCCTGGGAGGGTGGAATGGTGAGAACGTTCACGGCCGCTGTTCATCAGGAAGAGGACTGGTACGTCGCTCGTTGCCTCGAACTCGACGTGGCAAGCCAGGGCGAGTCGCTCGACGAGGCACTCGTCAACCTGCGGGAGGCCGTCGAGGCGTACCTCGATGAAGTTTCGCAGCCGACCATCGAACCGACCCCTCTGGTGACCTCCTTCCAGGTAGGAAGAGCTGCGTGAGTCCGGCGCTGGCCGACCTGCCACTCCGCAGGGTGATCGCCGGGCTCACGAAGGCCGGTTTCGATCACGTCAGGACCAGAGGGAGCCACGCGGTGTACCGCAACTCCGCAGGAAACGTGGTGGTGGTTCCGAACCACAGCACGATCAAGCGCGGCACCCTCGCTTCCATCCTCCGCCAAGCGGGGCTGACAGCGGCGGAGTTCGAGCAGTTGATCAGCTGAGCGGGTCGCGACGAGCCGACCCCGCCACCCCCGTGAGCGCCGATAGCCGAGCCGGGTCAGATCCGTCGGCGGAGAACATGCCGGCGGTAGGGGCTGACCGTCGGGTCGCCGGTGATCCAGAAGCGCCACGGCACGTCGTGGGCGGCGGCCACGCCGACCCGGGGGCCGGCGGAGACCTCCGCGCGGGAGACCGGGCGGGTCGGCGGGCTCAGCAGCAGGGGGCCGCTCCCGTCGAGCACGCAGGTGCCGTTCGCCGACGCGGTGACGCCGAGCGCGACGGCCAGCCGGGCCGGCCCCCGGGCCAGGTCCCGGTCGGCGACGTCCCCCCGGCGCTCGCGGGCGATCGGCAACCCGTCGACCACCGCACCGGCCCGCAACAGGACCGCCGCCGCCTCACCCTCGCCGCCGCAGACGATGTTGAGACACCAGTGCATGCCGAACACGAAGTACATGTAGGCGTGCCCGGCCGGGCCGAACATCACCCTGGTCCGGGGGGTGGGTCCACGGTGGGCGTGCGACGCCGGGTCCTCGCCGGTGCCCGCGTACGCCTCGACCTCGGTCAGCCTGATCCGGACGCCGCCGGCGGCGAGTTCCCAGCCGAGCAGCGCCTGCGCCGTCCCGGCCACCTCGGCGGCCGGGGCACGCAACCACGGGTAGTCCACCCGTCCAGGTAACGCCCTACGGCAGAGATCGGCAAACCGACGGCGGCGGCCACGCAGCGGTCACGGGACGCCGACGAGGAGCCTGTCGACGAAGCGGACCTCACCGCCGCGTTGACCCTGCTGCCACACCTGCGCGCCGAACTCGACGTGCTGGAGGCAGGGCTGCTGACGCGCGCCCGCGCCCGCGGACTGACCTGGCAGGCGATTGCGTACGGGCTCGGCCTGGGCAGCGCCCAGGCCGCCAAGCAACGCTACGAACGCCTGGCCGCCCGCACCACCTGACCCGGCGGGGATACGGATCGCGGTTCGCTACTGGGAGTAGCAGCCGTGCAGCCACACCATCATCCCCGACCTCACTTTGCTCTGCTGCCCTCGAAGCGACAGGCACCCAAAGTCATGCTTCCCGACCCGAGCCGTGACACGATCCCCAGCTATCCCCGCTGGACAACGATGTGGTGCATGGAGGGCAGCAGAGCAAAGGATGAGAAGGGGGCAAGGTGTTGGCGGGGTGGGCGTTGCTCTGCGTGATCGACCTTCCCTGCTCACTCACCGCAACCAGCGATGACGCCGACAGCGTCAGCGGGAGCCGCCCGGCATCGAGCCGCGCCGGTCAGACCCGCACCATCATCGCGTTCCACTTCGGCCGACCAGCCGGAGCAGGCCGGTTCGGGGAGACTGGGCCGACGACCACTGCACCGGGAGGACACGATGACGCGCGAGGAGATGCTGGCGTACTGCCTCGGCAAGCCGGGCGCCTGGCTGGACCGGCCCTGGGAGGACGACGAGGTGGTGAAGGTGGGCAGTCGGATCTTCGCGTTCCTCGGCGCGCCGGACGGCACGGCACGGATCGGGGTGAAGTGCGGCCCGAGCCGGGAGGTCGCCGACGAGTGGCTGCACCGGTTCCCCGCCGCCGCCCGACCGATGCCGTACGTCGGCCGCTCCGGCTGGAACTCGCTGGATCTGGACGCCGGAATTCCCGACGACGAGCTGGTCGAGGCGGTGGACGGCTCGTACGACACGGTGGTGGCGAAGCTGCCCCGGCGCGAACGCCCCGCCTGACGACCGGCCGCCCCGGCCAGCTGCCGCAACGACGGCGCGGCGCGCGGGAAGCCCCGCGCGCCGCGTCCGACCTGGCCGAGATCTCAGCGGGGTACGACCCGCTCGGCGGCCCACTCCCGCCAGCCGGCCAGTTGGTCCGCCGCGGCGGCGAGCTGGTCGGCGACCGGGCCGGGGCCGGTGGAGCCGGGGGTGATCCGGGCGGCCAGCGCCGAACGGACCGACAGCACGTCACGCACCGACGGGTCGAGGTGCTCGCTGACCGCCGCCAGGTCGGCGTCGGAGACCTCGTCGAGGGCGCAGTCCCGGGCCACGCAGAGCGCCACCAGCTTGCCGGTGATCTCGTGCGCGTCGCGGAACGGCACGTTGCGCCGGACCAGCCAGTCGGCGACCTCGGTGGCGAGCGAGAAGCCGACCGGCGCGGCGGCGACCAGGCGGTCCACCCGCACCGTCATCGTGGAGATCATCCCGGCCAGCGCCGGGAGCAGCAGCTCCAGGGTGTCGACCGCGTCGAAGGCCGGTTCCTTGTCCTCCTGCATGTCCCGGTCGTAGGTCATCGGCAGGCCCTTGAGCATGGTGAGCACGCTCATCAGCCCGCCGACCAGCCGACCGGACTTGCCCCGGGCCAGCTCGGCGATGTCCGCGTTCTTCTTCTGCGGCATGATCGACGAACCGGTGGCGAACGCGTCGTCCAGCTCGACCCAGCCGAACTCGTGTGACGTCCAGAGCACCACCTCCTCGCCGAGGCGGGACAGGTGCACCCCGACCAGCGCGGTGACGAAGAGGAACTCGGCGACGAAGTCCCGGTCGGCGACCGCGTCCATCGAGTTGGCGAAGGACGTCCGGAAACCCAGCTCCTTGGAGACGGCCACCGGGTCCAGCGGCAGACCGGAACCGGCCAGTGCGCCGGCCCCGAGCGGGCTGATCGCCGTCCGGTAGTCCCAGTCGCGCAGCCGCTCCAGGTCGCGCAGCAGCGGCTGGACGTGGGCCAGCAGCCAGTGCCCGAAGGTGACCGGCTGGGCGTGCTGGAGGTGGGTCATCCCCGGCGCGGCGGTGTCGACGTGCCGCTCCGCCTGCTCCACCAGGGCCTCGGCCAGCTCGACCAGCCGGGCGGCCACCCCCCGGGCGTGATCCCGCAGGTAGAGCCGCAGGTCGGTGGCGACCTGGTCGTTGCGGGACCGGCCGGCGCGCAGCTTGCCACCGAGGCTGCCGAGCCGTTCCAGCAGGCCCCGCTCCAGCGCGGTGTGCACGTCCTCGTCGTCGATGGTCGGGCGGAACTGCCCGGACGCGCAGGCCGCCTCCAGGTCGTCCAGCGCGGCCAGGATGCGACCCAGTTCGTCGGGGTCGAGCAGCCCCGCGCCCGCCAGCACCCGGGCGTGCGCCCGGGAACCGGCGATGTCGTACGGGGCGAGACGCCAGTCGAACTGGACGCTCACCGACAGCCGCGCAAGGGCCTCGGCGGGGCCGCCGGCGAACCGGCCTCCCCACAGGCTCGTCCGGTTGGTGGCGGCACTGTTCTCGGTCAGGCTCTTGTCGTCCACGCCGCTCATTCTGGCAGTGCTCACCTTTCGCTCCCCGACTGCGGGGTTCGCTCGCCGTGCCGGCTCACCTTCGTGCTCATACCCATGGTCGGACGCCACCCAGGCGGGTGTCCGGCCTGCCCGGTCACGGGGTGTTCCCTTCCCCGTTGTCTTCGCGGCGGGCCCACCCGGCGAGCTTCTCGCCGAGCGCGGCCCCGCCGTCGGCCTCGCGGGCCACCACGAGGATGGTGTCGTCGCCGGCGATGGTGCCGACGATCTCGGTCAGGCCCGCGCGGTCCAACGCACTGGCCAGGTAGTGGGCTGCGCCCGGCGGGGTGCGCAGGACGGCGATGTTGCCACTGGAGTCGACCCCGTTGAGCACTTCCCGCAGCAGTCGGACCAGCCGGGCGGGGGCCGCCTCGGCGTCACGCAACGGCCGGTGGCCGTCCTCGGGGATCAGGTAGCCGGCCCGCCCGTCACCGCCCCGGGCCTTCACCGCGCCCAACTCCTCCAGGTCACGGGAGAGGGTGGCCTGGGTGACCTGCACCCCGGCTTCGGCGAGCAGGTCGGCCAGCTCGGTCTGGGACCGGATCGGCCTGGCCCGGATCAGCTCGACGATGCGGGCGTGCCGGGCGGCGCGGGTCGGGGCGGTCATGATGAGGATGCCTCCAGGAGAAAGGTCAGCAGCGCCTTCTGGGCGTGCAGCCGATTCTCCGCCTGGTCGAAGACCACGCTGTGCGGGCCGTCGAGCACCTCGCCGGTGATCTCCTCGCCCCGGTGGGCGGGCAGGCAGTGCAGCACCTTGACGTCCGGCCCGGCATGGGCCAGCAGCGCGGCGTTGACCTGGTACGGCAGGAACGGGGTGATCCGGTCCAGCCCGTCGTCCTCCTGGCCCATCGAGGTCCAGGTGTCGGTGGCCACCACGTCGGCGCCCCGGACCGCCTCGACCGGGTCGACGAACGCCCGCACCGACCCGCCGGTGCCGGTGGCGATCTTCTCGGCCCGGCCCAGCACGCCGGGATCGGGCTGGAACCCGGCCGGCCCGGCGACCCGGACGTGCATCCCGGCCATCGCCCCGGCCAGCAGGTACGAGTGGGACAGGTTGTTCGCCGCGTCGCCGACGTACGCCAGGGTCCGCCCCGCGGTGCCGCCGCAGTGTTCGCGGACGGTGAGCAGGTCGGCGAGGAGCTGGCACGGGTGGTAGCCGTCGGTGAGCGCGTTGATCACCGGCACGGTGGCGTGCGCGGCGACCTCGGCGATCCGGTCGTCGCCGTGGGTACGCAGCACGATGGCGGCGACGTACCGGGACAGCACCCGGCCGGCGTCGGCGAGCGTCTCGCCCCGGCCGAAGTGGGTGACCTGGGTGTCCACCACCAGGGGGTGGCCGCCGAGCTCGGCGATGCCGGCGTCGAAGGAGATCCGGGTCCGCAGGCTCTGCTTGTCGAAGAGCACCGCCACCGAACGCGGCCCGGCCAACGGGGTGAACGCGAACCGGTCGGCCTTCATCCGCCCGGCCAGGTCGAGCACCGCCGACTGCTCGGCCGGAGTGAGGTCGTCGTCGGCCAGAAGGTGCCGGATCATGCGCGGGTCTCCGTCGGGGTCGAGGTGGAAAGCGGCGGGATCGTGCTGGCTCTCGGCCCCTGCGGGGGCTGTTTCCCGTCCGGGGCGGCCGGGGTGGCGGCGGCGCTGTCGAGCGCGGCAGGGAGGGCGGCCAGGAAGGCGTCGACCTGCCCGGCGGTGAGGATCAGCGGCGGGGCGAGCCGGATCACCCCCGGCTTGACCGGGTTGACCAGGAATCCCGCCGTCCGCAGCGCGCCGGCCACCGGGCCGGCGACCGGCTCGGCGAGCACGATGCCGAGCAGCATTCCGGCACCGCGTACCTCGGTGACGAGCGGGTGACCCAGCGCCTCGATCCCCCGCCGCAACCGTTCACCGGTCCGCTTGACGTGGTCGAGCAGCCCCTCGCTGGCGATGGTGGAGATCACCGCGAGGGCGGCGGCACAGCTGACCGGGTTGCCGCCGAAGGTGGTGCCGTGCGAACCGGCGCGCAGCAGCTCGGCGGCCCGGCCGAAAGCCAGGCAGGCGCTGACCGGCAGCCCACCACCGAGCCCCTTGGCCAGGGTGACGACGTCCGGTTCGATGCCGTCGGCCTGGTGGGCGAACCAGTGGCCGGTCCGGCCGATGCCGGTCTGCACCTCGTCGAGCACCAGCAGCGCGCCGTGTCGGGCGGTGATCCGCCGGGCCTCGGCCAGGTAGCCGGTCGGCGGCACGACCACCCCGTTCTCGCCCTGCACCGGTTCCAGGATCACCATCGCGGTCGCGTCGGTGACGGCCGCCGCCAGCGCGGCCACGTCGCCGTACGGCACGTGGTCGACGTCACCGGGCAGGGGGCGGAACGGGTCGGCCTTCTCCGGCTGGCCGGTGAGCGCGAGCGCCCCCATGGTGCGGCCGTGGAAGCCGCCCGCGGTGGCCACGACGTGTGACCGGCCGGTGAGCCGGGACAGCTTGAACGCCGCCTCGTTGGCCTCCGCGCCGGAGTTGCCGAAGAAGACCCGGCCGGGCCGGCCGGCCAACGCCAGCAGCAGCTCGGCCAGGGCCACCGGCGGCTCGGCGACGAACAGGTTGGAGACGTGGCCGAGGGTGGCGACCTGTTTGGAGACTGCGGCCACCACGGCCGGGTGGGCGTGGCCGAGGCTGTTGACCGCGATGCCGCCGAGCAGGTCGACGTACTCCCGGCCGGCCTCGTCGACGACGACCGCGCCGGAGCCGGAGACCAGCGCCAGCGGCGGGGTGCCGTAGTTGTCCATCATGGACTGGCCCCAGCGTTCCACCAGCGTGCTCATGTTCCGACCGTGCCTTCCTTGTTGGTGGGTCCGGGCGGGGTGTCGACGACCATCGTGCCGAACCCCTCCGAGGTGAAGACCTCCAGCAGCGTGGAGTGGGCGACCCGGCCGTCGACGACGTGCGCGGCCGGCACTCCCCCGCGTACCGCCCGCAGGCACGCCTCCATCTTGGGCACCATCCCCGCCTCCAGGGACGGCAGCAGCTTCGCCAACGCCTCGGTGCCGATCTCGCTGACCAGGCTGGCGGTGTCCGGCCAGTCGGCGTAGAGGCCGGCGACGTCGGTCAGGACGACCAGCTTGCGGGCGTCCAGGGCGATCGCGAGCGCGGCGGCGGCGGTGTCGGCGTTGAGGTTGTGCAGCACCCCGTCGGCGTCCGGCGCGACGGTGGAGATGACCGGGATCCGGCCGGCCGCGATCAGGTCGGTCACCGCCGAGACGTCCACCGACTCCACGTCGCCGACCTGCCCGACGTCGACCGCCTCGCCGTCGACGTACGCGGGCCGCCGCACGGCGGTGAACAGGCCGGCGTCCTCGCCGGACAGGCCGACGGCGAACGGGCCATGGGCGTTGATCAGGCCGACCAGTTCCCGGCCGACCTGGCCGACCAGCACCATCCGGACGACGTCCATCGCCTCCGGGGTGGTGACCCGCAGGCCACCCTTGAACTCGCTGGCGATGCCGAGCCGACCGAGCATGGCGGAGATCTGCGGTCCGCCGCCGTGCACCACGACCGGCTTGAGGCCGGCGTACCGGAGGAAGACCATGTCGGCGGCGAAGGCCCGTTGCAGGGTCGGCTCGACCATGGCGTTGCCGCCGTACTTGACCACCACTGTCGCGCCGGAGAAGCGGGCCAGCCAGGGCAGCGCCTCGATCAGCGTCTCGGCCTTGACCTGGGCCCGGCTGAGGTCCGCGGAGAGGGTCATGTGGAGTACGCCGAGTTCTCGTGCACGTACGCGTGCGACAGGTCGTTGGTCCAGATCGTGGCCGCCGCCGCACCGGCGTGCAGGTCGATCCGGATGGTGACGTCCCGCCCGGTCAGGTCGACCTTGGCGCGGTCCTCGGCGGCGGCGCCGGAGCGGCACACCCAGATCCCGTTGACCGCGACGTCCACCCTGTCCGGATCGAACGCGGCGGCGGTGGTGCCGACGGCGGCGAGAATCCGACCCCAGTTCGGGTCGTTGCCGAACAGCGCGGTCTTGACCAGGTTGTTGCGGGCCACCGAGCGGCCCACCTCGACCGCGTCGTCCTCGTCGGCGGCACCGACCACGTCGATGGCGATCTGCTTGGTGGCGCCCTCGGCGTCGGCCACCAACTGCTGGGCCAGGTCGTGGCAGGCGGCGGTGACGGCCTCGGTCAGCTCGACCTCGGTGGGCTCCACGCCGGACGCCCCGCTGGACAGCAGCAGCACCGTGTCGTTGGTGGACATGCAACCATCGGAGTCGACCCGGTCGAAGGTGACCCGGGTGGCGGCCCGCAGCGCGGCGTCGAGCAACTCCGGCCCGGCCACCGCGTCGGTGGTCAGCACGCAGAGCATGGTGGCCATCCCGGGGGCGAGCATGCCGGCGCCCTTGGCCATCCCGCCGACGGTCCAGCCCGCGCCCCGGACGACGATGGTCTTCGGCCGGGTGTCCGTGGTCATGATCGCCTCGGCGGCGGCGAGGCCGCCGTCGCGGGCCAGCCCCCGGATCGCGGTACGCACCCCGGGCAGCAGCTTGTCCATCGGCAGCCGCTCGCCGATCAGGCCGGTCGAGCAGACCGCCACGTCACCGGCGCCGAGCCGCAGCCGGAGGCTGGACGCGGTGAGCGCGGCGGCGGTGTGCTCGGCGGTGGCGTGGGTGTCCTGGAAGCCGGCCGGGCCGGTGCAGGCGTTCGCACCGCCGGAGTTGAGCACCACGGCACGGACCACCCCGCCCCGGACGACCTGCTGGGTCCAGCGCACCGGCGCGGCCTTGACCCGGTTGCTGGTGAAGACGGCGGCGACCCCGGCGTCCGGGCCGTCGTTGACGACCAGGGCGACGTCGGCGGCCCCGCCGCTCTTGAGCCCGGCCGCAACGCCGGCCGCGCGGAACCCCCGGGGGGCGGTGACGCTCACTGTGCCAGCCTTTCATTCGCGACTGCGGGGCTCCGCTGCGCTGCGCTCCTCGCGCTCACGGGTGCCAGCCTTTCATTCGCGACTGCGGGGCTCCGCTGCGCTGCGCTCCTCGCGCTCACGGTGCTACTCCAAAGGAGGACAGGCCGGTGGTCTCGGGCAGGCCGAGCATCAGGTTGGCGTTCTGCACCGCCTGGCCGGCCGCGCCCTTGCCGAGGTTGTCGATGGCGCTGACCACGATCACCCGGCCGGAGTCGACATCGACGGTGGCCTGGAGGTGACAGGAGTTCGCGCCGGCGGTGGCGGCGGTGTGCGGCCAGGCCCCCTCGGGCAGCAGGTGCACGAACGGCGCGTCGGCGTAGGCGGCGGCCAGCACCGCGCGGGGGTCGGCGTCGCCGGTGGGCACGGCGGTGACGGTGGCGAGGATGCCACGCGGCATGGGCGCGAGCACCGGGGTCAGCGACAGGCCGGTCGCGCCGGTGGCCTGCTTGATCTCCGGGACGTGCTGGTGGGCTCCGACCTTGTAGGGCGACAGGTCACCCATCACCTCGCTGCCGAGCAGGTGCGGCTTGGCAGCCCGGCCGGCGCCGGAGGTGCCGGAGGCGGCGACCACGACCACGTCGGCCGGCGAGACCGTGCCGGCGGCGATCAGCGGGGCCAGGCCCAGCGTGATGGCGACGGCGTAGCAGCCGGTGTTGGCGACCCGGTTGGCTCCGGCGATCATCGCCCGCTGGCCGGGCAGCTCCGGCAGGCCGTACGTCCAGGCCCCGGCGTGCGGGCCGCCGTAGTACCGGGACCAGGCGTCGGCGTCACGGAGCCGGTGGTCGGCACCGAGGTCGACCACCCGGACCGACTCCGGCAGCTCGGCGGCGAGCGCCGCCGACTCGCCGTGCGGCAGGGCCAGGAAGACCAGATCCGCGTCGGCCAGGACCGTCGGGTCGGTCACGGCGAACACCAGGTCCAGACCCGCGAGCTGCGGGTGTACGGCGGTGACCGGCGCGCCGGCCTGGCGGTGCGCCGTGGCGGCGACCAGGTCGAACTCGGGGTGACCGGCGACCAGGCGCAGCAGCTCGCCCCCGGCGTAGCCGCTCGCCCCGGCGACCGCAACTCGGATACCCATTCCAACCTCCGCATGACTATGCAGAGAAGGTTAGCGGGGCCCCCACCCCAACGCAACTTCATACGTTCCACTGCATGGGCATGAGGGGTGAGCTGGATCACTCAGACACATTGACAGCCGTAACCGCTTTGGCCATCCTGAGAGAGCGCTCTCTAGCCCGCCTGTCAGCTCATACCCCGCCTGCACCCTGCGGCCGAAGGAGTCGTCGTTGCGTACCCCGAGAAGCTGGACCACCGCGCTCGCCGCGATCACCCTCGCCAGCGTCACCGCCCTCGGCGCCACCACCGCGCCCACCCGCGCCGTCGGACCGTCCCCGCTACCGCTGACCGTCACCAACAACACCGGCCGGGCGGAGGCCGTCCACCTCTACCTCCTCGGCGTCGACCTCGCCTCCGGCCGGCTCGGCTACGTCACCGCCGGGGGCACCTTCACCCCCTGGCCGGCCGGCGGCCAGCCACCCACCCCCGCCCCCGAGGTCGCGATCGCCGGGCCCGCCAACGGCGGCACCGTCACCCTGCAGGTCCCCCGGGGCCTGTCCGGGCGGGTCTACTTCTCGTTCGGCCAGAAGCTGCGCTTCTCGCTGACCCCGGACGGCCTGGTCCAGCCGGCGCCCTGGGCGGCCGGTGACCCCAACCGCGACATCCTCTTCGACTGGTCCGAGTTCACCTACAACGACGCCGGGCTCTGGCTCAACAGCACCCAGGTCGACATGTTCGCCGTGCCGCACGCGGTCAGCGTCACCGGTGCCAGCGGCACCACCCGGCGAACCGGTCAGCTCGTCGGCGGCGGCCGGCAGGCCGTCATCGACGCCGTCCGGGCCCAACCCGGCTGGGCGGACACCGTCCAGACCCGGTCCGACGGCACGGTGCTGCGGGTCCTCTCCCCCGGCAAGGCCGTCGACGCCGGCCGATTCGCGTCCGGCTACCTCGACCCGTACATCGACGCCGCCTGGCGCTCCTACACCACCCGGACGCTGACCGTGACGCCGTTCACCGACCGGCCCGACGTGCGCTACCTCGGTCGTACCGCCGGCACCACGATGACGTTCACCGACCCGGCCGGCCGACAGGTCGCCACCTTCACCAGGCCGACCAGCTCCGACGTGTGGGACTGCGACGGGGCGCTCGCCGCTCCCAACGACCAGGTGGTCGGGCCGATCGCCCGGACGCTCTGCGCCGCCCTGCACCGCGCCACCCTCGACACCATCACCACGCAGCCCGGTGGCGGTCCGGCCGACTTCTACCGGGGCACGCTGACCAACCACTACTCCCGGATCATCCACCAGCACATGGTCGACGGCCGGGCGTACGGCTTCGCCTTCGACGACGTGCTCGCCCAGGAGTCCCTGGTGCACGACGGCGACCCACGCGCCGCCGGCCTCACCCTCACCCCGTTCACGGGTAGCGCCACGCCGACGCCCACCGCCACCCCGACCCCCACCGCCGGCCCGACCTCGTCCCCCGGCCAGCCGTGGAACGCGACCCGCCACCTCCAGGCCGACGGCACCCTGGCCGGCGTCACCGGACCCACCGGCACGATCACCCTGGCGGCAGCGAACGGCAACCACGACGGCACCCCCACCAATGCCCGGGTCTTCACCGCCCGTGGGCTCACCGGCACCTGGACCGGCGGAGCCACCGCCTTCGACCTGGCCGTCGACGCCGGCACCGCCGTCGGCGACGGCGTCCAGGCCCGGGTGTCGTACGACCTCACCGGCGACGGCACCGCCGACCGGGTCGAGACGTACGCCTACTTCGCCACCGACCCGGTGCCCGGCGTCGAGCGCTACCGGCAGACCCAGGGGCTGCGCTCGGCCACCGGCTCCCTTGGCGACCTGCGCGGCGGGACGGTGACCGTGCAGGTGTGGAACGCCATCGGCGGCACCCCGACCACCCTCGGCGTCGGCGACGCCTCCCGCGTCGTACTGCCCTTCACCGGCTGAGCGGCCGACGGCCCCGACCCGGTGAACGGGTCGGGGCCGTCGGGCCGGTGTGCTCAGGCCCCGCGCAGGGTCGCCCCGAAGCGCTGCGCGGCGACCGCGACGGCGGCGTCCCGGGCCGCCACCGCCTCCTCCACGGTCAGCGTCCGGTCCGGGGCACGGAAGGTGAGCTTGTACGCCAGCGACCGGCGACCCGCGCCGAGCGCCTCCGAGGCGTACACGTCGAAGAGCCGGACGTGCTCCAGCAGCTCACCGGCACCCTCGACGAGAGCGGCCCGGACGTCGGCGGCCGGCACCGACTCGTCCAGCACCAACGCCACGTCGATCAGCGCCGGCGGGAAGCCGGAGACGGTCGGCGCGGACGTCACCGGTGCGGCCGGCAGGGCGTCCAGGTCCAGCTCCATGGCGCTGGTCCGCCGGGGCAGCTCCAACGCCGCCACCACCGTCGGGTGCAGCTCACCGGCGTGGCCGACCACCACGCCGTCGACCACCAGTGCGGCGCAGCGACCGGGGTGCCAGGGGGCGTGCTCGGCGGCCCGCACCTCGATCCGCTCGGCCGGAAGGTCGGCGGCGGCGAGCACCGCCCGGCCGGCCTCGACGGCGTCGGCCCAGCCGGCGGCGCGGCCCGCGCCCCACCAGCCGGCCGGCTCCACGTCGCCGGTGAGCACCACCGCGACGTGCCGGGGCTGGGCCGGCACCACCGCGTCGGCGGCGGCGAACTCGGCGTCGGTGGGACGCCGGTCCACCCCCATGGCCGGCGGGGCGCCCGCACCGGGACGCGGGTGGAACACCGTGCCGATCTCGTAGAGCGCCAGGTCACGGTGGCCCCGGCCCAGGTTGCGCTTGAGGATGCCGAGCAGCGGGCCGAGCAGCGCGGTCCGCAGCAGCGGCTCCTCCTCGGACAGCGGGTTGGCCAGCCGGACCGCCGGACGGCGGGGGTCGTCGGCGGGCAGGCCGAGCTGGTCGGCCAGCTCCGGGGCGACGAACGGCAGGGCCAGCACCTCGACGTAGCCGCGCTCGGCGAGCGAGCGGGCCACCGCCCGGCGGCGGCGCTGCTGCCAGGTCAGGCCCCGGCCGGGCGGCGCGGTGGGCAGCACCGACGGCACCCGGTCGTACCCGTCGAGGCGGACCACCTCCTCGACCAGGTCGGCCGGGTCGGTGAGGTCGGGCCGCCAGGTCGGCGGGGTGACGGTGAGCACGTCGCCGGTGCCGGCGGCCGTCCCGACCGCGCCCGGGTCCTCGGCCAGCCGGTCGGTCCCCCGGACCACCGTGCAGCCCACCTGCTCCAGCAGGTCGACCACCCGCTGCGGGGTGTAGGCGACCCCGATCCGGCGCGACGGCAGGTCGGCCGGGAGGACGACCGGGCGCATCGGCCGGACGTGGTCGAGGTCGAGGATCTCCGCGCCGGCCTCGCCACCGCCGTGCGCGGTGAGCAGTTCGACGGCGCGCTGGAGGGCCACCAGCGGCAGGGCCGGGTCGACACCCCGCTCCCACCGCTTGGCCGCCTCGCTGAACAGCTTGTGCCGGCGGGCGGTACGGCCGACCATCACCGGATCCCAGTGGGCGGCCTCCAGGAGCACGTTGGTGGTGCCACCGACCACCTCACTGGTCTCGCCACCCATCACCGCGGCCAGCGAGATGGGGACGCCGGCACCCTCGCCCGCGAGGGTGTCGGGCAGCCCGGCGTCGCAGATCACCATGTCCTCGACGGTGAGCGCCCGGGTGACACCGTCCAGGGTGGTCACCTTCTCGCCCGCCTCGGCCCGGCGTACCACCAGCGGGCCGGTGATCCGGTCGGCGTCGAAGGCGTGCATCGGCTGGCCCAGTTCGAGCATCACGTAGTTGGTGATGTCGACCGGCAGCGAGATGCTGCGGATGCCGGCCACGGTCAGCCGCTGCCGCATCCAGCCGGGCGTCACCGCCGTCGGGTCGACGCCCCGGACCAGCCGGGCGGTGAACCGGTCACAGCCGACGGTGTCGCGCAGCTGCACCGGGTACGCCGGCTCGGCCGTCCCGGCCGGTGCGGGCACCAGGCCCGGGTCGCGGAAGGACAGGCCCAGGGCGTACGCCAACTCCCGGGCGATGCCCCGCACGCTCAGGGCGTACCCCCGGTCCGGGGTGATCTCCAGCTCGACCACGACGTCGTCGAGCCCCACCACGGGCCGGGCGTCGTCGCCGGGCCGGGCCGTGGTGTCGGGGGGCAGCACGATGATGCCGGAGTGGTCGTCGCCGAGGCCCAGCTCCTGCGCCGAGCAGATCATCCCGGCCGAGGTGCGCCCGTACGTCTTGCGGGCGCCGATGGCGAAGTTCCCCGGCAGCACGCCGCCGGGCAGGATCACCACGACCCGGTCGCCGGGGGCGAAGTTGCGCGCCCCGCAGACGATCTCCTGCGGCTCGCCGGTGCCGTTGGCGGTACCGACGTCGACCCGGCAGTGCCGGATCGGCTTCTTGAAACCGGTCAGCTCCTCGATCTCGCGGACCTCACCGACGACCAGCGGCCCGGTGACCGTCCGGCTCAGGTCCACCACGGACTCGACCTCGATGCCGAGGTCGACCAGGGCCTGTTCCAGGTCGCCGGTGGGCAGGTCGACGGGGAGGTCGACGTACTCCCGCAGCCAACTGACAGAAACTCGCATGACTCAGACCACCGTCTCCGTGACTCGTACCCGCATCGCCCTACGCCCCGGCCCCGAACGCGCGGGTGAACCGCACGTCGCCCTCGGCCATGTCCCGCATGTCGCTGACCCCGTGCCGGAACATCACCGTCCGGTCGATGCCCATGCCGAATGCGAACCCGGAGTAGACCTCCGGGTCGATGCCGCAGGCCCGCAGCACCCTCGGGTTGACCATGCCGCAACCACCCCACTCGACCCAGCGCGGGCCGTCCCGGTGCTCGGGGAACCAGACGTCGAACTCCCCCGACGGCTCGGTGAACGGGAAGTAGTGCGGACGCCAGCGGGTCTTCGCGCCCTCGCCGAACATGGCCCGCGCGAAGTGGTCCAGGGTGCCGCGCAGGTGCGCCATCGTGATGCCCTTGTCCACCACCAGGCCCTCGACCTGGTGGAAGACCGGCGCGTGGGTGGCGTCCAGCTCGTCGGTGCGGTAGACCCGGCCGGGCACCACCACGTAGATGGGGGGCTTGCGGGTGAGCATGGTGCGCGCCTGCACCGGCGAGGTGTGGGTGCGCAGCACCAGGCCGGAGGAGTCGGCACCCGACGGCGGTGCGATGTGGAAGGTGTCCATCAGCCCGCGCGCCGGATGGTCGGCGGGGATGTTCAACGCGTCGAAGTTGGTCCACTCCAACTCGACCTCGGGGCCCTCGGCCACCTCGTAGCCCATTCCGACGAACAGGTCGCTGATCTGCTCCATCAGGGTGGACAGCGGGTGCCGGGCACCCCGGGGCCGCCGGTCGTACGGCAGGGTCACGTCGACCCGCTCCTCGACCAGCACCCGGGCCGCCTGCTCCCGGTCGAGGACCTCGGCGCGGGCGGCGTACGCGGACTCGATCGCCCGGCGGGCCTCGTTGACCCGCTTGCCGGCGTCGGACTTCGCGGCCGGCGGCAGCGCGCCGATCTCCCGGCGGGCCAGCGACACCGGGGAGCGGTCGCCGAGGTGCGCGGGGCGCAGCGCGGTCAACGCGTCGGGGTCGGCGGCGGCGGCGAACGCCTGCTCGGCGGCGGCCACCGCCTCGGCCAGGGCGGCCGGGTCGAGCAGGGCGACCTGCTTCGGGTCGTACGGATCGTTGCGGTAGCTCATGGCGTACGGGCACTCCCTCACGGCGGCGCCGGCCCTCCCGGGCGGCTAGGCGAGTCTACGGACGCGCGGCTTCGCCGCAGCCCGCCGGTGGGAGTTACGCGCGGGGGAAGGTCAGGCCCGCCGCCCGCCGACACCGGCGGGCTGGCTAAACGAACGCCGTGGCGCGTTCCTCACGTGACCGACTCCCCTGCTGGATGCGTGCGCCGATCGAGGTCAGCGCAGTGCTCGGGCTGAAGCGTACAGGCAGACGGCCGCAGCCGCAGCCAGGTTCAGGCTCTCGGCCCGCCCGTGCAGCGGCACCCGCACCCGGGCGTCGGCGACGGCGGTCAGCTCCTCGGGCAGGCCGTGCGCCTCGGAGCCGAACAGCCAGCCGGTGGGGGCGGCCAGCCGCCCGTGGTCGATGAGGTCGTCGAGGTCGCTGTCGCCGTACCCGGTGGTAGCGAAGATCGAGAGCCCGGCGGTACGGAGCACTTCGACCGCCTGATGGGGGTCGGTGGCGCGGACCACGTCGACGTGGAAGAGGCTGCCGGCCGAGGCCCGCACGCACTTGCCGTTGTACGGGTCGACGGTGTCGCCGGCGAAGACCACCGCGCCCGCGCCGGCCGCGTCGGCGGTGCGCAGCACGGTGCCGGCGTTGCCCGGATCGCGGATTCCGGCGAGCACCGCGACCAGTCGCGGCCCGCGCGCCAGCGCGGCGTCCAGCGGCACGTCGAGGTGCCGGCAGACGGCGACCAGCCCCTGCGGGGCGACGGTCTCGGTCAGCGCGGCGAGGGCCTCGTCGGTCACCTCGGAGACGGGCAGGTCGGCGTGGGCCGCCCGCGCTGCCAGGTCGACGTGCCGGTCGAGGGCGGTCGGGGTACCGAAGAGCTCCACGACCGTGTCGGTTCGGTCGAGGGCCTCGCGGACCGCCTGCGGCCCCTCGGCCAGGAACCGCCCGGCCGCGTCGCGGTCCCGGCGGCGGTGCAGCCGGCGAGCGGCGACCACCCTGGGGGTACGCGGGGTGAACGGGCCGGTGACGCCGTCGAGGCGTCTCCCGCGCGGTGGTGACTGCATGGGAGACGCCTCGATCTGCTGCCGGGGTGGGTCAGGCGGCCTGGGCCGCGGCGCCACCGGTGCCCTCGGCCGCCACGGCGGCGCGGGCCAGCTCGACGATCGCGGCGAACGCCGCGGCGTCGTGGACGGCCAGGTCGGCCAGGATCTTGCGGTCGACCTCGATGCCGGCCAGGCGCAGGCCCTGGATGAGCCGGTTGTAGGTCATGCCGTTGGCTCGGGCGCCAGCGTTGATGCGCTGGATCCAGAGCTGCCGGAAGTCGCCCTTGCGGTCACGGCGGTCCCGGTAGGCGTACTGCATCGAGTGCAGCACCTGCTCCTTGGCCTTGCGGTACAGCCGGGAGCGCTGACCGCGGTAACCGCTCGCGGTCTCCAGCAGGGTACGACGCTTCTTCTGGGCGTTCACAGCCCGCTTGACGCGTGCCATCTCAACTCCTTATTCGGTTCAGGTGGCGCGCGTCAGCGGCCGAGCAGCTTCTTGATTCGCTTGACGTCAGCCTTGGCCAGCTCGACCGTGCCGGTCAGCCGCCGGGTCTGGGTGGAAGGCTTCTTCTCCAGGTTGTGGCGAAGGCCGGCCTGCTGGGCGACGATCTTGCCCTTGCCGGTCACCTTGACCCGCTTGCCCATACCCGTGTGGCTCTTCATCTTCGGCATGTGGAACGTCTCTCCCTGTTACTGGCCGCTGGGTTCAGCGGTCGGGCCGGTCTCGCCGGCTGCTGCGGTCTCACCGGCCACCGGGGCCTCGCCATCTGCCGGCGCCGCGGACTCGTCCGTGGTCCGGTCCCGAGGCCCGGTGCGGGACGCCGTGGCGGCGACCGCGGAGGCCTTGACGGCCCGGTGCGGAGCGAAGACCATGATCATGTTTCGACCGTCCTGCTTCGGAGCGGCCTCGACGTATCCCAGGTCCGTGATCTCGGACTCGAGCCGGCGCAGGAGCCGGTAACCCAGCTCCGGGCGGCTCTGCTCGCGACCGCGGAACATGATCGTCACCTTGACCTTGTCGCCCGCCTTGAGGAACCGCACCACGTGACCCTTCTTGGTCTCGTAGTCGTGCGGGTCGATCTTCGGCCGGAGCTTCATCTCCTTGATGACGGTCTGCTGCTGGTTACGCCGCGCTTCGCGCGCCTTGAGTGCGCTCTCGTACTTGAACTTGCCGAAGTCCATGAGCTTGCACACCGGCGGGCGCGCCATCGGCGCAACCTCGACCAGGTCCAGGTCGACGTCCGCGGCCAACTGCAGGGCGCGCTCCAGCGGGACGATGCCCACCTGCTCACCCTCAGGGCCGACCAGTCGGACCTCACGTGCCCGGATCTGATCGTTCACGCGTGGTTCGACGCTGATGGGGCCTCCTCGAGTCGAGTCTGCTGCGTGGCCGACCCCGCGCAGCCCCCGGGTGAGGGCGACTCGGAAAGCAGAAGGCCCCGGCACATGCCAGGGCCCGCTCGACCGGTCGGCACGATCACATGATCGCGCATCCGGAACCGGGGCAGGCCCGGAACCGGTGACCGGACCCGGCCACCTACTGGGGCGACTCGGGTGGGAGCAGGCGCTCCGCTTCAGGACCACCCGCACGCCGGAGGCGGGGGCGGTCTGGTCGACTTGCCCACACTACACCCGCGCCCCAGCCATCCCCAAACCGGGCCCGCAGGTCAGCGGGGGTAGAAAGACCGCCGGCCCCAGCCGCACCCCGGCGTACCCGGTGACAGGCGTGGCACCGGGCCTCGGCCCGCCGCCCACCGGACGGCCGGCACGACGGTCGACCGCAGGCGACGACGGCAGGGCAGCGGCGTCGACCGAACCGGCGGGGCGGGCGGCGGCAGGGGCGGTTCAGTGGTTGGTCGGAGCGCCGCCGAGCCGGGACAGGTGGGCCTGGTGCAGCCGGCGCAACGCGCGGACCCCGTCGACCGCGATCTCCTTGTCGGCCGCCTGGAGGGCCACCATCGGCAGCAGGTCGTCGTCGTGCAGCTCCAGGTGGGCCCACGGTGCGCCCCGGTCGAAACGCACCCCCCGGATCACCTCCCAGGGCAGCTCGTACGAGCCCACCACGTTGCGTACCCGGACACCACGGACGTCCGCCTCGACCCGGGGCCGGGTGAAGAGCAGGATGCCGAGCGCGCCGAGCACCCCGAGGCCGACCATGGCGAGCTGGTCACCACGCTGGAAGGTGCCGTAGCCCTCGCCGGTCGCCCCGGTCAACGAGGTGGCGACCAGGCTGAAGACCACCAGCAGGGCGATCGCCGAGGCCCAGCAGACGACCCGGATGCGACGCGGCTTCAGGCGGATCAACTCGGTGTCGCTCACCCGCCCAGTCTGCCACCCGTTCCCGGCCGCCACTGCGCCGCCACCCGCCCCACCAGCCCCCGATCGACCGCGACCGGCCGGGTCCAGGCGGGCCGGGCGCGAGTCGGGGCGGGGCGCGGGTCGGGTCGGGCGTTCGCCGTGGTGCCGAAGTAGCGGTGTCAGGGTGGTGTCGACACCGCTACTTCGGCGACACAGAGTGGATCATGCCGGGCAGGAAGGGCGGATCACCGCGCGGCGGGGTTCAGAGCCGGCAGGCGTGGATGTTGGTGACCAGGATGGCCCGCGCGCCCAGCTCGTACAGCTCGTCCATGATCCGGTGCACGTCGTCACGGAGCACCATCGCCTGCACGGCGACCCAGCCCTCCCGGTGCAGCGGGGAGACCGTCGGTGACTCGATGCCGGGGGTGAGCGCGCTGGCCCGATCGAGCAGGCCGGCCGGCACGTCGTAGGCGAGCATCACGTAGCGGCGGGCGACCAGCACCCCGTGCAGGCGGCGCAGCAGCTGCTCCGACTGCGGGTGCGCCGGGGCGTCGGCCCGGCGGACCAGCACCGCCGAGGAGCGCAGCAGCGGGTCGCCGAAGACGACAAGTCCGGCCTGGCGCAGCGTGGCGCCGGTCTCCACCACGTCGGCGACGACGTCGGCGACACCGAGCCGGATGGCGTTCTCCACCGCGCCGTCGAGCCGGATCACGTCGGCCTTGACGCCGAGTTCGGCGAGGTACCGCTCGACCAGCCCCGGGTACGCGGTGGCGATCCGGTGTCCGCCCAGGTCCTGGACGTCACCGACGTCCTGTGGGCGGGCGGCGAAGCGGAAGGTGGCCCGGCCGAACGCCAGGTCGACCACCTCCTCGGCGGGTGCGCCGGAGTCGATCAGCAGGTCCCGGCCGGTGATCCCGACGTCGAGGTCACCCGAGCCGACGTAGGTGGCGATGTCCTTCGGCCGCAGGTAGAAGAACTCGATGTCGTTGGCCTCGTCCGGGCAGACCAGGTCCTTGGGGTCGGTGCGCTGGCGGTAACCCGCCTCGCGCAGCATCTGGGCGGCCTTCTCGGCCAGGGCGCCCTTGTTGGGTACGGCGACACGCAGCATGACGGAGTGCTCCTTCGCTCGGATCAGATCAACGACGCGGCGCACTCACAGATGTCGGTAGACGTCCTTCAGCTCCAGCCCGCTGGCCAGCATCAGCACCTGCACCTGGTACAGCAGCTGGGAGATCTCCTCGGCGGTCCGCTCCGGGCCCTCGTGCTCGGCGGCCATCCACGACTCGGCCGCCTCCTCGACGACCTTCTTGCCGACGAAGTGCACCCCCTTGGACAGGGCGGCGACCGTGCCCGAGCCCGGCGTGCCGGCGGCGGCCTTGGCCTGGAGCTCGGCGAACAACTCCTCGAACGTCTTCACGGGACCAGATTCTTCCAGCCACCCGCCGACGCCGTGCGCTCCGGGTCCGGCCGAGTCATCCGGCCCACCGCCCGGTTCCCGCTGGCTGGGACGGTGACCGACCGGGAGCACGCCCCGGACGGGACCACGGACCGGCGGGAGCACGATGCTGGCCGGTCACGGCGTCGCCGGGACGACGGTCACCCGACGCCGGACCGACCGCCGGCAACGGACCGGACACGAATGGACACCGATCTCTCATCTACCTGATGGGACACCCTTCGGGGGATCGGCGGTCTTCTTTATCCTGGCGGCCATGGTCAGCAGCAGCTCACGTACCCGCACGGCCGCCGCCACCGCCGCCGCCGCGCTCCTCGTCGCGGTGGCCGGATGCGCACCCCAGGACGAGACCCCCACCCCCGACGCCGTTCCCACGGCGGCCACCTGCACCAAGGAGGGCCTGAAGACCCGGACGGCGGGCAAGCTCACCGTCGCCACCGACGAGCCCGCGTACGAGCCGTGGTTCCGGGGCGACAAGCCCGACACCGGCGAGGGCTTCGAGGCCGCCGTCGCGTACGCGGTGGCCGAGAAGCTCGGGTACGCCCGCGGGGACGTCACCTGGACCCGGGTCAAGTTCGACACCGCCATCGCCCCCGGACCGAAGACGTTCGACTTCGACATCAACCAGTTCTCCATCACCGAGGAACGCAAGCAGGCGGTCGACTTCTCCGCCCCCTACTACCTGGTGCGGCAGACCGTGATCGCGCTCAAGTCGTCCAAGATCGCCGGGAAGAAGTCGCTGGCCGACCTGAAGGACGCCAAGCTCGGCGCCCAGGTCGGCACGACCAGCTACCAGGCGATCACCGACCTGATCAAGCCCAAGGCGAAGCCGCAGGTCTACAACAGCAACGACGACGCCAAGAAGGCCCTGCAGAACGGCCAGCTCGACGGGCTGGTGGTCGACCTGCCGACGGCGTTCTACATCACCGGGACGGAGCTGCCCGACGCCACCGTCGTCGGGCAGTTGCCGCAGGTCGGCGCACCGGAGGCGTTCGGGCTGCTGTTGGACAAGGACTCCCCGCTCACCGCCTGCGTCAGCAGGACGGTCGGCGAACTCTCCGAGGCGGGCACGCTCAAGCAGCTGGAGCAGAAGTGGCTCACCCAGGTGGCGGGGGCGACCGAACTCCAGTGAGCCACCGGGCGACCCACCCCCACGGCACCCCGACGCCACGCCGCCAGCACACCCCCTCGGCCGCCCAGCGGCGGCGGGCCGCCTACCGGCGTCGGCAGACGACCCGCAGCGTGCTGGTCGCCGCCGCCTCCACGGCGGTGCTCGGCACGCTGCTGGTCGTCGCGGTCACCGGCGCGCCCGGCTGGGACCGGGTCCGCCGGTCGTTCCTCGACCCGGCGATCGCCCGGGACGCCCTGCCGGAGGTGCTGACCGGGCTCTGGCTCAACGTCCGGCTGCTGGTCTGCTGCGCCGTCGGGGCGCTGCTGCTCGGCCTGCTGATCGCGCTGCTGCGTACCCTGCGGGGCCCGGTCTTCTTCCCGGTCCGCGCGCTCGCGGCGGGCTACACGTACACCTTCCGGGGCCTGCCCCTGATCATCGTGCTGTACGTGCTCACCCTCGGCGTGCCCGGCCTGCGGTTACGGGGCATGCCCCCGGTGCTGGTGCTCGGCGGGCTGGCGCTGGTGCTCACCTACGGTGGTTACCTGGCGGAGGTGTTCCGGGCCGGCATCGAGTCGATCCACCCGAGCCAGCTCGCGGCAGCCCGCTCGCTCGGGCTGACCTACCGGCAGACCATGCGGCACGTGGTGCTGCCGCAGGCCGTCCGGCGGGTCGCGCCGCCACTGCTCAACGACGTGGTGGCGTTGCAGAAGGACGTCGGCCTGGTCTCCCTGGCCGGCCCGATCGACGCGGTCCGGGCGGCGCAGATCGCCACCGCGCAGACGTTCAACTACACGCCGTACATCCTGGCCGGGGTGCTGTTCGTGCTGCTCGCCATCCCGCTGATCGCGGTCACCGACTGGGTGACGCTGCGCTCCGCCCGACGCCAGTCCGGAGGCTGACATGGCGATGCTGACCTGCCGGGGGCTGCGTAAGGAGTTCGGCGAGCAGGTGGTGCTCGACGGTCTCGACCTGACCGTCGACGAGCACCAGGTGGTGGCCCTGATCGGGGCGTCCGGGTCGGGCAAGTCGACGCTGCTGCGCTGCCTCAACCTGCTGGAGGAGCTGGACGACGGGACCATCGAGCTGGACGGCGAGGAGATCTCCGACCCCCGGGTCGACCCCGACCGGGTCCGCCGGCGGATCGGCATGGTCTTCCAGTCGTACAACCTGTTTCCGCACCTGAGCGTGCTGGAGAACGTCACCCTCGCCCCACGCCGGGTGTACCGGCGGGGGCGGGCCGACGCCGAGGCGCAGGCCCGGGAGCTGCTGGACCGGGTGGGACTGGGGGCGAAGGCGGACGCCTACCCGGACCGGCTCTCCGGCGGCCAGCAGCAGCGGGTGGCGATCGTCCGGGCGTTGGCCAACTCCCCCCGGCTGATGCTGCTCGACGAGGTCACCTCGGCGCTCGACCCGGAGCTGGTCGGAGAGGTGCTGTCGATGATCCGGGACCTGAAGGCCGACGGGATGACCATGGTGCTGGCCACCCACGAGATGGGCTTCGCCCGGGACGTCGCCGACCAGGTCTGCTTCCTCGACGCCGGCCGGGTGGTCGAGGCCGGCCCGCCCGCCCAGGTGCTCGGCGAGCCGACCCAGCCGCGCACCCGGCAGTTCCTCAAACGCATCATCGAGGCCGGTCGACTCTGAGCGTCGCCAGGCGGACCGGCTCCGTGGGGCGAGGTGCGACCTCGCCCCACGGAGCGGGTGTCAGCCGGCTCCTGGCCGCGCGGGCCGGGAGCCGGGTGGTGGGGCACCACGGCCCGGACCGGTCAGCCGGCGAAGCCGACCCGGTGGCCGTTGGCGTGGGCGACGGCCCGGATCGCCAGGGCGGCGTCCAGGGCAGCCACCGTCGCCGCCCAGCCCTTGTCCTCGGCCGACCCGGGCAGCCCGGCGCGGTCCCGGGCCTGCTCGATGGTGTTCACGGTGAGCACCCCGTGCGCCACCGGCTTGCCCTCGTCGAGAGCGATCCGGGTCAGACCGTCGGTCACCGACCGGCAGACGTAGTCGAAGTGCGCGGTCGTGCCGCGCACCACCACGCCGAGGGCCACCACCACGTCGCAGCGCCGGGCCAGGGCCTGGGCCACCACCGGCAGCTCCACCGAGCCGGCCACCCGGGCCGTCACCGCCCGCGCACCGCACGCCTGCGCGGCGGCCACCGCCCGGTCGAGCATGTGGTCGGTCAGCTCGCCGTGCCAGCGGGCGGCCACCACCCCGACGGTCAGCCCGGTGGCGTCCACCGGGGTCACTCCGGGTTCACCGAAACCCGCCATCGTTACGCTCCGATCTCGTCGCCGGCGACCGGACGACCCATCGGGGCCTCGGTCACCTCGTCCAGCTCGTCCAACAGGTGGCCCATCCGGTCCCGCTTCGTCCGCAGGTAGCGGACGTTCTCCGGGTGCGGCCGGACCGGCAGCCCCTCCCGGCCGGTGATGGTCAGCCCGTACCCCTCCAGCCCGGCGCGCTTGGCCGGGTTGTTGGTGAGCAGCCGCATCGACCGCACGCCCAGGTCGTAGAGGATCTGCGCGCCGGTGCCGTAGTCCCGGGCGTCGGCGGGCAGCCCCAGGTCGAGGTTCGCGTCCACCGTGTCGCGCCCCTGGTCCTGGAGCTGGTACGCCTGGAGCTTGTGCAGCAGGCCGATGCCCCGTCCCTCGTGCCCGCGCACGTAGAGGACCACGCCCCGCCCCTCCCGGGCGACCCGGGCCAGCGACGCCTGCAACTGTGGGCCGCAGTCGCAGCGCAGCGAGCCGAAGACGTCCCCGGTGAGGCACTCGGAGTGCACCCGGACCAGCACGTCCTGCCCGTCGCCCAGGTCACCGAAGACCATCGCGACGTGCTCGGCCGGGTCGTGCTCGGCCCGGTAGCCCAGCGCCTGGAACACCCCGTACGGGGTGGGCATCCGTGCCTCGGCGACCTGCTCCACCTGCTTCTCGTGCCGCCGCCGATACGCCACCAGGTCGGCGATGGTGACCAGGGTGAGCGAGTGCTCGGCGCAGAACTTCTCCAGGTCCGGCAGGCGCATCATGGTGCCGTCGTCGTTGACCAGCTCGCAGAGCACCCCGGCGGGGCGCAGCCCGGCCAGCCGGGTCAGGTCGACGGCCGCCTCGGTGTGCCCGGGACGGCGCAGCACCCCGCCCTCGCGGGCCCGCAGCGGCACCACGTGGCCGGGGCGGGCCAGGTCCGTCGGGTCGGTGCCGGGGTCGGCGAGCAGCCGGATGGTGTGCGCCCGGTCCGCGGCGGAGATGCCCGTGCTGACCCCCTCCCGGGCGTCCACGGTCACCGTGTACGCGGTGCCGCGCCGGTCCTGGTTGGTGTGGTGCATCGGTGGCAGGTCCAGCCGGTCGCACTCCGACTCGGTCAGCGGGACGCAGACGTAGCCGGAGGTCCAGCGGACCATGAAGGCCAGCAGCTCCGGGGTGGCCAGTTCGGCGGCGAAGATCAGGTCGCCCTCGTTCTCCCGGTGCTCGTCGTCGACCACGACGACGGGACGGCCGGCGGCGATGTCGGCCACCGCCTGCTCGATGTCGGCGAAGATGGAAACGCGCTCACTCATGCCACGACCTCCGAGTAGGTGGACGGGATCGGTCGGGAGGTCGCCCTGGTCGCCCGCGAGCTGCCCCACCAGGCGGCGAAACCCGCGACGCAGAAGGCGCCGTAGACCAGGTACATGGCCGCCGACGGGTAGAAGCCGCCGCGCAGCAGCAGCGGTACGCCGACCGCGTCCACGGCGATCCAGACCAGCCAGAACTCCACCCAGCCCCGGGCCATGCCATAGGTGGCCAGCAGGCTGCCGGTGAGAATCCAGGCGTCCGGCAGCGGGCCCCACGACCCGAGCCCGGCGAGCACCGGGTAGCCGAGGGCGCTGCCGACGACGGCGGCCAGCAGCATGCCCAGCCGTTCCCGGCCGGTGGCCCAGCGAGGGCTGACCGCCGGCCCGTCAGCGCCGTGGCGGCGGTTGCCCGACCAGCGCCACCAGCCGTAGACGCTGACCGCGAAGAAGAAGACCTGCCGGCCGGCCTGGCCGTAGAGGTCGTGCGCCTGTGGGGTGGCGAACACGCCACCGAGGAAGACGGTGAACAGCAACCCGTTGCCGATCATGCCGACCGGCCAGGCCCAGACCAGTCGGCGCAGCCCGAGAAGCGCCGAGGCCAGCCCGAAGACGTTGCCGACGATCTCCCGGACCAGCACCGGCGAGCCGGCGACGTGCACCTGGGCGTCGAGCAGCCAGCCGAGCGGCCCCGTCACCGGGCACCGCCGTCGACGGGCGGGATCAGCGGGCCGGCGGTACCCCCGGCCGCCGTCGGATCGGTCGCCGGGCGGGTGCCGAGGAGGCGTTCGACGTACTTGGCCAGTACGTCCACCTCCAGGTTGACCGGGTCACCGACACCCCGGGCACCGAGGGTGGTGAGTTTCAGGGTGGTCGGGATCAGCCCGACGGTGAACCAGTCGTCGCCGACCGCCGCCACGGTCAGCGACACCCCGTCGACGGTGATCGAGCCCTTCTCCACCACGTACCGCGCCAGGGCGGCGGGGAGCCGGAAACGCAGTGTCTCCCACTGCGCGGCCGGTTCCCGGGAGAGCAGTTCGCCGACCCCGTCGACGTGCCCCTGCACCAGGTGCCCGCCGAGCCTGCTGTTCAGCGCGGCGGCCCGCTCCAGGTTGACCGGGTCGTCGGGGCGCAGCCCGCCGAGCGCGGAACGGCGCAGCGTCTCCCCCATCACGTCGGCGGTGAACACCCCGCCGCCGACGTCGACCACGGTCAGGCAGACCCCGTTGACCGCGATGGAGTCGCCGTGCCGGGCGTCCGAGGTGACCAGCGGGCCGCGGATCGCGACCAGCGCCGAGTCACCCCCGGTGTCGGCGATCCGGACGACCTCGCCCAACTCCTCGACGATGCCGGTGAACATCTCAGGCCTCCCTCTTCCGGGGCAGCGCGGTGATCCGCAGGTCGGAACCGACCCGGGTAACGTCGGTGATCTCCAGATCGATGGCCTCGGCGATGGTCGTCACACCCGCGTCGATCAGCGCGGTCGGGCCGGCGCCGAGCAGTTTCGGCGCGACGTACCCGACGACCCGGTCGACCAGGCCGGCGGCGAGGAACGCCCCGGCCAGCCGGGGACCGCCCTCCAGCAGCGCGGCCCGCACCCCCCGGTGGTGCAGCTCGGCCAGCAGGGCCGGCAGGTCGACCCGGCCGTCCGGGCCGGCCCCGACCTGCGCGGCGGTGGCGATCCAGGTCCGGGCGGCGCCGTCGCGGACCCGGGCGTCGACCGGGGTACGCCCCGCGCTGTCCACCACCACCCGCAGCGGTTGCCGGATGGCCAGGGTGCCGTCGCGCAGGTTGCGGGCGGTGAGCCGGGGGTCGTCGGCGAGCACGGTGCCCACCCCGGCGATGACCGCGTCCACCGTGCCGCGCAGCGCGTGCACGTCCATCCGGGCGGCCTCGGAGGTGATCCACATGCTGCTGCCGTCGGCCGCCGCCGACCGGCCGTCGAGGGTGGCGGCGTACTTCCAGATCAGGTACGGCCAGCCGCGCCGCATCGAGGTCAGCCAGGCGACGTTGCCGGCCTCGGCCTCGTCGGCGCGTACCCCGAACTCCACCCGCACCCCGGCGGCGCGCAGGGTGGCGGCACCGCCCGAGGCGACCGGATTGGGGTCGGGCACGGCGATGACCACCCGGGCGACCCCGGCGCGGATGAGGGCGTGGCTGCACGGGCCGGTGCGACCGGTGTGGTCGCAGGGTTCCAGGGTGACCACGGCGGTGCCGCCCCGGGCCCGCTCACCGGCCTGGGCGAGCGCGACGATCTCGGCGTGCGGCCCGCCGGTGTACGCGTGGAACCCCTCCCCGACGACGACGCCGTCCGCATCGAGCAGCACGCATCCGACGACGGGGTTGGGGCTGGTGGTGCCGAGGCCACGGGCGCCGAGCGCGATGGCACGACACATCGCCTCATCGACGGAGACGCCGTCCATGCCCTGCCCTCTCCCTCGCCGGTCCGCGCGCGGGCGGTACGGGAGAAGCCGGGCAGCGGGCGGAGCCGGGAACGGCAGAGCCGCCCCGGGGAGCCCACGCGCGGCCGGAAGGCGCTCGCGCAGGCCCGCCCCGCCCGCGCGCTGTCTCCCATCCGGACTGTCGGGGGTGCGGACGAACCGCTCCCCCACCGTCGGCCCCGGATTCTCACCAGGTCCACCGGACGGCAGAGCCGTCCGGGTCGCGGGCTTACCACGTTGGCCGTGGATCACCGCCGGTTCGGAATTTCACCGAGCCCCGCCAGCGCGTGGTGGGTACATGCGAAGTCTTACACGTTCACCCGGGAGGTCCGCCACCTCCAGCGTGCTACTTCACACCCCGCCGGCACGTCGGCGGTCCACCGCGACGTATGAACCCGGTTGGCTCTTGGCGACCGTTTTCATCTCGCTGGCGCTGGCGATGGCGTCCAGTGGGTCGGCGAAGCGCTTCCTGGCGTCCGAGAGCGAGACGCCGATGGAGAGCGTGACCAGGGCAGCTCGCCGGATGTTGCCCCGGCGGTCCTTCAACTCGACGAAACCGCGCTCCCGGTCGGTCGGGTCGTAGAGGGTGTCGGCGGACTTCTCGAAGTCGACCACGGCCCGCGAGGTCAGCGGGCGGATCTGCTCGGGGGCGCAGACGATCACGAAGTCGTCTCCGCCGACGTGGCCGAGAAAGGCCGGCGGCAGCCCGATCGCGACCACCGCCCGGTGCAGGCTACGGGCCAGCGCCGAGATGAACTCGTCGCCCCGGACGAAGCCGTACCGGTCGTTGACGCTCTTGAACCGGTCGATGTCGATGTAGCCGACGGCGTAGTCCACGCCGCTGCGTACCCGGTCGCTGATCTCCCGGCGGATCCGGCTGTTGCCGGGCAGGCCGGTCAGCGGGGAGACCTCGCGGAACTCCTTGTTGCGGCGCAGCGTGGAGCTGACCCGGGCCACCAGTTCGGCGGTGTCGAAGGGCTTGACCAGGTAGTCGTCGGCACCGGCGCTGAGCCCGTGGACCTTGTCCACGGTCATTCCCTTGGCGGTCAACATGATCACCGGCAGCGCCGAGGTGATCGGGTTGGCGCGCAGCCGGCGGGTCAGTTCCAGGCCGTCGATGCGCGGCATCATCAGGTCCACCACCGCCAGGTCCGGCCGGTGCCGCTCGATCATGTCGAGGGCCTCCTGGCCGTCACCGGCATGCAGCACCTCGAAGCCGTGCAACCGCAGGTTGAACTCGACGAAGCGGGCGATGTCCTCGTCGTCGTCGACGACCAGGATCAGGTCGGGACGGTCACCGGCGGGCTCCACCTCAGGCCCCGGGGACCGCGCGCTCCGCGAGCCCACGCAGGCGGCGGACCGCCTCGGCCGGGTCGGCTGCCCCGTACACGGCGGTGCCGGCGACGAAGGCGTCCGCGCCGGCCGCCGCGGCCTGCTCGATGGTGTCGGCGGCGATCCCGCCGTCCACCTCGATGCGCAGTTCCAGGTGGCCGCTGTCGACGTGCCGCCGGGCCGCCCGCACCTTGTCCAGCAGTTGCGGGATGAACCGTTGCCCACCGAAGCCGGCCTTGATCGTCATGATCAGCAGGGTGTCGAAGCTGGGCAGCAGCTCCAGGTACGGCTCGATCGGGGTGTCCCGGTCGATGGCCAGCCCGGCCTTGGCGCCGGCCGAGCGGAGTTCCTTGGCGAGCGCGACCGGGTCGTCGCACGCCTCGGCGTGGAAGGTGACGTTGTACGCGCCGGCGTCGGCGTAGCCGGGGGCCCACCGCCGCGGGTCGGTGATCATGAGGTGCACGTCGAACGGGAGCTGGGTCACCGACCGCAGGCTCTGCACCACCGGCAGGCCGATGGTGAGGTTGGGGACGAAGTGGTTGTCCATCACGTCGACGTGCAGCCAGTCCGCAGCGCCCTCGACGGCGCGGACTTCATCGGCGAGGCGGGCGAAATCGGCGGCGAGGATGCTGGGCGCGATGATCGACGGCGGTACGGTCACGGGGCAAGTGTACGAACGCGGCCGTCCGCCGCGGACAGCACGGCACCATGAGCGACACCTTGTGACCCATACGTGACGCACAGTGCATAATCAGCTCCCTTCGGGCCGAGATCGGGACGAAGAGCCAGCCGTGACTGGCCGAACGACCCCGACACGGCAACACTCCATCCGGGACGGTCACGTATGCTGCTCGCCCGGCGGCGGGCAACGCCACGCGGGGCGCGGCGACGGACCGTCATCTCCCGGAAAGGGCGGACGATGCGACGGTGGCTCGTGACGCTGGCGCTGGCCGGCGCGGTGACGGTGGCGCTCGGCGGCTGCGTGCCGCAGCACAGCGCCGACGGTGACCTGCTCGACGACTGGCCGGTGCTGCCGGTGGCCCAGTCGTTCGTGCCCGCCACCGACGCCTGCCTGCCCCGGATAACCCCGGTGGTACAGGCCGGCACCTACGAACTGGTGGACTGTGCGCGCAGCCACCTGGCCGAGGCCATCCACGTCGGCACCTTCACCGGCGCGGTGGTCCGGGGTGACCGGCCCGAGCCGGGGTCCGCCGCGCTGCGACCCGCCCGCACCGAGTGCGACCAGCGGGCCCGGGACGTGCTCGGCGGCGACTGGCACTCCGCCCGGCTCACCATGAACATCGCGCTGCCGTCCAACTCGGCCTGGAACAGCGGCGCCCGCTGGTTCCGGTGCGACCTCAGCGAGACCGACAGCATCGACAACACCCGGCCGGTGAACCGCGTCGGCAGCCTGCGGGGGGCGATGATCGGCGACAACCCGCTCAGCCACCGCTGTTTCGATCCCAAGCTGATCGGCAACAACCTCAACTACATGGCGCCGGTGCTCTGCTCCGAGCCGCACCGCGCCGAGTTCGTCGGCGTCTACCTGGAGCGCAGCGACCTCAGCTGGGCCGAGTTCGGTCGCGCCAACCAGCGGGTGCACCGGCGTTGCATGGCGCTGATCGCCGGCTTCGCCGAGGTGCCCAACAACAGCGACCTGCCGTACCGGGCCGGGTCCATCTTCTATCCTCCGTCGCAGCGTGAGTGGGAGGAGGGCGACCGGGGAATCCGTTGCTTCCTGTGGAGCGACGACCGGAAGCTGACCCGCTCGATGCGCGGCGCCGGCCCGAAGGGTCTGCCCGCGATCTGAGCCCGGGTGCCGTAAGCTGCCGCACCGTGACGTAGAGCAACAGCGCGATCCGGCCGGTCTCCGGGCCCGCGACGAGCCGACACCGCGCTGGCGACGAGCGAGGGACGGGTGTGATGCGGCGGTGGTGGACGGCGCTCGCCGCGGGCGGCGTGACGGCCCTGGCGTTGGGCGGCTGCGCCACCCCGGCCGGGATCGACCGTGACCTGACCGACGAGTGGCCTGCGCTGGCCACCCCGCAGGTCTTCGTCCCCACCGAGGGCGCCTGCCACGCCGGGGTGCAGGACGTCGGCTACCTCAGCGGCTGGAATCCCGTCGACTGCGCCGGGACGCACCACACCGAGACGATGCACGTGGGCACCCTGACCGGGGCACCTGCCCGGCAGACCGCTCCCCCGGCAGCCGGTTCACCCGCCGTCCGGACGGCTCACGCCGAGTGCGACCGGGAGGTACGCCGGGAGATCGGCACGGACTGGCGGGCCGGCCGGCTCGGCCTGACCGTCGTCTTCCCCTCCCCGCAGGGCTGGGCCGGCGGGGCCCGCTGGTTCCGCTGCGAGCTCGGCGAGGTCCGAAGCATCGACGAGCCGGGGATCCGCCCGCGCACCGGGAGCCTGCGGGGAGCTCTGGCCGACGACACCGACCTGAAGCTCGGCTGCTTCAACCCGAAGGTCGCCCGGGACGACGTCCAGGCGATGACCCCGGTCTCCTGCACCGCCCGGCACCACGCCGAGTTCGTCGGGGTGTGGCAGGCCCCGGACGTCAGCTATGCCGAGTTCCAGCGCTCCGGCGACCGGACCCACCGGGGCTGTCTCGGCCTGATCGCCCGGCACACCGGCGTGCCGAACGACGGCAACCTGAAGTTCCGGGCCGGCTCGATCTACTACCACCCGTTCGAGCGGGAGTGGCGCAGCGGCAACCGTGGGGTCCAGTGCTTCCTCTGGCTCAGCGACCGCACCCTCACCCGCTCCCTCAAGAACGCCGGCCCCCACTCCCTCCCCCTCCGCTAACACCCCTCCCCTCCTCCCCCTCCTCCCCCTCTCCGGGGTTGATCAAGAGGTTTACGTCATCCGCCAGCGCGATACTGACGTAAACCTCTTGATCACCGGGGGGTGAGTGGGTGGGGCCAGGTGGGGGTGGGGGTTAGCCTCGGCGGAGGACGGCGAGGAACATGGCGTCGGTGCCGTGGCGGTGGGGCCAGAGTTGCACCGTGGGGCCGTCGCCCAGGCCGGGCATGCCGGGCGGCAGCAGCGTACGGGCGTCGACGAAGTCCGCCGGCACCCCGGCGCGGCGGGCCGCCTCGGTGACCGTCACGTGCGTCTCCACGGTGTGCGGGGAGCAGGTGACGTAGGCGACGAGGCCACCCGGACGGGCCGCCCGCAGTGCGGCGGTGAGCAGTTCCCGCTGCAGCCGGGTCAGCGGTGGCAGGTCCGACGGCTGCCGCCGCCAGCGCGACTCCGGCCGGCGACGCAGCGAACCCAGCCCCGTGCACGGGGCGTCGACCAGCACCCGGTCGAAGTGCGCCTCCGGCAGCTTCGGGTCCGCCCCGACGGTACGGCCGTCGGCGTGCAGCACGTTCACCGGCAACCCCCGGGTCGCCTGTTCGACCAGCCGGGCCCGGTGCTCGGCGATTTCCACCGCGGTCACCCGGGCGCCCCGCTGCGCGGCGAGCGCACCGAGCAGGCCGGACTTGCCACCGGGGCCGGCGCACAGGTCCAGCCAGCGGCCGTCGGGGCCGTCGAGCGGGGCCACTGCCAGCGCGTTCGCCACCAGCTGGGAGCCCTCGTCCTGCACGTGCGCCCGGCCGTCGGCCAATGCCGGCAGGTCACCGGGGGCACCCCCACCCAGATAGACCGCGTACGGGGAGAACGCGCCCGGGGCACCGCCGACCTCGTCGGCCAGCTCGACCGGGTCCGCCCGGCCGGGACGGGCGCACAGGTGCACCGGCGGGCGCTCGTTGTCCTCGATCAACAGACGGGTGGTCTCGCCCAGGTCACCGCCGAGGGCATCGGCGAAGGCCCGCACGATCCACTGCGGGTGGCTGTAGGTCACGGCCAGGTGGCCGATCGGGTCGGCCGTCATCGACGGGGCGAGCTTTGCCACCCAGGCGTCGAGATCCTGGCCGGCCACCTCGCGCAGCACCGCGTTGGCGAAACCGGTGGCGCCCGGCCCGACCGCCCGGACCAGGTCCACCGTGGACGACACGGCGGCGTGCGCCGGTACCCGGGTGTGCAGCAGCTGGTACGCCCCGAGCCGCAGCGCGTCGCGCACGGGCGGGTCGATCCGCTCGACGTCCCGGCCAGCCGCGGCGGTGAGGATCGTGTCCAGGGTGCCGAGCTGGCGCAGGGTTCCGTAGGTCAGCTCGGTGGCGAAGGCGGCATCCCGCCCGGTCAGCCCCTCCTCGCGGAGCATCGCCGGCAGCACCAGGTTGGCGTACGCGTCGTCGCGGTGCACCGCCGCGACCGCCTGGTACGCCGCGTACCGGGGCCGGTCCACCGCCGGCCGGACCGGCCGGCCGGGTCGCCCGTCCCGCCGGTCGGCCCCGCCCCGCTCACCCCACCCGCCGGAGCGGGCGGGCCGGTCACCCCGGTAGCCACCGACGGGCCGCTCGGACCGCCGGTCGTCACCGCGCCGCTCGGACGGCCGAGCGTCGGCAGGAGGCTCGGACCGCCGGTCGGCGGCAGGAGGCTCGGACCGCCGGTCGGCGGTGGGGGCAGCCGGACCCCGGTCGTCGGCAGGGCGCTCGGGCCGTTGCGTCGGCCCGGTCACGCGAGTTCCTCCCCGGCACCGGCCCGGACGCCGCGCGCCCAGTCGGTCGCCGGCATGGCCTTCTTGCCCGCCGCCCGTACCTCACCGAGCTGCACCGGCACGGTCGCCGTGCCGGCCAACACGCGGGACTTCTCCACCAGCAGTTCTCCAGGCTTCAGATCGGGGCCGTTGCCGACCGGGGTCACCGGGCCGAGCTTGACCCGGTCGCCCCGGAAGGTCGTCCACGGGCCGGGTGCCGGGGTGCAGGCGCGGACCCGCCGGTCCACCGCGAAGGCGGGGTCGGTCCAGCGCACCCGGGCGTCGTCCACGGTCAGCTTCGGGGCCAGCGAGACCCCGTCGGCGGGCTGCGGCTCGGCTCGGGCGGTGCCCGCCCCGATCGCGTCCAGGACGGCCACCAGCAGCCCGGCGCCGGAGTGGGCGAGCCGCTCCAGCAGGTCGCCGGAGGTGTCGGTGGGGCGGATCTCGTCGGTGAGCGTGCCGTAGACCGGGCCGGTGTCCAGCCCCTGTTCCAGCTGGAAGACGCTGGCCCCGGTCAGCTCGTCGCCGTGCAGCACCGCGTGCTGCACGGGGGCCGCGCCCCGCCATGCGGGCAGCAACGAGAAGTGCAGGTTGACCCAGCCGAACCGGGGGATCTCCAGCGCCGCCGGGGGCACCAGCGCGCCGTAGGCGACCACCGGCACGCAGTCGGGCGCCAGGGCACCGAGCCGGTCGAGGAACTCGGGCTCCCGGGGCCGGGCCGGAGTGAGCACCTCGATGCCGTGCTCGTCGGCCCAGGCGCCGACGGGTGAGCGGACCACACCCCGGCCCCGGCCGGCGGGCGCGTCGGGGCGGGTCACCACGGCCACCAACTCGTGCCCGGAGGCGTGCACGGCGGCCAGGGCCGGGACGGCGACAGCCGGCGTACCGGCGAAGATCAGACGCATCGGCGGGTCACCGGCCCAGACCGAAAGGGCTGCCGGCGGCGTGCGGGCTGACCTTGACCGTCGGCGGGGCGGCTTCGTCGTACCAGTCGGCCTGGCGGATCGCCTTCATGGCCTCCTTGCGCCCGGCCGGGTCCAGCCGGTCCAGGAAGAGCACCCCGTCGAGGTGGTCGGTCTCGTGCTGGACACAGCGGGCCATCAGCCCGGTGCCGACGATCTGCAACGGGTCGCCGTAGCCGTTGAAGCCCTTGGCGATCACGTTCTGTCGGCGCCTGGTGTCGAAGTACAGCCCGGGAATCGACAGACAGCCCTCCGGGCCGTCCTGCTCCTCGGCGTCGGGGAACTCCAGCACCGGGTTGACCAGGTGGCCGAGCACGTCGTCCACCTCGAAGGCGAAGACCCGCAGGCCCACGCCGAGCTGGGGCGCGGCCAGCCCGGCGCCGCCGCGGTCGCGCATCGTGTCGGTGAGGTCGGCGATGAGCTTACGCAGCTCGACGTCGAAGTCGACGACCGGATCGGCCGGCGTGCGCAGCACCGGGTCCCCGAACAGACGGATGGGCTGGACGGTCACGCGGGGTGGCTCCTTCGTTGGACGGCGTGGTGCCGTACCAGTCTACGGAGTGCCGAGGGTGGTACCGGCCGGCCTACCGCGATGCGCCGACCCGGAGGCGGTGTCCGTGGTCACCGGCAGGGTGTCGAAGCCGCGCAGGGTGAGCCGGGTGCGCCGCTCCGGCCGACCGGCGCGGGCCAGTCCGGGCAGTCGGCGCAGCAACAGCGGGAAGGCCAGCTGCGCCTCCAGCCGGGCCAGCCCGGCGCCGAGGCAGTAGTGCGGGCCGGCGCCGAAGGAGAGTGGGTGCACCGACGGCCGCCACGGGTCGAACCGCTCCGGCTCCGGGTACCGGCGCGGATCCCGGTTGGCGGCCCCGAGCAGCAGCAGTATCCAGCTCCCTGCCGGCAGGTCGACCCCGCCGCAGGTCGTGGCGGCGGCGCTGACCCGGGTGGTGAGCTGCACCGGGGAGTCGATGCGCAGCAGCTCCTCCACGTAACCGGGGGCGAACTCGGGGTGCTCGCGCAGGGCGGCGGCCTGGCGGGGGTGGTCGAGCAGGACGACGAGCCCGTTGCCGAGCAGGTTGGTGGTCGTCTCGAAGCCGGCCACCAGCAGCACCACCAGGTTGGCCAGCAGCTCGTCGGCGGTGAGCCGGTCGCCGTCAGCGTCGTGTGCCTGGACCAGATCGGTGGTCAGGTCGTCGGCGGGCCTGCGGCGGCGGGCCCGGATCAGTTCGGCGAAGTAGCCACGCAGCTCCGTCGCGCCCCGGTCGGCCACCACCAGCTCCGCCGGGGTGATCTCCGGTTCGAGCACCCCGGTCAGGTCGGCGGCCCAGCGGCGGAACAGCGGTCGGTCGGCCGCCGGGACGCCGAGCAGCGCGCAGATCACCCCGACCGGCAACGGGTACGCGAAGGACTGCATGAAGTCGACCGGCGTCCCCGCCCGCCCGTCGTCGATCATCCGGTCGACGAGCTGGTCGGCCTGCGCCTCGACGACCTCCCGCAGGACGGCGATCCGGCGCGGGGTGAACGCCCCCGCCACGAGCCGACGCATCCGGCTGTGGTCCGGCGGGTTGGTACGCAGCATCGACCGGGAGATCGACACCATCGCCGGGCTGCCCTGCCAGCCGGGCAGGAACTGGTCGCGCAGCACGTCGTCGAGCACCCCGAAGCGGGGGTCGCGGAGCATCTCGTCGGCTTCGGCGTAGCCGGTGACCACGAAGAACACCGGCCCGGCCCGGACCACCGGGCCGGCCGCCCGCAACCGCTCGTAGGTGGGGTACGGGTCGACCCGCCCGGGTGGGGACATCAGCACGCTCAGCGCCTCGGCAGCGTCCACGTACGGCCTCCCGCGTCGACATGTCGGAAGGTCCCATCATGCGGCGTCCGGCGCCGTGCCCGCGACCCCCTCCGGCCCCGGTGGAGGTGCGGGCCGGGATCAGGCGCCGGCTCCGGGCTCCCCGGCCAGCACCGCGTCCCCGCCGAGCAGCGCGTGCGCGGGCAGCGGGAGCCGGGTGCCGTGGGCGGCCTCCCAGTCGTGGACGAGGCTCGGGCGGACCTGGGCGGCGAAGTAGTCGACCGCGCTCGTCCCCCCGACGACCGGCTCGTCCACCTCGGCCACCAGCTGCGCCGGCACCAGCGGGAAGCCGTTGCGCAGGGCGGCACTGAGCCGGCGATGCCCGTCGACGACGAAGAAGTACTCGCCGGTGAAGCCGATCCGCAGCGGTTCGAGGGCCTCGTCACCGGCCGCCGCCAACTGGTCGACGAACTCGGACTCCCCGAGCCCGCGCAGGGTGGCGACGTCCTCGGTCGGGTAGACCCGGGCCGGGTCCAGCAGCAGCAGCGGTGGGGCGTCGCGCAGCACGTCGGCACCGAGCCGGCCCTCGTACGCGTCGACGATGTGCGTGATGACCTCGTCGGCGGCGGCCCGGGTGGTGTCACAGACCAGGTCGTAGTTGCGCAGCCGGGCCTTGTCGACGCCGTACCGGAGGATGAACCGGTGGCGCTCGCTCTCGCTGCGTTCGCGGAGCTTGGCCTCCGCCTCCTCCAGGGAGGTGTAGCTCTCGGCGGGGCCGGAGGGGCGCAGCAGCACCCGGCGGGCCGCCTCGGCCGGCTCGGTGATCATGTGCACCTTGAGCGCGTCGGTGAAGAAGTGCCAGGCCAGCCGGGAGTCCATCACGAGGGACTCGCCGGAGGCGGCGATGTCGCGCTGGAGCTGGTCGACGTAGCCGTCGACGGCCTGGTCCAGCTCGGCGTGCAGGTTGAGCTGGAGCGCGGTCATCTGCCGCTCCTGCGCCATCTGCCGGTAGAGATCACCGACGCTGACCCGGCGCAGGCCCAGCCGCTTGGCGATCTCGACGGAGACGGTGCTCTTGCCGCTACCGAGGTCACCGTTGAAGACGATCGACTGACGAACGGTCACGACTGGTCCACCCCTGCTCACCGGCTGCTTGAGATCATCGATCTGGCGTCGGTTCGACGCGCTCCCGCGTTCGTCGCGCCATCCGTGCGCCCGGGCATGACGGGCGATGCTATCACGCGTAACTCCGCCGTCCGCCGTACCCGTTGTGCGACGGACGGCTGGCCAGGCGGCCGGCGAAACTGATCAGTGACTCAGAACAGGCTGAGCGGATCGACCTGGAGGCGGACCGGATCGGCGGACCGGCGGGCGCTGCGTACCCCGGCGGCGGTGTGCAGCGCCTCGGCCAGCGCGGCGGCCCGCGACCGGGGCACCCGGACCAGCATCCGTTCCCGGTCCTGGTCGGCGGGGACCGGGCCGAGCACCTCCGCCCCGTCGGGCAGCCGGGCCTGTGCCAGCAGGTCGGCCACCGCGTCCGCGCCGCCGGTGACGCTGGCCATCTTCACCGCCGGTGGGAAACCCAGCTCCCGGCGCTCGGCCAACTCCCGGGCGGCGAACCAGGCCGGATCCCAGCGCAGCAACGCCTGCACCGGGGCGAGCGCGCCGTCGGCGACCACCACCACCTTCCCGCCGGCCGGGGCGGGCCGGGCCAGGGCCGCGGCGGAGAGCCACCGCCGCAGGGTCTCCTCGCCGGCCCGCAGGTCGGCCCGGGTGAGCAGGGCCCAGGAGTCCAGCAGCAGGACCGCGCCGTACCCGCCCTCGGCCACCGGCTCGGCACCAGGAGTGGCGATCACCAGCCCGGCACCGTCCGGGACGTCGGCCAGCACCTCGTCGCGGCCGGAGGTGCGCACCGGCACACCCGGAAAGGCCCGGCCCAGTTCCTCGGCGGTCCGGCGGGCGCCGGTGACCGCCGCCCGCAGCCGCCGCCCGCCGCACTGCGGGCAGGCGTACGCGGCGGTGACCCGGCCGCACCACCGGCAGGCGGGCGGGGCGTCGGCGGCGCGCAGCGCCAGGGGGCCGGCGCAGTGCGGGCAGCGGGCCGGGATCCGGCAGTCGGCGCAGGAGACCGAGGGCAGGTAGCCCCGGCGGGGCACCTGGACCAGCACCGGCGCGTCCGCGCGCAGGGTATCCCGGGCGGTGGTCCAGGCCAGACTGGGCAACCGGGCCGTCGCGGCACCCGGGTCGCGGGCCAGCTGCGGGTCGTCACCGGTCGGGGCGATGGCCGGGGTACGCGCCCGCAGGGTCGCCCGGTCGGCGACCACCTCGCGGGCCCACCCGGTCTCCACCAGCAGCTGCCCCTCCGCGGTCCGGGTCCAGCCGCCGACCAGCGCGGCGGCGTCGGCGAGCCGGGCCCGGGTGAGCAGCACCTCCCGGGCGTGCGGGTAGGGCGCCCGCGGCTCGGCGTGCAGGTCGTCCCCGTCGTCCCAGATCGCCACCAGGCCGAGCCGCTCCACCGGGGCGAACATGGCGGCCCGGGTGCCGATCACCACCGGCACGTCACCCCGGCGGGCGGCCAGGAAGGCACGGTAGCGGCGGGCCGGGCCGAGCGCGGCGGAGAGGGTCACGTGCCGTCCGGGGCCGAGCAGGGCGGTCAGCGCCGCGTCGAGGCGGTCGAGGTCCCGGGCGTCGGCCACCACCACCACCGCGCCCCGCCCCCCGGCGACGGTGGCGGCGACCGCGTCGGCGTACCGGGCCGCCCAGTCCTCCCCGGCCAGCGCCGACCAGACGGCCCGGGGCGCCCGCCCGTCGGCGAGCGCCGTCAGGTACGCCGGTCCCGCCGGATAGTCCCGCCACCCACGCGGGTCGACCACGGCCCGGGTCGCCGGCGGGGCGGGGGTCGGATCAGGGGTGGCGGGCCCACCGGCCGGATCGGCGGCGGCACGGGGTTCCTTCTCGACCCGGGCGTGCCGGGGCGGGACGGCCAGCCGGAGCACGTCGGCGAGGTTGCCGGCGTACCGGTTGGCGACCGCCCGGGCCAGGTGGGCCACCTCCGCCGCCAGCACCGGCTCCGGGGAGACCACCTTCTCCAGGTACGCCAGCTTGCCGTCGTGCGTCGAGGCGTCGACGCGTTCCAGCAGCCACCCGTCGACCAGCTGGCCGGCGAAGCGGACCTTGACCCGGACCCCGGGGACCGCGTCGGCGTCCAGGCCGACGGGGACCAGGTAGTCGAAGGGGCGGTCGAGGTGCGGCAGCGGGACGTCCACGCAAACCCGAGCGACCGGCGACCCGTCCGCGGGTCGCCGGTCGTTGGGCGTGGTACCGGTCAGGCTCCCGCTACCGACTTCAGGTCGGCGGCCCGGTCGGTGTTCTCCCAGGTCAGCTCCGGCAGCTCACGGCCGAAGTGGCCGTAGGCGGCGGTCTGCCGGTAGATCGGGCGGAGCAGGTTGAGGTCCCGGATGATGGCCGCCGGGCGCAGGTCGAAGACCTCGCCTACCGCCTTCTCGATCGCGGCCACCGGCACGGTCTCGGTGCCGAAGGTCTCGATGAAGAGGCTGACCGGGTGGGCCTTGCCGATCGCGTACGCGACCTGCGCCTCGCAGCGCTCGGCCAGGCCGGCGGCGACCACGTTCTTGGCCACCCAGCGCATCGCGTACGCGGCGGAGCGGTCCACCTTGGACGGGTCCTTGCCGGAGAACGCGCCGCCACCGTGCCGGGCGTACCCGCCGTAGGTGTCGACGATGATCTTCCGGCCGGTCAGGCCGGCGTCACCCATCGGGCCACCGATCTCGAACCGGCCGGTCGGGTTGACCAGCAGCCGGTAGCCCTCGGTGTCCAGGCCCAGGCTCTCCAGCTCCGGGGCGATGACGTGGTCACGCACGTCCGGGGTGAGCAGCGAGTCCAGCGAGATGTCCGCGGCGTGCTGGCTGGACACCACGACGGTGTTCAGCCGGACCGGGCGCAGGCCCTCGTACTCGATGGTGACCTGGGTCTTGCCGTCCGGCCGCAGGTACGGGATGGTCCCGTCCTTGCGCACCGCGGACAGCCGCCGGGCCAGCCGGTGTGCCAGTGCGATCGGCAGCGGCATCAGCTCCGGCGTCTCCGAGCAGGCGAAGCCGAACATCATGCCCTGGTCGCCGGCACCCTGCGCGTCCAGCGCGCTCTCCGACGCCCCGGTCCGCAGCTCGAAGGCGTTGTCGACACCCTGCGCGATGTCGGGCGACTGCGCGCCGATGGAGACGCTGACACCGCAGGAGGCGCCGTCGAAGCCCTTCTTCGACGAGTCGTACCCGATGCCGAGGATCGTTTCCCGGACGATGGTCGGGATGTCGGCGTACGCCTTGGTGGTCACCTCGCCGGCGACATGGACCTGACCTGTGGTGATCAGCGTCTCGACGGCGACGCGGCTGTGCGGGTCCTGGGTGAGCAGGGCGTCGAGGATCCCGTCGCTGATCTGGTCAGCGATCTTGTCCGGGTGGCCTTCCGTGACCGATTCGGACGTGAAGAGGCGGCGTGTCACGGCACTCCTAAGCTCTTTAGAAAATCGTTCCGCAGCAGTCTAGTCATCACGGTGCGCCACTCTCGACAGGGCGAGCCGGCATCCATCGTTCAGGACCGGGCGGGCCACCGGGCGAGGACGAGGTCCCAGACGCTGTCGGCCAGGTCCTCCTTGGCCTGCTCGGGAAGGTGGTGCACGGCACCGTCCGCACCGATCACGGTGGCCGCGTTGGTGTCGGCGCCGAAGACCTTGTCGACCCCGACCTCGTTGACGACCACGAGGTCGGCCCGTTTGCGGGCCAGTTTGGCCCGGCCGTTGGCCTCGGCGTCGCCGGTCTCGGCGGCGAACACCACCAGCACCTGCTCCGGACGGCGACGACGCCCCAGCTCGGCGGCGATGTCGGGGTTGGTGACGAGCGCGATGGTCGGCGCGCTGCCGTCGTCCGACTTCTTGATTTTGCCAGTCGCGTAGCTCGCCGGACGGAAATCGGCCGGAGCCGCCGCCATCACCACCGCGTCGGCGTCGTCGGCGGCGGTCAGGGTCGCCGTGCGCAGCTCCTCGGTGGTGCCCACCCGGACCAGGTCGACCCCGGCCGGGTCGGCCAGTGACACGTTCGCGGCGATCAGGGTGACCCGGGCGCCGCGGGCGACGGCCGCGCGGGCGAACGCGTAGCCCTGCTTGCCGGAGGACCGGTTGCCGAGGAACCGGACCGGGTCGAGGGGTTCCCGGGTGCCGCCCGCGGTGACCACCAGGTGCCGGCCGGCGAGGTCGGCGGGGGCGTCGACGCCTCGGGCGAGAGCCCGGCTGGCGACCGCGAAGATCTCGGCGGGTTCGGGTAGCCGCCCCTTGCCGCTGTCCGCGCCGGTGAGCCGACCGACGGCGGGCTCGATCACCCGGACGCCCCGGGCGCGCAGGGTGGCCACGTTCGCGACGGTGGCCGGGTGCTCCCACATCTCGGTGTGCATCGCCGGGGCGAGCACCACCGGGCAGCGCGCGGTGAGCAGGGTGTTGGTGAGCAGGTCGTCCGCGAGGCCGTGGGCGGCCTTGGCGAGCAGGTCCGCCGTGGTCGGCGCCACCACCACCAGGTCGGCGCGCTGGCCGAGCCGGACGTGCGGCACCTCGTGCACGTCGGACCAGACGTCGTCGGCGACCGGCTGGCCGGACAGCGCCGCCCAGGTCGGCGCCCCGACGAAGCGGAGCGCCGACGCGGTCGGCACGACCCGGACCCGGTGACCCGACTCCGTGAAGAGTCGCAGCAGCTCGCACGCCTTGTAGGCGGCAATGCCACCGCCGACTCCGAGCACGATCTCGGCGGACATCGGGGCTACGGGGGTTACGGCTGGTCGGTCGGCTCGGCGGTGAGCAGGCCCGCGTTGATCTCGCGCATGGCGATGGAGAGCGGCTTCTCCTGCGGGGTGGTCTCCACGAGCGGGCCGACGTACTCGAGCAGGCCCTCGCCGAGCTGGCTGTAGTAGGCGTTGACCTGACGCGCACGCTTGGCGGCGAAGATCACCAGCGCGTACTTCGAGGTGGTCTTCTCGAGAAGCTCGTCGATCGGCGGGTTGGTGATGCCCTCGGGGTTGGCGATGGATCCCACGAAATACCTCTGCGTCTGAAGTGTCCGCGCGAACGCGGCTGGTCGCTCGGCCGCGCGAACGCGACCGGCCGCTCGACCGCGGGTCTACGGCCGGACAGGAGCCAGATTAGGACGAACCGAGCAAGCCTACCAGCTCGGCGGTGGCGCGCTCGGTGAGGTCGTGCCGGACGGTGTGCCCGGCGAGGGCCATGACGGCCGGCTCCGGACGGTGTCCGGGCGGCAGCAGCAGCACCAGACGGGCCCCCGGCAGGGCCGCCCGTACGGCGAGCGCCCCGGGCAGGTCCAACGGGAGCAGTACCGGCCGCCCCCGCGCCAGTCGGTCGATCACCGGGGCGCGCGGGGTGCCCCGGCGGTACGGCCCGGCCCGGGACCACTCGAGCAGCTCGCCCGCGGCGATCATCCGATCGAATTCGGCCGGCTCCCGAAAGAGCCGGTCGACGCCGTCGGACTCGTCGGGGCGACGCGGCCGGGTGGTCACCGGAACCGGCACCCACACGGACGGCGAACGTGCCCGGACCGCCTCGACCACACCGCCCCGACCGACACCCGAAGGTCCGGTCAGGACGGTGAGCCGAGCCGCCGGGCACGCCTCGTCATCCGTGCTCACCGCTTGTTTCTACCTGCTGCGGCGTTCAGTTGGCGGCGAACTCTCCAAGCAGCGCCTTGCGCTGCTGCTCGCCCAGGCCACGCAGGCGGCGGCTGTCGGCGATCTTGAGCTTCTCCATGATCTGGGTGGCCCGGATCTTGCCGATACCCGGCATCGCCTGCAGCACGGCCGACACCTTGAGCTTGCCGACGACGTCGTCGGACTCGGCTCGCGCAAGGACTACGGCCAGGGTGGTCTTGCCCTGCTTGAGCTGCTCCTTCAGCTCAGCACGGGCCTTGCGGATCTCCGCGGCCTTTTCCAGCGCGGCAGCGCGCTGCTCGGGGGTCAGTGACGGGAGCGGCACCAGTTCTCCTCAGGTCCCTATCGCGGCGGGCGGAACGCACCGCCGCTCTGTGAAACGTGGTGTCGCTGGCAACCAAAGGGGTCCGTGGTTCCCAGCGCGGGGAAAACTAGCGTTCGGCGGAGCTTTCGGCAACGTGGACGCGCGATGATCAACGTAAAGTGACCGAGCCGTCAGTCAGTCACGGGCAGCCAGAATGTGCCGGCAGTCGGCTGCCGCGCGGTCCGCGGCGGCCCGCAACGCGTCGACGTCGGGGCCCGCCCCGAGCACCTCCCGGGAGTACGACGGCAGCACTGCGGACAGGCTCGAACCGAACACGACCGGTAGGTCCGCAGCCGTCGCGCCCTGTGCGCCGAGCCCCGGAGCGAGCAGTGGACCGTTGACCCGGGACAGGTCGTGACCGGTGTCGCCGATGGTCGCGCCGACCACCAATCCGAAACTCCCGAGCGGCTCGGCACCCCTGTTGAGCTGGGAAATCTCATCGATAACAAGCTGCGCGACGGTGCGCCCGCCGGAGGTGACGGCACGCTGCACCGCCGCCCCTTCGGGGTTCGAGGTGAGCGCTAACACGAACACTCCGCCACCGTGCGTGGCGGCCGACTCGAACATCGGCGCCAGTGAACCTACTCCCAGGTAGGGGCTCGCGGTGACCGCGTCGACATACAGCGGGCTGGATGGATCAAGGTACGCGGAGGCGTACGCCGCGACTGTCGAACCGATGTCACCGCGCTTGGCGTCGAGGAGAACGAGCGAGCCAGCCTCGCGCAACTGTCGGATAGTTGACTCAAGAATCGCCACTCCGCGGCTCCCGAATCGCTCGAAGAAGGCCGACTGGGGCTTGATCACCGCAACCCGGTCACCGAGCGCTTCCACGACGGTCCGGACGAACCGCTCCAGCCCGTCGACGTCGTCCGGCAGGCCCCAGCGCGCCAGCAACCCGGGATGCGGGTCGATGCCCACGCAGAGCGGCCCACGCTCCGCCACCGCCCGGTGCAACCGGGTTCCGAAGGTCTCCATCGATGCTCCTCTCGTCTCGTACTCCACTGACCGTGGCGGCGGTCGCCGTCCCGGTCAGGCCCTTGTCCATGCGGGTTCAGCCGACTCGACCGCGGCGGCGATCCCGGCCTCGCTCCGGGCCACGTCCGCGTCCCCGGTCGGGGACCGCCGCACGGTGTGCACCAGGTCGCGCAAGGGGCGGAGGCAGCCGCTCCGGGCCATCGCGGCGGCCGTCGTGGCCGCCACGTCCACCTCGTGGTCCAACTGCGCCCCGCCGAACGCGCCCCGCACCCGGACGTCCGCCACGCCCGGCACCCCCCGCAGCGGCTCCAGGACGGTCCGCAGCCCCGTACCCACCCGCGCGCCACCCCGGCGGCCCAGTCGCCGGCCGTAGCAGCCACAGGAGGGCGTTGACGACCACACCGGCCAACGGGTTGCCCATGGGTGTCGGGCCACGCGCGCGGCATCCGGTCGGCCGCCGATGTCCCGCCCCGGATGGCGGAAGCGCAGACCGGTGCCCCGCACCACCGGCTCCACGGTCACCGCGGCCAGCTCGCCGGCGGGCCGGGCGACGGCGTCGGTCAGCACGGGCCCCGTTGCTCTGCCGACGCAGCCGGGGGCCCGGGACGGTGGGACCGGGACGTCGCACCCCACCAGCACGGCGACGGGCACGACCGGGAACGCCGGGCGTACCCGTCGGCTCACCGGCCGCCCACCGCCCGCTCGCCCGTCGGCTCACCGGCCCCGGTCGAGACGCGGGCCGCGGCCCGGACCAGTGCCGGGCCCCGGTAGATGAAGCCGGTGTAGAGCTGGACCAGGCTGGCCCCGGCGTCGAACATCCGGGCGGCGTCGTCCGGGTCGAGGATGCCGCCGACGCCGATCACCGGGAGCCGGCCGCCGGTCTCCCGGTGGACGAAGGCGACCATCTCCCGGGCCCGCCCGGTCAACGGCCGGCCGGACAGACCACCGGTCTGCGCGCCGCGCTCCCGGTCTGCGGGGGCGAGGCCGTCGCGGGCCAGGGTGGTGTTGGTGGCGATCACCCCGGCCGCCCCTCGGGCCAGACAGACCTCCAGCAGTTCGGCCACGGCCGACTCGGTCAGGTCCGGGGCGATCTTCACCAGCACCGGCTTCTCCCCCACCAGCGCGGTCAGCAGGGCGTCCAGGTGGGCCCGGTCCTGCAACGACCGCAGCCCGGGGGTGTTCGGGGAGGACACGTTGACCGCGAAGTAGTCGCCGTGCCCGCGCAACGCCCGGTACGAGGCGAGGTAGTCCTCGACCGCCTCGTCCAACGGGGTCACCTTGGACTTGCCCAGCGAGATGCCCAGCGGCACCCCGAGCGGGCGGGGCAGCGCGGCCAGCCGGCCGGCGAGGGCCGCCGCACCGGCGTTGTTGAAGCCCATCCGGTTGATCACGGCCGCGCTGTCGGGCAGCCGGAACAGCCGCGGCCGGGGGTTGCCCGGCTGGGCGTGCGCGGTGACCGTACCCACCTCGACGAAGCCGAACCCCAGCGCCGGCCAGGCCGGCAGGGCCACCCCGTTCTTGTCCATCCCCGCCGCCAACCCCACCGGATTGGGGAACTCCACCCCGAACACGGTCCGGGGCGCCCGGTGCAGATGGCGGGCCCGCAGCAACGCCAACGCCGCCGGCCGCCGGGAGAGGGTCGCCAATCGACGCAACGTCCAGTCGTGCGCCGCCTCGGCGTCCCCACCCCCGATGCGGAACAGCAGCCCCCGAACCCCCTTCTCGAACATCACCACGCCCACCGCCCCACTCCCCACTCCCTCCCCACCGGCGGTCCGCCGGCATCTTCATCAGTGATCAAGAGGTTTACGTCACCGCACCCGCCGTTCCCTGACCAAAACCTCTTGATCACCGGACGGGGTGGGGGGTTGGGGTGGGGGTGGGGGTGGGGGGTCATTGGGTGGCTCGGAGGGCGGCGTGGAGTTCCTGGAGGGGGCGTACCTGCATGTCGCCCCGGATGCGGGCCTCGATGCCCATCACCGCCGCCGCCGCGCCCGGCACGGTGGTGATGCAGGGGATGTCGGCCGTGACGGCGGCACTACGGATCTCGTAGCCGTCCGAGCGGGCGCTCGCGCCCGAGCCCTGGGGGGTGTTGATCACCAGGGCCACGTCGCCCGCGAGGATCATCGACACCGCGTCCGCGCCCTCACCCGCCTGGTAGTGCTTGCGGATCTGCTCGCAGGCGATACCGTGCCGGCGCAGCACCTCGGCGGTGCCGGCGGTGGCGACGATCTCGAAGCCCAGGTCGGCCAGCCGCTTGATCGGGAAGATCATGCCGCGCTTGTCCCGGTTGGCCACCGAGACGAAGATCTTCCCGGCGATCGGCAGCGAGCCGTACGCGGCGGACTGGCTCTTGGCGAAGGCGTGCCCGAAGCTGCTGTCGATGCCCATCACCTCGCCGGTGGACTTCATCTCCGGGCCGAGCAGCGAGTCGACGCCCTTGCCGGCCGGGGTGCGGAACCGCTTGAACGGCAGCACCGCTTCCTTGACCGAGACCGGGGCGTCGGGCGGCATCACCCCGCCGTCGCCGGTCGCCGGGAGCAGCCCCTCGACGCGCAGCTCGGCGATGGTCGCGCCGAGCGCGATCCGGGCTGCCGCCTTCGCCAACGGCACCGCGGTGGCCTTGGAGACGAACGGGACCGTCCGGGACGCCCGCGGGTTCGCCTCCAGCACGTAGAGCATGTCGTCCTTGAGGGCGTACTGGACGTTGAGCAGGCCCTGCACCCCCACCCCCCGGGCGATCGCCTCGGTGTAGCGGCGCACCTCGGTCAGGTGCGGACCGGCCAGCGTGATCGGCGGCAGCGCGCACGACGAGTCACCGGAGTGGATGCCGGCCTCCTCGATGTGCTCCATCACGCCACCCAGGTAGACCTCGCCGTCGGCGTCGCAGAGCGCGTCCACGTCGATCTCGATGGCGTCGTCGAGGAACCGGTCCACCAGCACCGGGTGGTCCGGGGAGATGTCGGTGGCCCGGCCGATGTAGGCGCGCAGCGTGTCGTCGTCGTAGACGATCTCCATGCCCCGCCCGCCGAGCACGTACGACGGGCGCACCAGCACCGGGTAACCGATCTCGTCGGCGATCGCCTTCGCCTCGTCGTACGAGGTCGCCATGCCGTGTGCCGGGGCGCGCAGCCCGGCCCTGGCCAGCACCGCGCCGAACGCGCCGCGCTCCTCGGCCAGGTGGATCGACTCGGGTGAGGTGCCGACCACCGGCAGCCCGGCGTCCTTCAGCCGCTGCGCCAGCCCCAGCGGGGTCTGCCCACCGAGCTGCACGATCACCCCGACCACACCGGGGCCGCCGGCCGCCCTGCCGGAGGAGTCCTCGGCGTGCCAGACCTCCAGCACGTCCTCGAAGGTCAGCGGCTCGAAGTAGAGCCGGTCGGCGGTGTCGTAGTCGGTGGAGACGGTCTCCGGATTGCAGTTGACCATCACCGTCTCGTAGCCGACGGCGCCGGAGGCCGGGTCGAGCGGTGCGCTGCGCAGCGCCTGTACCGCGTGCACGCACGAGTAGTCGAACTCGATGCCCTGGCCGATCCGGTTCGGCCCGGAACCCAGGATGAGCACCTTGGGCCGGTCCGACGGGGCGACCTCGGTCTCCGCGTCGTACGTCGAGTAGTGGTACGGGGTGGTCGCCTCGAACTCGGCGGCGCAGGTGTCCACCGTCTTGTAGACCGGGCGTACGTCGAGCCGGTGCCGCAGGGTGCGGATGCCGTCCTCGGCGGCCAGTTCCGGGCGGAGCGCGGCGAGCTGCCGGTCGGACAGCCCGGCCCGCTTGGCCCGGCGCAGCAGGTCGGCGTCGAGCACCGGGGCGTCCACGATCTCGGCCCGCAGCTCGACCAGGCTCGCGATCTGGTCCAGGAACCACGGGTCGATCCCGCCGGACGCCCGCGCGACCTCCGGGATCGACGCGCCCAGCCGCAGCGCCCGCTCCACGGTGTAGAGCCGGCCGTCGTGCGGCATCCCCAGCGCGGCGAGGGTGTTCTCCCTGGTCGCGTCGACCGGGTCGGGCTGGGTCCAGAAACCCGCGGCCTTCGTTTCCATCGAGCGCATCGCCTTGTTGAGCGCCTCGGTGAAGTTGCGCCCGAGGCTCATCGCCTCACCGACCGACTTCATCGTGGTGGTCAGCTCCGGGTCCGCGCCGGGGAACTTCTCGAACGCGAACCGGGGGATCTTCACCACCACGTAGTCCAGGGTCGGCTCGAACGCCGCCGGGGTCTTGCGGGTGATGTCGTTGGGGATCTCGTCGAGGGTGTAGCCGATGGCCAGCTTCGCGGCGATCTTGGCGATCGGGAAGCCGGTGGCCTTCGACGCCAGCGCCGACGAGCGGGACACCCGGGGGTTCATCTCGATCACCACGATCCGGCCGTCGGCCGGGTTGACCGCGAACTGGATGTTGCAGCCGCCGGTGTCCACCCCGACCTCCCGCAGCACCGCGATGCCCAGGTCCCGCAGGTTCTGGTACTCCCGGTCGGTGAGCGTCATCGCCGGGGCGACGGTGACGCTGTCACCGGTGTGCACGCCCATCGGGTCGACGTTCTCGATCGAGCAGACCACCACCACGTTGTCGTGCCGGTCGCGCATCAACTCCAGTTCGTACTCCTTCCAGCCGAGCACGCTCTCCTCGATGAGCACCTCGTGCACCGGGCTGGCGGCCAGGCCGGCACCGGCGATCCGGGTCAGGTCCTCGTCGGTGTGCGCCATGCCGGAGCCCAGGCCGCCCATGGTGAACGACGGCCGGATCACCACCGGCAGGCCCAGTTCCCCGACGGTCTCCCGGACCTCGTCCATCGAGTGACAGACCCGGGACCGGGGCACCAGGCCGTCCGGGTCGGCCAGTCCCAGCCGTACGCCGGCCTTGGCGACGATCTCCTTGAACAGCTGGCGGTCCTCACCGCGGTTGATCGCCTCGATGTTCGCGCCGATCAGCTCGACGCCGTACTTGTCGAGCACGCCCGCGGCGTGCAGGGCGACCGCGGTGTTCAACGCGGTCTGCCCGCCCAGGGTGGCCAGCAGCGCGTCGGGGCGCTCCTTGGCGATGACCAGCTCGACGAACTCCGGGGTGATCGGCTCGACGTAGGTGGCGTCGGCGAACTCCGGGTCGGTCATGATGGTCGCCGGGTTGGAGTTGACCAGGCTGACCCGGATTCCCTCGCTGCGCAGCACCTGGCAGGCCTGGGTGCCGGAGTAGTCGAACTCGCAGGCCTGCCCGATCACGATCGGCCCGGAGCCGATCACCAGGATGTGCTTGAGATCAGTCCGCTTAGGCATTCGTGCGCCCCTCGCTGTGGGTCCGGCCCGGACCGGGCTGTCCGTCGGGGCCACGGCCCTCGATCAGCTCGGCGAAACGGTCGAAGAGGTAGTCGGCGTCGTGCGGGCCGGCTGCCGCCTCCGGGTGGTACTGGACGGTGAAGGCGGGCACGTCCACGGCCCGCAGCCCCTCGACCACGTTGTCGTTGAGACAGACGTGCGACACCTGCACGCCGCCGAACTCGGTCTCGATGACCTGGTCGGGGACGACCGCGCCGGCCGGTCCACCCGGCTCGCGGCCCGGCCAGGCCACCGCGAAGCCGTGGTTGTGGCTGGTCACCTCGACCTTTCCGGTGACCCGGTCGAGCACCGGCTGGTTGATGCCCCGGTGGCCGTAGCCCAGCTTGTAGGTGCCGAAGCCGAGCGCCCGGCCGAGGATCTGGCTGCCGAAGCAGATGCCGAACAGCGGGATCCGGCGGCTCAGCACCTCCCGGGCGAGGGCGACCGGCCCGTCGGCGGTGGCCGGGTCACCCGGGCCCGGCGAGAAGAAGACCGCGTCCGCACCCGTGGCCAGCAGGTCGTCGATGGTGGAGCCGGCGGGCAGCACGTGGGTGGTGACCCCCCGGGCGGCCAGCCGGCGCGGCACGTTGCGCTTGATGCCCAGGTCCAGCGCGGCGACGGTGAACCGGTGCGGGCCGTCAGCCGGCACCACGTACGGCTCGCCCGTGGTCACCTCGGCGGAGAGGTCCGCGCCGACCATCTGCGGGGACTGCCGGACCCGGTCCAGCAGGGCGCGTGGGTCGTCGTCGACGCTGGAGATGCCGACCCGCATCGCGCCGCGTTCGCGCAGGTGCCGGGTGAGTGCCCGGGTGTCCACCCCGGCGATGCCGACCACGCCCTCGACGCCGAGCCGGTCCTCCAGCCCCCCGACGGCCCGCCAGTTGGAACCGATCCGGGCCGGGTCGCGGACCACGTAGCCGGCGACCCAGATCCGGCCGGACTCGTCGTCCTCGGTGTTCACGCCGGTGTTGCCGATGTGCGGGGCGGTCTGCACCACCACCTGCCGGTGGTAGGACGGGTCGGTCAGGGTCTCCTGGTAGCCGGTCATGCCGGTGTTGAAGACCGCCTCGCCGAAGGTCTCCCCGACACTGCCGTACGCCTCGCCGTGGAACGTGCGCCCGTCCTCGAGCACCAGGATCGCCGATCTACGCTTCACCATGCTGAGCCTCCTCGATCCGGACTGCGGGACTCCGCTTCGCTACGTTCCTCGCTCGGATCACGCGCTTCCTCCGATCCGGACTGCGGGACTCCGCTTCGCTACGTTCCTCGCTCGGATCACTTGACAGCCTTTCCGTCCAGGACCGTCGGCTCGCCGCGCAGGAAGGTCGCCACGATGCGACCTGGCAGCGTCATGCGGGCGTACGGGGTGTTGCGACTACGGCTGGCCAGCTCCGCGGGCTCGATCATTCGGCTGGCGGCCGGGTCGACCAGGGTCAGGTTCGCCGGCACGCCGGGCGCGGGGGCGAGGCCGTGGCCGTCGAGGCCGGCGATCCGAGCCGGGGTACGCGACATCCGCTCGGCGATCAGGTCCCACTGCGGGCCGAGCACGTCGAGCACGACGGACAGCGCCGTCTCCAGCCCGAGCATGCCGGGCCTGGCGTACGCCCACTCGCACTCCTTGTCCTCCACCGCGTGCGGCGCGTGGTCGGTGGCGACGATGTCGATGACGCCCTCGGCGAGCGCGGCGCGCAGCGCGGCGACGTCGGCGCCGGTCCGCAGCGGCGGATTGACCTTGAAGACCGGGTCGTAGCTGGCCGCCGGGCTCCAGTCGTCCGCGATCGCGGGGCTGGCGAGCTCACTGCGGCCACTCACGACCTCGTCGGTGAGCAGCAGGTGGTGCGGGGTGACCTCGGCGGTGACCCGGACCCCCCGGGCCTTGGCCTGGCGCAGCACCTCGACGCTGCCGGCGGTGGAGAGGTGGCAGACGTGCAGCCGGCTGCCGACGTGCTCGGCGAGCAGCACGTCCCGGGCGATGATCGCCTCCTCGGCGACCGCCGGCCAGCCGGTCAGCCCGAGCCGGGTGGAGACCTCGCCCTCGTGCATCTGCGCGCCCTCGGTGAGCCGGGGCTCCTCGGCGTGCTGGGCGATGATCCCGTCGAACGCCTTGACGTACTCCAGGGCGCGGCGCATCAACTTCGGGTCGGCGACGCAGTGCCCGTCGTCGGAGAAGATCCGCACCCGGGCTGCCGAGTCGGCCATCGCGCCCAGCTCGGCGAGCCGCTCGCCGGCCAGCCCGACGGTGACCGCGCCGATCGGCTGCACGTCGACCAGACCGGCCTGCCGGCCGAGCCGCCAGACCTGCTCGACCACGCCGGCGGTGTCGGCGACCGGCGAGGTGTTCGCCATCGCGCAGACCGCGGTGTAGCCGCCGAGCGCCGCCGCCCGGGAGCCGGACTCCACGGTCTCGGCGTCCTCCCGGCCGGGCTCGCGCAGGTGGGTGTGCAGGTCGACCAGGCCGGGCAGGGCGACCAGCCCGGTGCCGTCGACCACGACGGCGTCCGGGGCGGTCAGCCCGGACCCGGTCTCGGCGACGACGCCGTCGCGGATCAGCAGGTCGGTCGGCGCGGCGCCCATGACGCTCACGCTCTTGATCAGGTACGCGGTCACCGGTTGTTCCCTCCGAGCAGCAGGTAGAGCACGGCCATCCGCACGGAGACCCCGTTGGCGACCTGTTCGACGATGGTGGAGCGGGGTGAGTCGGCGACCTCGGGGGTGATCTCCATGCCCCGGTTCATCGGGCCGGGGTGCATGACGATCGCGTGGTCGGGCAGCCGACGCATGCGCGGGCCGTCCAGGCCGTAGCGCCGGGCGTACTCGCGGGCCGACGGGAAGTAGGAGTCGTTCATCCGCTCCCGCTGCACCCGCAGCATCATCACCACGTCCACCCCGGGAAGAACGGCGTCGAGGTCGTAGCAGACGTCGGTGCCGGGATGGGAGACGGCGGCCGGGACGGCGGGGGTGGCCGACGGCGCGGCGCCCGCTCGGGCGGCCCAGTCGACCGGGATCAGCGTCGGCGGGCCGACCAGGGTGACCTTGGCACCGAGGGTGCTCAGCAGCAGGACGTTGGAGCGGGCCACCCGGGAGTGCAGCACGTCCCCGACGATCGCCACGTGCAGGCCGGCGAGCCGACCCAGCCGGGCCCGCATGGTGTACGCGTCGAGCAGCGCCTGGGTGGGGTGCTCGTGGGTGCCGTCGCCGGCGTTGACCACCGACCCGTCCACCCAGTTCGCCAGCCGGTGCGGGGCGCCGGAGGCGGGGTGCCGGACGACCACCGCGTCGGCCCCCATCGCCTGGAGCGTCAGCGCGGTGTCCTTCAGGCTCTCGCCCTTGGTGACGCTGGAGCCCTTGGCGGAAAAGTTGATCACGTCGGCGCTGAGCCGCTTGGCGGCGGCCTCGAACGAGATCCGGGTGCGGGTGGAGTCCTCGTAGAAGAGGTTGACCACGGTCCGGCCACGCAGCGCCGGGAGCTTCTTGACCTCCCGGCCGGCGACGGTGGCCATCTCGGCGGCGGTGTCGAGGATCTGGGTGGCGGTGTCGGCGTCCAGGTCGGCCCCGGAGAGCAGATGCCTGATCATGAGCGGGGCCGCCTCTCGTGTGCGCCCACGGGGCACCGTCGCATCGCGTCGTGCGCGGTCATCGCGTACCCCCGTAGAGCTTGACCTCGTCGGCGCCGTCGGTCTCGGCGAGGGTGACCCGGACGCTCTCGGCGAGTGCGGTCGGGATGTTCTTGCCGACGTAGTCGGCGCGGATCGGCAGCTCCCGGTGACCCCGGTCGACCAGCACGGCGAGCTGGACCGAGGCGGGCCGACCGACGTCGTTGAGGGCGTCGAGCGCGGCCCGGACGGTACGACCGGAGAAGAGCACGTCGTCGACGAGGACGACCCGCTTGCCGTCGATGCCACCCGCCGGCAACTGGGTGGGGCCGACCGCGCGGGTGGCGTGTCGACGCAGGTCGTCCCGGTAGAGAGTGATGTCGAGCACCCCGACCGGGACGACGACGTCCTCGAAGGTGCTGATCCGGGCGGCGAGCCGCCGGGCGAGGGGGGCGCCCCGGGTGGGGATGCCGAGCAGGACGGTGTCGGCGGCACCCTGGGTCTTCTCCAGGATCTGGTGGGCGATCCGGTCGACGACGCGCTGGACGTCGGCGCTGGCGAGGATCACCTTCACCGAGGGTTGTCGCTCCTGCGACGGTGGGGCAGCCGGTGGGCAGGCCACGGCGGACCTCCTTCCCCGCCTCACGGGACGGGTCGTTAAAGGATGTCGGGGTGTCCGGTGGGGTCGCGGGCGGCCCGACCGGGGCTGGCGGCCACGTTACCAGCGGTCACCTGGCCGTTCGCCGCGACCCACTGATCCCCGGATCAGGACGGTGAAATAGGGACAACTCCCCCACTATCTCCGACGGGAATGTCACGAGCACTTGACCACGTGTCGCAATCCCCGTACCGTCACGCTCCGTAGCGATCGCTGGGAGAACCCCAAAGCACAGCACTGGGAGTGTCCGAATGCCCTCTGAATACGCCAAGTCGCTGGGTGCCCGCCTGCGCTCCATCCGCCAGCAGCAGGGTCTTTCCCTGCAGGGGGTGGAGGAGAAGTCGAACGGCCGCTGGAAGGCCGTGGTGGTCGGCTCATACGAGCGCGGCGACCGGGCCGTCACCGTGTCCCGCCTGGCGGAGCTGGCCGACTTCTACCGCGTTCCCGTCTCGGAGCTGCTGCCCGACGGCAGCGGTGTGCGGCACGAGCCCACCAGCAAGATCGTCCTGGACCTGGAGCGACTCTACGACGAGGCCTCCGAGGACCTCGCCTACGTCGCCCGCTACGCCCGGGCGATCCAGCAGCAGCGCGGCGACTACAACGGTCGGGTGCTCTCCATCCGCGCCGACGACCTGCGTGCCCTGGCGATCGTCTACGACGCCTCGCCGTCCGGGCTGATCGAGCGGCTCACCGAGCACGGTGTGCTGGTCGCCGACCCGCGGGCGTTCTTCGCCTCCTGACCTGCGGTCGCCGACGAGAAGGGCCCGTGCCGTCCGGCACGGGCCCTTCTCGTCACACCATCCCCCGCCACCGGGACCGTCCGGTCCCGGGACGCGCCCGGCCCTGGTGGGACGTGCGCGACCCGGGTCAGCGGGTGGCGTACTCGGCGATCCGGCCGAGAATGCCGTTGAGGAAGCGCGGCGAGTCGTCGGTCGACATCTGCCGGGCCAACTCCACCGCCTCGCTGATCGCCACCGCGTCGTCGATCTCGTCGACGTAGAGCAGCTCGTAGACGGCGATCCGGGCCAGGTTGCGGTCGACCGCCGGCATCCGGTCCAGGGTCCAGCCCTCGGCGTAGCTGGCGATCACCTCGTCGATCCGGTCGAGGTGCGCGGCGACCCCCTCGACCAGACCGACCGCGTAGTCCAGGTGCTCGGGGCGCGGTTTCTCGATCCGCTCGACGTAGCCGGCGAGCACCTCGACCGGGGGCCGGTCCCGCAGATCGGCCTCGAAGAGCACGTCCAGCGCCCGCTTACGCGCCTTGCGGCGCGACGGCATCTGCTGCTTGGGGCCCTCGGCCATCAGGCTCGGCCGAGGTAACGGCCGTCGCGGGTGTCGACCTTGATCTTCTCGTCGGTGGTGATGAAGAGCGGCACCTGCACGGTCGCGCCGGTCTCGACGGTGGCCGGCTTGTTGCCGCCGGTCGACCGGTCGCCCTGCAGACCCGGCTCGGTGTAGGTGACCTGGAGCACCACGCTGGTCGGCAGCTCGATGTAGAGCGGCACGCCCTCGTGGGTGGCGACGGTCGCCTCGGCCTCGGGGAGGAGGTAGTTGGCGGCCTCGCCGACGGTGCCGCCGGGGACGGTGATCTGGTCGAACGTCTCCAGATCCATGAAGACGTAGTCCTCACCGTCGGCGTAGAGGTACTGCATGGTGCGCTTGTCGACGGTGGCGGTCTCGACCTTGGTGCCCGCGTTGAAGGTCTTGTCGACGACCTTGCCGGACAGCACGTTCTTCAGCGTCGTGCGGACGAACGCCCCACCCTTACCGGGCTTGACGTGCTGGAACTCGACGACGGCCCAGAGCTCCCCGTCGAGGTTGAGTACCAGGCCGTTCTTGAGGTCGTTGGTGGATGCCATTTCCTGCCTTGATCATCAATTGGCGGACAGACCTGGCAAGTCTACTAGCTGCGTCTAATCGGCGGCTGCGCCGTCGGCCGGGGCCCGTTCCGGCGGATGAGACCATCGCCACATGTCACGCACAGTGACGAAGGACGTCAGCCGGCCACGCCCAGGCGGGTGGCGAGGTGCCGCAGGGCCAGCCGGTAGCCGTCCACACCGAGACCGCAGATCACCCCGGTGGCCACCGCCGAGACCACCGAGTGGTGCCGGAACTCCTCCCGGGCGTGGATGTTGGAGATGTGCACCTCGACCAGCGGACCCCGCAGCAACGCACAGGCGTCCCGCACCGCGATCGAGTAGTGCGACCAGGCCGCCGGGTTGAGCACCACCGCCGCCGCCTCGTCCGCCGCGCCGTGCAGCCAGCCGAGCAGCTCATGCTCCGCGTCGGTCTGCCGGACCACCACGTCCAACCCCAGTTCACGGCCCGTCTCGACGCAGAGCGTCACCAGGTCCGCATAGCTGGTCACGCCGTACACGTCGACCTGGCGGGTGCCCAGCCGGCCCAGGTTCGGCCCGTTGAGCACGTACACCCGGGGGAGGTCGGGGCCGCTCACCGGCTGACCTCCCGGAAGGCGGCGTGCAGCAGTTCGTCGTCGGGGCCGTCCAGGATCGCCGGGCGGGCCAGGCCGTCCAGCACCACGAAGCGCAGGCGGCTGCCCCGCGCCTTCTTGTCCACCCGCATCGCCGCCAACAGGGCCGGCCAGGCGTCCGCCGGGTAGCTGGTCGGCAGGCCCAGCGCGGACAGCACCCCGCGGTGCCGCTCGGCGGTCGCCGCGTCGAGCCGACCCGCCAACCGGGCGAGAGCGCCGGCGTAGACGGTGCCGACGGAGACCGCGTGCCCGTGCCGCCAGCGGTACTCCTCGACCTTCTCGATCGCGTGCGCCAGGGTGTGACCGTAGTTGAGCACCTCCCGGACGCTCGACTCGCGCAGGTCACCGGAGACCACGTCGGCCTTCACCCGGATCGCCCGCTCGATCAGCTCCCGGACCACCGGCCCGGTCGGATCGACGGCGGCGGCCGGATCCGCCTCGACCAGATCCAGGATCACCGGGTCGGCGATGAAACCGCACTTGACCACCTCGGCCATCCCGGCGGCCAGATCTGCCGATGGCAGGCTGTCCAGCGTGCCCAGGTCGGCCAGCACCCCGACCGGCGGGTGGAAGGCGCCCACCAGGTTCTTGCCGGCTGCCGTGTTGACCCCGGTCTTGCCGCCGACCGCCGCGTCGACCATGCCGAGCAACGACGTCGCCACCGGCACCCAGCGCACCCCGCGCAACCAGCAGGCCGCCACGAAGCCGGCCAGGTCGGTCACCGCACCGCCGCCCACCCCGACCACCGCATCGGTACGGGTGAAACCGGCCGCGCCGAGGCGGTCCCAGCAGTCGGCGGCCACCTCGACCCGCTTACCCGCCTCGGCGTCCGGCACCTCGATCATCAGCGGGGCCATCCCCACGGCGGCCAGCCGCTCGCCGAGCACCTCCACCAGTTCCTTGAGTGGTGGCGCGTGCAGCACCGCCACCCGCGTCGCCTCGGGCAGCAACGCGGGCAGCTCGGCCAGCAGGCCATGTCCGACCAGTACGTCGTACGGCAGTTCGCCGCCGACCGGAATCCGGGTCACCTCGTCCATCGCCGGCAGCCTAGTCCAGCGCCGTCCCCGGCACGGCGACTGTCCACCTGCTGGCCTGACCAGAGCGCGGGCCGCGTGACCGGACGACGAGGCCGGCGTTTAGCCCGACGAGACCCGGGCACCGAGGACGGGGTCGGCCCGAGCGGCGGAGGAACCCATGGCCAGCACGACCATCGACGGCGCGGACATCCGGCTGCCGGCCACCATCCTCGGCGTCGGCCTCGGCGGGTTCGTCGACGGCATCGTCCTGCACCAGGTGCTCCAGTGGCACCACATGCTCAGCAGCACCGGCAGCGACAACATCGGGATCAGGGCATATCCGGTGGACACCGTCCCCGGGCTGCAGATGAACACCCTCTGGGACGGACTGTTCCACGTGGTGACCTGGGTGGCGGTGCTCACCGGGCTGGCCCTGCTGTACGCCCGGGTCACCCGGTCCCGGGGCCGGTTGTGGCGTTCCGGCCTGCTCTGGGGCTGGGCACTGGTCGGGTGGGGGCTGTTCAACCTGGTCGAGGGGGTGATCGACCATCACCTGCTCGGCATCCACCACGTCCACGGTGGCCCGCACCAGACCGCTTGGGACGTCGGCTTCCTGCTGCTCGGGGCGGCCCTGGTGGCCCTCGGCTGGACGATCCGACGTGGTGCCACGACCGTGGACACCTGCGCCGAGCGGCGATGATCGGGCCGCACGGGAGCGGGATCGGCCCATTGCTGCTCGTACCGTTGGTGATGTTCTGGGGCTATCTGGCCGCCGCCCTGCGCCGCCGCGACCCGGGCCGCGGCGGCTGGAGCAGCTGGCGGACGGCCAGCTTCGGCACCGGCACGGCGTTGCTCGCCGTAGCCCTGCTGCTGCCCGCCCACGACCTGGTCGGGCACGTGTGGCAGCACCTGCTGGTCGGCATGCTGGCACCGCTCGGGCTGGTGCTCGGCGCACCCGGCACCCTGGCCCTGCGGACGGTACGACCCCGGGTCGGCCGGGCGGCTCTGCGGCTACTGCGCCGTCCCGCCCCGGCGGTGGCCACCCACCCGGTCACCGGGCTGCTGCTCACCGCCGGGGGCCTCTACCTGCTGCACCTGACACCGCTGTACCGGGCCGCCCTGACCCGTCCCGGCCTGCACCCGCTGCTCCTGCTGCACTTCCTGGTCAGCGGGTACGTCTTCACGTGGGCGATCGCCGGCCCCGACCCGGGTCCACACCGCCCCGGTGTGCCCCTGCGCCTGGTGGTGCTCGGCCTGTCCGTCGCCGCCCACGCCACCCTCGCCCAACTGATGTACGCGGGCCTGGTCGACGCCGCCGCCCCGACAACCCAGTTACGGACGGCGGCGACCCTGATGTACTACGTCGGCGACCTGGCCGAGATACTGCTCGCCCTGGCCCTGCTGGCAACCTGGCGACCCACGCCACGCCGGGACCGGGCCGCCCGCGCACCCGTACCGGCCTGAGCGGTCGGGCCGCCCACGCGCCTCGGCACGGGACCGGCCTGAACGGGCGGGACCGCACGGCCTTGTCGGGGCGGGACCAGGTCACGCTCGGCTCCGGCCGGTTCCGCCTCGGCCGCGTCCCCGCCGGGGGTCAGGGCTTGAGCAGGGCGACGATCTCGGCGACGATCTCCCCCGGCAGGCGGTCGTCGGTGACCACCGTCGCCGTCGCGACCTCCGCGTAGAGCGGTCGGCGCTGATCCATCAGGTACTTGAGGGTGGCGCGCGGGTTGACCGACAGCAGCGGCCGGCCGGCACCGAGCCCGACCCGCCTCACCGCGTCGGGAAGCTCCACCGACAGGTGCACCACGGTGTGCCCGACCAGCGCGGCCCGGTTCTCCTCGGCGAGGATCGCACCGCCGCCGAGGGCGAGCACCCCGGCATGTGACGCCAACCCCGCCAGCACTGCGGCCCGCTCCAGGGCCCGGAAGTGCGCCTCGCCCTCGTCGATGAAGATCTCCGGGATCGGCTTGCCGGCCATCTCCTCGATGTCGGTGTCGGTGTCCCGGAACGCCACCCCGAGCAGGGCGGCCAGCTCCTCGCCAACGGTGCTCTTGCCGGAGCCGGGAGCCCCCACCAGCACACAGACGGGTTTCGTCACCGAAGCCACCTTCCTGCGGGGCTCCCGGCGGTCATCGGATGACCAGGGTGTCGAGGTAGCCGGCGAGGTTGCGGCGGATCTCGGCCACCGAGTCGCCGCCGAACTTCTCGGTGGCGGCCTCGGCGAGCACCAGCGCCACCATCGCCTCGGCGACCACCGCCGCAGCGGGGACCGCGCAGACGTCGGAGCGCTGGTTGATCGCGGTCGCCGGCTCCCCGGTGCTGACATCGACCGTGGCCAGCGCCCGGTTCAGCGACGAGATCGGCTTCATCGCCGCCCTGACCCGCACCGGCTCGCCGGTGGTGATGCCGCCCTCCAGGCCACCGGCCCGGTCGGTGACCCGACGGACCCCGGTGGCGGTGGGCATGATCTCGTCATGCGCCTCGGAACCCCGGGACCGGGCCTGCTGCCAGCCGTCACCGATCTCCACCCCCTTGATCGCCTGGATGGACATCAAGGCGGTCGCCAGCCGGGCGTCGAGCTTGCGGTCCCACTGCACATGGCTGCCCAGGCCCGGCGGCACGCCGTACGCCAGCACCTCGACCACGCCACCGAGGGTGTCGGCGGCCTTCTTCGCGGCGTCGACCTCGGCGACCATCCGGGCGCTGGCATCCGGGTCGAGGCAACGCAACGGGTCCGCGTCGATCCGGGACGCGTCCTCCGGGGTCGGCCGCAGGCCCGGCTTCGCGGCGACCGAGCCGAGTTCCACCACGTGCGACACGATCTCGATGCCGAGGGCCTGCTTCACCAGGGCCTTCGCCACGGTGCCGACGGCGACCCGGGCGGCGGTCTCCCGGGCGCTGGCCCGCTCCAGGATCGGCCGGGCATCGGTGTGGCCGTACTTCTGCATGCCGGCCAGGTCGGCGTGGCCCGGCCGGGGGCGGGTCAACGGGGCGTTACGGGCCTGGCTGGCCAGCTCGTCCGGGTCGACCGGGTCGGCGGCCATCACCGTCTGCCACTTCGGCCACTCGGAGTTGCCCACCCGGATGGCGACCGGGCTACCCAGGGTGACGCCGTGCCGCAGGCCGCCGATGGCCTCGACCTCGTCCTGCTCGAACGCCATTCGGGCGCCCCGGCCGTAGCCGAGCCGTCGACGGGCCAGCTCACCGGCGATGTCACCGGTGGTCACCGCCACCCCGGCGGGCACCCCCTCCAACACCGCGACAAGAGCCGGACCATGCGATTCACCTGCAGTCAGCCAACGCAACACAGCGGCCAGTCTGTCACGCCGGGTGCCCGCCCCCACGCCGTGCCCGGCCCGTCCCGCCCTGCGGACGCCGACGTCCCCCGGTCGGTCTGCCAGGGGCGGTTCAGGACCAGTCGAAGCGCATCCCCAACCGCTGTTCCAGCGCCGCGTTGTGCGGGGCGAAGTGGGCGCTCAACTCGGCCCGTACCTGCGCCGGCATGGCGCTGCTGCGCCGGTGGTTGTGCGCCTCGTACGCGGCGAGCTGGTGCGGGGGCAGGCCGAGGAAGTCCAGCACCCGGGCGTACGTGGCGGCCGGCTCGGCGTACAGCGTCTCGCTGGGCAGGATCAGCAGCTGGGAGCGGTCGAAGCGGTCCAGCCAGGGCGTCAGGTGCTCCAGGTAGCGGCCCCGGGCCCGGTAGGTGTACCAGTCGTACGCCTCGCTGAAGTACGTCGGATCGGCGATCAGCTTCTCCCGCTCCCCCGCCGTCCGCTCCTGTTCGCGGGCCAGCGCCTCGGCGAAGTCCAGCGGCTCCCTGCCCTCGGTACGCCGCTCCTTCCAGTGCGAGTACGCCCGCTCCACCGGGTCGCGGAGCAGAAAGATCAACCGGACGTCGGGCAGCAGCTCGGCGACCCGCTGCGGGACGAGCGGATGGAACATGTACAGCGGCGCGGCCTCACCCACCCGCACCGGCCCACCGTGCCGGCGGGCCAACGCCTGGCGGTGCCGCTCGGTCGGGAAGTGCGAGCGGTACCACGCCTCGCCCCGACCCCAGTTCTCCTCGAAGTAGTGCGACGTCTTGGTGTTCCAGGCCGGGAAGAGCCGGGGCACCAGGGGGTGCGCCAGCAGGTAACGCCAGAGCGAGGTGGTGCCGCCCCGCTTGGTGCCGGTGATCAGGAAGTCCGGCAGCGGCCGGCGGTCGCTGGTCCGTTCGCCGTACCGGACCAGCGAGCTGCGCACCTGGTGGGTGACCTGGTGCGGGACCACACCCTTGAGGCGGTCGCGGATGGTCATCGTCTCCCTCTCGTCATGCCGGTCTCGGCCTGAGCATCGTCATGCCGGTTTCGGCCTGAGCATCGTCACGGCGGCGCGGACCGTACGCCGGACCCGCCCGTCCAGCAGCAGCCCGGCGGCGGCGACCACCAGCACCACCAGTGCCAGCACGAGGCCGGCCACGCCCCGGCCGGCGACCAGTGCGCTGAACACCGCCACCACGGCCGCGCCGCCGCCGGCCCCGAGCGCCGCCCAGCCCACCGAGCGGGTGAGCAGCGGCTCACCGATCGCCACCCGGGCGGCCACCGCCGCCAGCACGTTCTCCGCGACCACCCCGGCCGTCCAGGCGTACGCCGCGCCGAGTGCACCGTGGTCGGGGATGAGCAGGAAACCCAGCCCGACGGTGAGCGCCAGCCCGACCACGGTGGCCTGGAGGTGCCGGGCGCTGTTGCCGCTCATCAGCAGCATCGTCTGCACGATGCCCACCCCGGAGTTGACCAGCATGGCCCCGGCGAGCACCGCCAACGGGGTGGCCCCGGCGGTGAACCCGTCGCCGAAGAGGCTGAGGAAGGCGGGCGCGAAGACCGCGAGGAGCAGGTACGCCGGCCAGGACAGCAGGATGATCACGACGGTGACCCGCCGGTAGACCAGCGCCGCGTCGGCGGTGCGCCCCTGCCCGAGCAGTCGGGACAGCTGGGGCGCGACCGCCACCCGCAACCCCTGCATGATCAGCAGTCCGGCCAGGGCGTACCGGCCGACCGCGCCGAAGACACCGGACTCGTCCGCGCCGGCCAGCGCCGAGGTGAGCAGCACCCCGACCCACATGCTGCTGGCGTCGATGGCCGCCGACACCGCCCGGGGCAGCGCAAATCCCCAGAGGGTACGCCAGTCCGTGCCGTCCGGCCGCAGCCGCACCCCCGCGAGCAGGCCGAACGGCCGCAGCAGCAGGACGGTGGCGGCGACCACGGCCAGCGCCACCGGCAGCAGCCAGCCGCCGAACCCGACGGCCACCCCGGCACCGGTGGCGACCGTCGCCAGCAGCAGGACGGGCCGGGCCAGCGGCACCAGCACGTACTGGATGCCGACCACGGCGGTCACCGGCCGGACCGCCCGGACCGCGGCGAGCAGCACGGTCATCGCCACGGTGGCCGGCAACGCGAGGAACGCCAGCCGCAGCAGCGTCGACCCCTCCGGACCGTCGAAGAAGACCGGGGCGAGCCGGTCGGCGGTGAGCGCGCCCACCGCCGCCACGAGCCCGCTGAGCAGCAGGACCGGCAGCAACGCGACCGGCAGCAGTCGGGCGGCGTCGCCGTCGACGCCGGTCCGGCGTCGGGGCAGCGCCCAGACCAACGCGGTGTCCGCACCGGCGCAGCAGATCGCGCCCAGGATGGAGACCACGCCGATGGCGGTGAAGAGCGCACCGGAGCCGTCGGTGCCGAAGCCGCGCACGATGACCACGGTGAGCAGGAAGCCCAGCGCGCCGTTGACCGCCGCGCCGACCAGCCCGACCGCGCCGCTGCGGGCGCTGCGACGTACCTCGCCCGAACCGCTCGCCGCGTCGGCTGCGTCCGCCACCGCCGGCCCGGCCGACTCCCCGGTCGCCGCGGCACGGCGGTCGACCTGCCGGGGGATCGCCGGAGTGGTCCCGGTCCCCGTTCCGGTGCCCGGTTGCCTCATGCCTGCTCCCCGCCGCCCTCGGTGCCCGTCTGGTCTTCGGTCCGGGTGGTGGCCCGGGTCGGTGGGATCACCCCACCGGGCCGCGCCGGCGGCACCACGGTCGGTGCGTCCACCCCGCCAGCCGGACGGGCCCCGCCGACCGGAACCGAAGCCGGAACCGGAACCGAAGGCGGGGGCGATGCCGGAGCCGAAGCCAGGGGCAGGGCCGGGACCGGGGCCGAAGGCGGGGGCGATGCCGATGCCGATGCCGGAACCGAAGCCGATGCCGGAGGCGGGACGGCGGCGGTGGCTCTGCCGGCCGGAGGCGGCACGGCGGCAGTGGCTCTGCCGGCCGGAGGCGGCACGGCGGCAGTGGCTCTGCCGGCCGGAGGTGGCACGCTGGCCGTGGCGCGGGTGCGTTGGGTCGGCACGGTGGCCGACGCCTTCGCCGGCACGGAGGCCGTGCCGGTGGCCGAGGCCGCGCCAACAGCCGAGCCCGTCCCGACAGGCGAGGCCGCGCCAACAGCCGAGGCCGCCCCGACAGCCGAGGCCGTGCCGGTTGCCGATCTTGGTGCGTGCGGTGGACGGGAGTCGGTGACTCCCGGCGCGAGCGTCACCGCGCGGTTCACCGGCCCGCTGACCGCCGCCAACCCGGCCCCGACGGCGAAGAAGATGACCGACATGTTCGGGTCGATGTAGGCGTACACCGGGATCACCACGAGGGCGATCACCGGGATGGTGCTCAGCCACTGCCCGGCCGGGGAGACCGCCCCGGCCAACCGTTTGGCGATCAGCACCAGCCAGGCCAGGAAGGCGATCAGGGCCGGAATGCCGTGGCTGTAGAGCACCTGCCACACCATGCCCTGGGTGCCCAGCGGTTCCTCGGCGAGCGTGGTGTCGACGCTGTTCGGCGCGCCGTACCCGAGCAGCGGCGAGCGTTCGACCGCCTGGAGGGTACGCACGTAGAGGTCCATCCGGTCGACGTTGGTGTCGGTGCTGCTGACCCGGTTGTTGATCAATTCCTGCACCGGCACCACCAGGCTGACCACCCAGACCAGCAGCACCAGCCCGCCGATCGAGGCGATGAGTTTGGCGTTGCCCCGGACCAGCGCCCGCAGGCCCAGGTAGGTCAGCCCCGCGCCGAGGCCGAGGAACATGCCCCGGTTGAGGGTCATGAACGCCGGCACCATCGACAGCGGCAACGACACCATCAGCGCCACCCGGAACTTGCCGGTACGCACCGAGGTCAGGTACGCCAGCACGCACGGCACCAGCAGGGCGTACGCCGTACCCCAGTTGTTGGTGTACGGGTAGGGCGCGGCGGTCCGGTAGATCGGGGCGCGCGAGACCGGATTGAACTCGTTGGCCCGCACGTGGGTCAACGCCTGGATGAACCGCTCCCCCGACATGCTGCCCGGCAGCAGCATCTCCACCGGGGTGGTGAGCTGGAAGCGGGGTGCCAGCACGGCCAGCCAGCCCAGCGCGACCACACCCAGCCAGTACCAACCCAGCGGACGGAGCACCTGGTCCCAGGGGGCGCCGTCCCGGACCAGGTTGTAGACGTAGACACAGACGATCAGCGCGGTCAGCATGTAGCCGAAGCGCAACCCGGAGGTGAGGTAGGCGGTGGCCCGGTCCAGCCGGGTGAAGCTGAGCAGCACCAGGGCGAGCAGCACCAGCCAGCAGGCGGTCCCGGCGGGCAGCGCCACCCGGCCCCGGGTGACCAGCAGGCCCAGCAGCACCACCCCGAACACCGACCAGCCGAGGTAGAAGCCGCCGAGCGCCCACCAGAGCGGCACCAGCCCGAACATGGCCAGCAGCGGCCAGGTGGGCAGGGGCGGAGGCCCGGAAGGTGACGCGCCCGCCCGGAGCCGCCGGTCAGACACCCCGCCCCCGGCGCTGGGCCAGCCGGAGCACCCGCTCCCCGGACAGCAGCCCGAGCACCACCGGGACGGTCACCAGCACCCGCTTCTCCCGAGGGTTGAGCCGGACCACCCGGCCGAGTTCCCGCACCGCCTCCCGACGCCGCCGGCCGGAGGCGAGCGCGAAGGCGATCTGGCCGTGCAGCCGGGCCAGGCCGGTCCGGCTACCCGCCAGCTCGGGATGCTTGTCCAGCAGGTAGCGGGTGGCCTCGACGATGGTCGCCCAGCGGCCGAAGAAGAACGAACCGCCGTGCCAGTCGACCACCACCAGCACCTCGGGCACGATCACCACCGGGCCGTGCCCGGCGATCCGCAGCAGCCACTCGTAGTCCTCGCCGTAGCCGCCGGGCAGCTCCTCGTCGACCGGGCCGATCGCGTCCCAGGTGGAACGCCGGATGAGGATGGTACTGGAGTGCACCTCCATGATCCGGTCCTCGACGAAGTCGGGCAGGGCGACCTCGGAGCGGTCGAGCTGCCGTTCCTTGGCGATGCCCGGACCCTCCAGCCGGATCCCGCAGCTCGCGGCGGCGGCGTCCGGGCGTCGTGCCAGCAGCTCCACCTGCCGGCGCAGCTTCGCCGGCAGCCAGAAGTCGTCGTCGTCGCAGAACGCGATCAGCTCGGCGGTGGACTCGTCGACGCCGGTGTTACGGCCGCCGGGCAGGCCCTGCCGGTGGGCGTTGTGGACGTACCGCAGGGTGCGGCCGGCCGGGACGTCGACGGCCAGCTCGCGCAGGTCGGTGTGGTCGTAGACCACGACGCACTCCACCGGGCCGGGGTAGTCCTGGTCGAGCACGGCGCGGACGGCCCGTTCCAGCAACCCGGGCCGGTCCCGGGTGGCCACCACCACGGTCACCGGCGGGTGCTGCGGAGCGGCTGTAGCCTCAGTCACGCTTCTCTCCCGTCACCACGAATCCGACCGGTTCCACGCCGACCGCGCGCAGTCGTTCCACCAGTTGGCTCAGCCGGCCGGTGCGGGTCTTGTCCCGCGCGGCGACCAGCACTGCCCGACCCTCCCGGGCGGCCCGCACACCCCGCTCGTCGTGCAGGGCGGGCGGCGCGTCGATCACGGTGACGCCGCCGGCCACCGGGGCGTCCAGCGGGACCAGGCGCACCCCGCCGGCGCCGATGCGCAGCTCCTCGCCGTCGACGGCGGGGGTCTCCTTCGGCAGCACCCTCGGGATGACCTCGGTCTTGTCCGCCGAGGTGGTGGTGGTGGACCGGTAGACCCCGCCGTTCTTCGGGTCCTCGGTGGGGAACGGCCGGGGCTTGCGGACCGGCTGGATGATCATGGTGTCTTCCGGGTTGCCCGCCGGTGCCGGGGCGGGAACCGCCGGGGCCGGGGTCGGCACGCCGCTGGGCATCGGCCGGGGGCGGGGCACCCGGGGACGGGTCGACTCGACGGCCGGGTGCCGGCGCTGGGCTTCGGTGAGCAGTGACCGGATCCGGTCCCGACTCTCCGGGGCGACACCCAGGCGTACCTCCTGCCCGGCCTGGGCGAGCGCCGCGGCGACCCCGGCGGTGACCTGTTCGCGCCGCTCGTCGGCGGCGGTGGAGAGCAGGACCAGCGGCAGCGGCTTCGGCCCGTCCACCCAGCGGCTTAGGGCCAGCACCAGGTAGCGCAGGTCGGTGTCGGAGAGCCGACCGGAGCCGTCCCGCCCGACGGTGCCCAGCAGCGGGGCGCCGACCAGCGCGGACGCCTCGCTGGCGGTGCGCACCCGACGGTCCATGGACTCCCGGACGAAGGCGATCAACCCGCCGACCAGCAGGCCGCCGAGCAGCCCGGCGACCAGGATCAGCGGGGCGGCGTCCCGGCTGGACGGCACGGGCGCCCGAGCGGCGCTGGTGACCGAACCGGGGCTGAGGTCGGCCGAACCGATCTTGGAACGCTGCTCGGCGAGGGTGGCGAGCTGGTCGTTGAGCGCTCGCAGCTGGTCCAGCAGGGCGCTGGTCCGCGGCGACGGGTTGGACGAGCCCTGGTTGGCCGGCAGCGACCGCTGGGTGGTGGTGCGCTGGGTGGTGACCAGGGCGATGGTGTCGTCGTACGACTTGAGCACGGCGGCGCGCTGGTTCTCGTACATGCCCTTGCGCAGTTCCAGGTACGACTCGGCCGCACCGTTCGCACCGTCCACCGCCTCGGCCTCGCTGTGCCCGGCGTAGCTGAAGCGCATCACCTGGCCGCCGACCGGCGTCTCCACGGTGAGCGCGTCGGCCACGTCGGTGGTGTCCCGGCCGGTGATCGAGGCGACCTTGTCGATGACGTCGTTGCTGGTGGCGATCCCACTCTCGGCGGTCATGTTGACCGCCCGGTCGGCGCCGCCGGAGGGCACCGAGAACGGGTCGGTGACCACCGGGCGGACCACCACGGCCGTGGTCGCGGTGTAGGTCGCGGGGAAGACCAGCAGGTAGGCGGCCGCCAGCAGCACCACCAACCCGGTGGCGGCGAGCACCGTGCGCCAACGCCGCACCGGGATACGGGCCAATTCGGCCAGGCCGACCGGGCGCTGCCGGGCGGGAGTGACGTCGGTCACGTCCATCAGTCAGGTCCTCTTGCGATGCGGGGGGTGGGCAGGTCGGCGCGGGCCGGACGACGGCCCCGGTGCGAGCCGCTGGTCGTCCCATTGTCGCTGACCGTTCACCTGTGGTCGACAGCCGACCGGTCCCCTACGGTACGGGCGGTCCGCCGGTGTCCGGAGACACCGACGGACCGCCCGGATCGGGTGCGGATCAGGAGGTGGCGAAGAACAGCGTCTTGCTCGACCACGTCACGTCGGTGCTGGCCGGCGCGAGCTCGACCGAGGCGGCACCGTCGACGGCGGTCTCGTCGAACGGCACCGCACTCAGCGCGCCGTGCGTGTTGCCGTAGACGATCTTGCCGTTGACCCAGGCCATCCCGCGCACGTTGCCCCAGTTCAGACCCGCGCTCGGCAGGGTGAACTCGGTGCAGCCCACGATGTAGCCGTCCGGCTCCAGGTAACGGTAGAACAGTTTGTTGGTGCCGGCCTTGGTGTAGTACATCCGGCCGTTGAGGTAGAACGCCCCGCTCATCGTCGCCGCGTTGAACCAGTTGTTGTACCCACTGCTGATCCAGGGCGCGCCCACCGAGCCGCCCGAGAAGATCGACACGTCCAGGTAGCTGCCGCTCGGCGCGGTCGCGTCGGTCTTCGACCAGTAGAGCTTGTTGCCGATCGAGAACGCCGCGCCGGCCGAGGTGAGGTTCGGCTGGCTGCTGCTCACCGGCGTGCCCAGCGTGCTGCCGTTGAACGGCACCTTGGTGGCCTGGCCGTTGGCGGTCCCGACGTACAGGAAGCCGGACGACGCGGAGGGCGCGTTGGTCGCCGCGACGGTACGGCCACCGGCGAGCGGGAACAGGCCCATCCGGCCGTGGTACTCGTTGCCCAGACCGTCGGAGTCGAAGCCGGCCAGCAGGCCGTTGCTGCCCCGCCACAGCTCCCACATGATCGGGCCCCAAGTGGTGGTGCCCGTCGGGGCGCCCGAACGGGTCGGGTTCCAGGTCAGCGGCAGGCCGTTGATCGGGTCCAGCGCGCCCAGGCCGAACCGGTTGATCGCACCGGAGCCGGCCGAGTCGTTGCCGTTGGCGTTGCTCAGCCAGCGGAAGTGACCACCCACGTAGACCACGTTGTCGGCCACCTCGACGGAGGTCACCGAGTCGGTGCCGGTGTAGTTGACCCAGGTGGCGTCCAGCGCGGAGCCCCGGTCGGCGGTCTCGAAGCGGGCGATGGCGTCGCAGTACGCCCCGTCACCCCGGCCACCGTCGGCGATGATCACGAAGTACGTGCCGTCGTCGGAGAAGTCGACGTCCCGGGCGTAGAACGGGAACGACGCGCTGTAGCACGGGGCCACGTAGCGCTGGGTGCTCCAGTCCGCGACCGCCGGGGTGCCGTCCAGGTCGACGACCACCACCTGGTTGCGGGACTGGCCGTTGACCTCGGTGAAGTTGCCCACCGCGACCAGGGTCTTGCCGTCGGGTGCGACGGCGAGGCCCCAGACCAGCTCGCTGCTCGCGCGGGCGACGCTGGCGTCGATCTGGAAGGTCGGGTCGATCGCGCCGGTGGTCGCGTCGAGCCGGGCGAGCAGCGAGTGCTGGGTGCCGTTGACCCAGTGGAACGCGCCGGCGATGTAGAGCTTGTTGCCGACGACGATGGTCCGCCGGACCAGGCCGCCGTCGCTGCGGCCGACCCAGCCGGTGACCGTCGCGCCGGTGCTCGGGTCCAGCTCGACGAGGTTCTTGCGGCTGACGCCGTTCACGTTCACGAACGCGCCACCGACGATGAGCTTGCCGTCGGGGCTCGCCGCGAGGGCGTGCACCGCGCCGTCCAGCGTCGGGGTGAAGTCCGCCTTGAGCGCGCCACTGGCCCGGTCGTAGGCGAACAGGTAGTTGCGGGTGGTCCAGCTCGCCGCCCCGGCGGCCTTGACCGAGGTGAACGAGCCCCCGACGTAGACGGTGTTCCCGATCTCGGCGAATGCCTTGGTGTCACCGTTCTGCGCGTGCGGGATGTTGTCCGCCGGGTCCGCCGAGGTGAGGGTGCTGGTGACCGGCGTGAGGTTCGCCGCACGGGCGGGCGCGGCCAACAGGCCGACCGCGAGCACCGGTACGGCGAGCGCGGCGAACCACCGCCGCCACACCGGTCGAGACGTTCTGTGAAGCACTGGCGCCCCCAAAGATGAAGTGAGATCGTGCGTAGCTTGCTCTGCCCGGACATTTCCCACCATCGACCGAACCGGCCCGCTCGACCACCGGCTCGGTCCGGTCCTGCCGTACGGGTCGCGTCCGGACGACCCACGGAGGACGAGAATCGCGCATCGACCGGGGGAGCCTGACACCGGGCTGCCGGTCCCGGCTGGCCTCATGCCTGTTCCTCCCACCGGAACGGCGGGACCGTCCCGGTGCTGGCGACCGTCCAGGAGGCCGCCCGGACCAGGTCGTCCGTGGTGACGGCGTCGGCCTCCCGGGCCAGCACCAGTCCCCGCCGGTCGAGTTCGCGGGCCATCTCGACCTGGTGGTCGTCGACGTGCTCGCCGTGCCGGGCCCGGCGCGGCACGTAGACGGCCCGGCGCCCGGCCCGCATCGCGGCCAGCGCCGAACCCACCCCGGCGTGGGTGACGATCACGTCGGCTTCCCGCATGGCCTGCTGCATCTCCGCGTGGGGCACCTGCTGGCGGGCCCCGGCCGGCATCCGCGGGATCCGGGTCGACCCGACCTGCCAGAGCACCTCCGCCTCGGCGGGCACCACGTCGACCAGGCGTTGCAGCAGGCGCGGAAATCCGAACCGGTCCTGGGTGCCGAGGGTCACCACGATCCGGGAGACCGGGCGCGGGGTGGCGGGTGCGGCCAGGTAACCGTCGAAGATGGAGCCGCCGTAGCGCCAACGGCCGTCCGCCCAACCCGGGTACTGGGTGTAGAGCCGGGTCCGGGGCACCCGGGCGACCAGCCGACCGGTCAACGACGGGCCCTCGGTCCGGGTGGCGCTCTCGATGTAGTGGCAGTCCAGGCCGTGCCGGGCGGCGGGCAGGAAGAACGACATGGCGACGCTGGCGCCGGTGCTGATCACCCGACGGAACCGTCCGCCGCAGAGCACCCGGCGGGCGGCCAGCAGATCGCGCAGCGCGCCCACCGGATCCCGGGTGGTGGCCGGCGGCACATGGATGACCTCGTGACCGTCGAGCAGCGAGCGGCTCTGCGGGGAGTCGAACGTCGCCCAGACGCAATCGTCCTGCACCCCGAGCCGGGGCAGCAGGTCGTGCAGCTCGGCGAGGTGCCCACCGGTGGAGGCGACGAGGAGGGTGGTCACGTCGGTGGCCCAACTTCCGTTCGAGGAGTGGTGGGGGCCGGGTCCGCACCGGCGCGGGGAGGGGTCACGCCGGTGCGGACGGGGAGGGTTCAGGTACCGGTCAGCACCCGGTCGTCGGGGGCGGCGACCGGCTCGGCCGGTGGGCGGACCCGACCGTCGGCGACCAGCACGGCGAGCACCATCACGCCGGTCAGCAGGGTGCCGAAGAACCACCCGCCGAAGACGTCGGTGAGCCAGTGCTTCTCGGCGTAGATGCGGGTGTATCCCTCCACCGAGACCAGCACCGCCAGGGCCGTGACCAGGCCGATCAGCACCCGGCGCGGAAGCCGCCAGGTCAGCGCGGCCAGCACCAGGACGGTGCCGAAGGTCATCAGCACCCGGGCGCAGCCGCCGGAGGGGTAGGTGCCCAGGTCGGTCGGCGGGTGGCCCCGGTCGACGACCACCTTGAGGATCTCCTGGGTGTACTGCTCGACGACGAACTGCAACGGCATCGCCACCAGTGGAATCCACCAACGGCGACGACGCCAGGCGACGGCGAAGAAGATCGCGGCCACCACGGTCACCCACTTGAGCGGGTAGCGGTCACCGATCGGGGAGATGAACAGGTTGACGTCTGCCCAGGCGTCGACCCGGCGGGCGTGCACGTAGTCGAAGACCGGGTGGTCGACGTGGGGTTCGAGCCGGGAGATCGCCTCACCGAGCGGCCAGCAGACGGTGATGATCGCGGCCGAGCCGGCCAGCAGCACCACCAGGGCCGCGCCGACCCGGCCGAACGCGGCGGTCAGCCCGGCGAGGGCGACCCGCACCCGTTCGGCCGTCCGGCCCGTGTCGACGGCCGAGGCCCACCGGGACGCCAGCACCGGAACGGTCACCAGCGGCACCAGCACGGCCAACACGGCGAGCCCGTAGACGAGGGTCACCGCCGGTCACCGCCGTCCGGTCCGTCGATGCCCGGGGCGCAGTCCACCCCGAGCCGAATGACGCGTGACGATCCCATCGTGCTCCCTGATTGTGCCGGCCGCCGGCCGGACCTCCCACACCCTGCGCCCCGGACGAGGTCCCCACACCGTCCCGGGTCGGACCGACCACGCCGTCGCCGGCCTGTGGTGATCGAGTGGGGTCACCCTAGTGGAACGTGAGCGCGACGGGTAGCGGCGATGACGGCAGTGTGGCTTTTCCCCGTTTTTCCGGTCGGGACCCCGACACTTGTTCCCAGTCAGCGGGAGAAACCGCCGGTCAGGGGCGGGGTGAGCCCAGCCGGTCGGCGAGGGTGTGCAGCAGCGCGGGGTGCAGCTTGTCACTCCAACCGCCCCCACCGGCGGCGAGTTCCGCCGTGCGCAACCACAGCTCGACGAGATAGGCATCGGCGACGAGTCGACGCCCGGCAGGGTCCAGGCCGAACGCCGCGCCGTACCGGTCCAGCACCTCGACCAGCTCCCCGGTCGCCCCCGCCACGTCCCGGCCGTGCAGCGACAGCGCACTCTGGAACCCCTGGTGGGCGAGGTCGAACCCGACCGGCCGGTCGGTGCCGCTGTTCTCCCAGTCCCAGGCGACCAACCGCCCCCGGTGACGGCCGAGGTTCCACGGCACCCAGTCGCCGTGCCAGTGACCGAACTCCACCAACCGGTCGCCGTCCCGCTCGGTGAGGGCGGCCAACGCCGCGACCACCGGACCGCCGGCGGTGGCGGCCCGCGCGGTCAGGGCGGCCAGGAACGCCGAACCACGCAACGGGCGGGGCGTTCCCGCCGGCCCGCCGCGCCGGGCCACCGCCAGCATCGCGGCCACCTCCGGCCGGTGCGGGTGGCGCAGTCGGCGCACCCGCGCCGGCATCGGCTCGACCAGGGTCACCGCCAGCTCGCCCCAGCTCACCTCGCGCAGCAGCCGGGGCACGTCCGGAAAGTCACCGCCGTCGCGGGGCAGCTCCCGCAGTGCGGCGGCCTCCGCGCGGACCATCGCCCGAGTCGCGTCGTTCCACCCGATCTTCGCGTACGCCCGCGCGACGCCCCGGTCGTCGAAGAGCTGCAACGTCGGCTTGTGGTGCGGGTCGGGCGGGCGGATGCCGATCGCGGCGTGCAACGCCCGCCCCTGCAGCCGGCCCAGGTGCTCGGCGAGCAGCAGTTCGGCCGGGTCGCCGTCGACAGGCACCGCCACGGTCAGCACCGGCATCCGGGCCAGCCCGGTCGCCCCGAGCCCGGCCAGCACACCGACCACCAGCCGGTTGGCCCGTACCCGGGGCGGTCGCAGCGCGTTGTACGCCAGGGTCGACGCCGCGCCGACCCGACGGGAGACCAGCGGGAGCAGGAACCTGGCCCGCTCGACCGAGGGCACCACGGCGTACCGGACGGCGGGGCGGTGGCCGTCGGGAACCGGGGCCGGGTCGGCCGCGACGCCGAGCCACAGCCGGGGGTCGCCGAAGATCGCCCGGGTCACCCAGCCCAGCCCGTCCTGCCGGGTCCGGGGGTCTGTCACCACCGTCATGCCCTCCACCTGTCCCGCCCGACCGCCGCGCGCTGGCGGACACGATAGGGGCAGTGGACAAACAGCCGCCCGGCGGGCCGGGGCCCGCCGGGCGGCGTACGGTGCCTGGTCCGGCTCAGCGTTGCCAGACGCGCACGTAGTCGACCCGGAAGTCGGCCGGGAAGCGGGTGGCCGCGTCGGGGTCACCCAGCCAGCCGCCGACCTGGAAGTTCAGCCGCAGGTTGAACGGCTTGTTGAAGGCCTCGTCGAACCACGGGGTGGTGCTGCGGTCACGCTGCCAGACCTGCCGGCCGTCGATGTACCAGCGGATCACCCCCGGCTCCCACTCCGTGGTGTACGTGTGGAAGCCGTCACCCGGGTGGCCGGTCGGGAAGTCCCAGCGCTGGTCCTGCTTGACCGGCGTGTAGTCGTAGAAGATCGCCTGGGTGGCGGCCTCGTAGTAGGACCCGCCGCCGGGCAGCTCCACCACGTCGATCTCACCCTTGCCACCGTCGTCGGGGCGCAGCCAGAACGCCGGCCACAGGCCCTTGGAGTCGGCCGGCCCGTTGGGCGACTTCGCCCGCATCTCGAAACGGCCGTACGTGAACGACGCCTTGCCGATGGTGTCCAGGTAGCTCTGGGTGTACTGCCGGGTCTGCGAGCTGCACACCGCGGTCTCCCGTTGCGCCCGCAGGGTCAGCACCCCACCGGAGACGAAGGTGTTGTCCGGGTCGTCGACGTTGCAGCCCCGGTCGATGTCGCGGCCCTCGTTGTCGCGCAGGTTCCACCGGTTCAGGTCGACGGTCGGCCCGGTGAACTCGTCGGACCAGACCAGCCGCCAACCAGGCACGTCGGTGCTGGGCCGGACCGTCGGCGTCGGGCTCGGCGCGACCGTGGTCGGCGCGGGCGGGCTGACCGTCCGGGTCGGCGTCGGCGTCACCGTACGGGTCGGCGACGGCGTCGGGGCGGCGGTGGTCGGCGGCACCGTGGTGACCGGCGGCCGGGTGGGCAGCCGTCCGCCGCGGCGGTAGGTCACCACCAGGCTGGGCCGGATCGCGGCCTTGGAGTTCTCCCGGGACGCCCAGTAGATCCGGGTGTTCCAGGTCTCCTGGGTCAACGCGAGAGTGACCTGGCCGTTGCCCTTGACCGCGCCGGAGACGTCCCACTCGTTGTAGCCCTGGGTGACCCGGTCGACGGCGGCCAGCTCCGGGCCGAGGACGGGCCGTCGGTGCCACGCCCCGGTCCCCACGGCGGTGCCCTGGGCGGCGTGGGCCCGGATCCGGGAGGAGAACTGCTGCCAGGCGTACACCCGCAGCGACGCCTTGACGTCGGTCGCGTCGGCGGGCAGGCCGCGCACCTGGAACTCCAGCACGGCGTCCCGCTGGCCGACGCGGTTGCCGTCACAGAGCTGCGGGCAGCTCGCCAGGGTGGTCTTGATCCCGTTGTCACCGTCCTGCGGGACCTGGGTGACCGTGGTGTCCGCGACGGCAGAGAGCACGATCGGCGGCACCTCGGCGGCGACCAGCGGCATCATCGTGGCCACGATGGCGCCGACCGCGGTGACACTGAGGACACTCAGGACGACGGCCTTGCGTCGGCCACTGATGGCCGGAAGGGCGCGGTGGATTCCGTGCCTGCTCAAGGAACACTCCCCGGGTGGGCGACGATTACCGGCAGCAGCGTATCGACCACGGGTGGATGTGGCAGGTTCGAAATCGAAGTGCCGACACGACTTAACCAAAGCATAAGAGAGAAGGGGTTGCTTTTCGCCGGCCAGCAGACGAATGCCGGCTTCCCGAGGTTACGCCTGATTGACCGGAAAGTCGGCGATGCAGGTCGCGGGTCAGCGACCGACAATGACTGACGGGTCAGCGGCGGCCCACGGTCGGGTCAGCAGCGCGCCCCGACCAGGGCCGCGCGGGTCAACGACGCGCCCCGACCAGGGCCGCGCGCATCGCGTCCACCGGTGCCGGTACCCCGGTGAACTGCGTGAACTGGCCGACGGCTTGGGCCAGCAGCAGATCCAGCCCGGAGACCACCCGGCGACCGGCTGCCAGCGCCGAGGCGGCCAGCGGGGTCGGCCACGGGTCGTACAACGCGTCGAAGAGCACCGTGGACGGTCCCCAGTCGACCTCGGCCGCCAACAGGTCGGCGACCCCCTTCGGCACGGTGGAGACGACCAGGTCGGCGTGGGTGTGCGCGGCGGCGTCGGACCAGTCCACCGCGACCAGTTCCACCCCGACCGCCGCCGCCACCGGCCCCAGCTGCGCCACGGCCGCCGGGCGGCGGGCCACCACGGTCACCTCGGTCGCGCCGAGCCGGGCGGCGGCGGCGAGGGCGGCCCGCGCGGTGCCCCCGGCGCCGAGCACCGTGACGGCGGCCCCGGGGAGCACCCCGGCCGAGGTCAGCACGGCCACCATGCCGGTGACGTCGGTGTTGTCGGCGTACCAGGAGCCGTCGGGACGACGTACCAGCGTGTTGGCCGCGCCGACGGCGGCGGCGACCGGCGACGCCCGGTCGGCCACCGCGAGCGCCGCCTCCTTGCCGGGCATGGTCACCGAGAGCCCGGCCCACTCCGGGCCCAGGCCGGCGACCAGGGCCGGCAGCTCCTCGGCGTCGCACTCGATCCGGGTGTACGACCAACCGTCGAGCCCGGCGGCGGCGTAACCGGCGTTGTGGATCACCGGGGAGAGGGAGTGCGCGATCGGCCGGCCGAGTACCGCCGCCCTCACCGGCAGCTCCCTCCACTCAGCATCGATCTACGAAGGTCTCAGAGCTTGACCGAGGCCGAGCAATTACCAACGCCAGTCCGACAGATCCTGATATCGTAAGTGGATCGCGCAAGCCAGGCAACCCCCTGCTCGGAACTACTACAGACCGAGTCGCCCACCCACGTCCAGGATCCACCGGAAGGTCGCTCCTGCCACTGCGCACAGTGACCATCACTAAGAGTGTCGGTGGCGAAAAGTTCCCACAGGCCGTTCTGGTAATAAGTATACCGACCACTGGCGCCGGTTGTAGACAGAGTCGCAGCCTGCGCAGGAGCAGCCGCCCCCGCGATCAAAAGCAGTGAGATGCCCGCGACGCTTACGACCCGCCCCGTCACTCTGGTCTTCTTCATGACCACCTCCTATAGCTCGAAGCGGTTCATTTAACATAGATACCCAAGAGTATGGAAGCCCCCCATTTCATCCGGAAAGCCCTGACCGCAACATGCATGCACCCTACGGACAGCAGGGCCGCAACAGCTCAACGCCTAGAACAGCCAACACCCGCACGTTGACAAGAACTTAAGGCACCGCTATCTGCAGTTCTCGCCTGAAAGTACGCCATTTCGGCACATTGTGCGCCGCAACTGCAGGTAATCGGCGTCATTGGACCCATAGCCCATGGTGCCCTTTTTGTCCGTGGTCATGAAGTAAATCCAATCGCCTGGGGGTGCGTTCATGGCACCCTTGAGGGCGTCCTCACCTGGGTTGCTGATGGGCGTAATCGGAAGACCGGAAACATCGTGGGTGTTGTAGGGATTTTTAGGGTCGTTGATTTCACTCTGTTTAAGATCATCAGAATCCTTCGGATCCTTGCCTTGCAAGCGGAGCCAGTAGTTGATCCCGCTGTCAATTCCGAGACATTTACAGCCGATCTTCTCCGCGTAGACCCGGTTGTAGATCACCCGGGCCACCTTCGGCATGTCCACGTGGTTCACCGACTCGGCCTGCGCGATGGAGGCCGTGATCAACGCCTCGTACGGCGAGATGCCCCGGTCGGCCTCCACCGTCTCGACGAACTTCATCTCCCCGGTGACGTCGAGGAACTTCTCCACCATCATCGACAGGATCTGCGCGGCGGTCGCCTTCGGCGGAAGCTCGTAGGTGGCCGGATAGAGGAAGCCCTCCAGACTCCGCGCCGCCTTCTTGCCGTCCTTGCGGTTGAACCAGAACTCCGGCACCCCCAGCTTGACCGGGTCCTTGGCGGCGGCCTTGAACTCGCCGACCGGGATCTTGGTCTCCTTGGCGAGCAGGTCGTAGATCGCCAAGGTGATCATGCCCTCGGGGATGGTGACCCCGTTGACCACGCGGCTCTTGGGGTCCAGCAGCAAGGTGAGCGCGTCGGCGGCGCGCATCTCCTTCTTGACCTTGTACCGGCCGACCTGGATGTTCTTGCTACGCGCGTTCTCGTCGGCCGCCTCGACGAAGGCCTTGGTGCTCTTGACCACACCGGCGTCGTAGAGGGAGTTGCCGATGTCGGTGGCCGTGTCGCCCTGCTTGACGTCGACCAGCGCCTCACCGGTGCCCGGACCGTCGAAGTCCGGCGTGACGAAGTGGCTACGGACCCGGTCGAAGCCGTAGAAGGCACCGCCACCGATGCCGCCCAGCAGCACCAGGGCCATCAGCAGAGCGAAGATGGTCTTGCCGGGCCCGCCGCCCGACTTGCCGCCGCCCGACTTGCCGTTGCGTCGGTTGACGAAGCCACGCCGGTGTCGGCCCTTCTCCCCCCTCTCCTGCTCGTCGAACCCGAGGTCCAGATCGTCGATCATTCCGTCCGCCTCCGCTGCGCTTCCAGCCAGCTCTGCAGGATCTCGACCGCGGCGGCCTGGTCCACCACCGCGCGTTGGCGCTTTCCCCGGACGCCCCGCTCGGCAAGCCTACGAGACGCGACGACCGTTGACATCCTCTCGTCGGTGAGCGTCACCGGAACCGGCGCTATCACCTCGGCCAGCCGGTTGGCGTACGCCGACACGTGCTGGGCGGCGGGGCCGAGTTTGCCGGCGAGGTTGACCGGAAGGCCGACGACGACCTCGACGGCCTCGTGCTCGGCGATGAGGTGGGCCAGTTCGGTGAGATCGCTCGGCACCGCGTCCGGGCCGGTGGTCAGGTCCCGGGCCAGGGTGACCAGCGGGGTGGCCAGCACCCCGTGCGGATCGGACCGGGCCACCCCCACCCGGACCTGACCGACGTCGACGCCCAACCGGACCCCGCGCGACAACTCACCCATGGCGGGTCATGTCCCCACTGTGACGAGCCAGGGCGGACCGCGTCGGTCCGCCCTGGCCCACTGGCTTCCCCGTCACGCGTCGGCGATCGCCTTCTCGACCGTGAGCAGCAGCTTCGGCGCCTCGGCGGCGGGCAGGCCACCACCCTGCGCGACGTCCGGGCTGCCGCCACCCCGACCGGAGAAGGCCGCCTTCACCAGGTCGTTCGCCGCCAGGCCGCGTCCCCGGGCCGCCGCGTTCACGGCCACCACCAGGGATGCCTTGCCGTTCGATCGGGCCGCCACGGCGACCACCGCCGGCCGCGCCGGGTCGATCTTGCCGCGGATCTCCTGGGCCAGGGTCCGCACGTCGTTGCCGGCCGCGCCCTCGGGCGCCTCGGTGCCGACGTACGCCACCCCGCGGACGTCCTTCGCCTGCCCGGCCAGCGCCGCCGCCCCGCCCAGCACCAACTGGGCGCGGAGCTTCTCCAACTCCTTCTCGGCGTCGCGCAGCTGGGTGACGGTCTGCTCCACCCGGTCGGCGACCTGCTCACCGGGCACCCGGAACAGCTCCGCCAGCCGGGAGACCAGCAGGTGCTCGCGGGCCAGGAAGCCGAACGCGTCCATGCCGACCAGCGCCTCGATCCGGCGTACCCCGGAACCCACCGACGCCTCGGAGAGGATCTTCACCAAACCGAGCTGGGCCGAGCGGGCCACGTGGGTGCCGCCGCACAGCTCCCGGGCGTAGTCGCCGACCTCGACGACCCGGACCCGCTCGCCGTACTTCTCGCCGAACAGCGCCATCGCGCCGATCCGCCGCGCCTCCTCCTGGGTGGTGATGAAGGCGTTGACCTCGAGATCGGCCAGCAGCACCTCGTTGACCTGCTGCTCCACGTCGTGCAGCACGCTCGGCGACACCCCGGTCGGGGTGTTGAAGTCGAACCGCAGCCGACCCGGCGCGTTCAACGAACCCGCCTGGGTGGCCGACTCGCCGAGGAAGTTACGCATGGTCTGGTGCACCAGGTGGGTCGCGGTGTGCGACCGGGAGATCGCCCGCCGTCGGGTCACGTCGATCTCCGCGTAGCCGGTCTCCCCGGCTCGCACCTCACCCCGGACCACCTTCGCCCGGTGCACGATCAGCCCCGGCACCGGCTGCTGCACGTCGAAGACCTCGACCTGGCCGCCACCGACGGTGATCAGCCCCTGGTCGGGCTGCTGGCCGCCGCCCTCGGCGTAGAACGGGGTGGTGTCGAGCACCAGCTCGACGGTGTCCCCCTCGACCGCCGCGCCGACCGTCGCGCCACCGCTGAGCAGCGCCCGGACCCGGGACTCCCGGGTCAGCTCGGTGTAGCCTGTGAACTCCACCGCGCCGCCGTCGTCGCGCACCGACCGGTACGCCGACACGTCGGTGTGCCCGGTCTTGCGGGCCTGCGCGTCGGCCTTGGCCCGGTTGCGCTGGTCGGCCATCAGCCGGCGGAAGCCCTCGGCGTCGACCTGGAGGCCCTGCTCGGCGGCGATCTCCAGGGTCAGGTCGATCGGGAAGCCGTAGGTGTCGTGCAGCTGGAACGCCTTGTCGCCGGAGAGCGCCGGCTTCCCCGCCGCCCGGGTCTCCGCGATCGCGGTGTCCAGGATCGTGGTGCCGGCCCGCAGCGTGGACAGGAAGGCGTCCTCCTCGGCGTACGCGTACTGGGAGATCCGGTCGAACTCCTGGGCCAGCTCCGGGTACGACGGGGACATGCAGTCCCGGGCCACCGGCAGCAGCTCCGGCAGCGCCCGCTCCTGCCAGCCCAGCAACCGCACCGCCCGGATCGCCCGCCGCATGATCCGGCGCAGCACGTAGCCACGCCCCTCGTTGCTCGGGGTGACCCCGTCACCGATCAACATCAGCGCGGTGCGCACGTGGTCGGCGACCACCCGCAGCCGTACGTCGTCCGGGTGCGACTCGCTGGCCACGTGCCCGGAGTGCGCGCCGTACCGCTTGCCGGTCAGCTCGGCGGCCCGGTCCAGGATCGGCCGCACCTCGTCGATCTCGTACAGGTTGTCGACGCCCTGGAGGATCGAGGCCATCCGCTCCAGGCCCATGCCGGTGTCGATGTTCTGCGCCGGCAGGTCACCCAGGATCGGGAAATCTTCCTTCCCGCTGCCCGGACCCCGCTCGTACTGCATGAAGACCAGGTTCCAGAACTCCATGTAACGGTCCTCGTCGACCGCCGGACCACCCTCGCGGCCGTACTCCGGGCCCCGGTCGTAGAACAGCTCGGAGCAGGGCCCGCACGGGCCGGGGATGCCCATCGACCAGAAGTTGTCCGCCTTGCCCCGGCGGACGATCCGCTCGGCCGGCACCCCCACCGACCGCCAGATCTCGAACGCGTCGTCGTCGTCGAGGTAGACCGTCGGCCAGATCCGCTCCGGGTCCAGCCCGTAGCCGCCCTCGGCGACCGGCTTGGTGACCAGGTCCCAGGCCAGCGGGATCGCCCCGGACTTGAAGTAGTCGCCGAAGGAGAAGTTGCCGTTCATCTGGAAGAACGTGCCGTGCCGGCTGGTCTTGCCGACCTCGTCGATGTCCGGCGTACGCAGACACTTCTGCACACTGACCGCCCGCCGGTACGGCGGGGTCTGCTGCCCCAGGAAGTAGGGGACGAACTGCACCATGCCGGCGTTGACGAACAACAGGTTCGGATCGCTGATGGCGGGCAGCGGAGCGGACGGCACCACGGTGTGACCGTTCGCCTCGAAGTGGGCGAGGTACCGCCGCTTGATCTCCGCCGTCTTCATCGCTGGTGTTCCTCCGGAAAGATCTCTCGGTCACCGATACGCGGGTCCTCCCGCAGCTCGGCGAACTGGTCGTCGAACGCCTCACCTCGGGCGAACGCCTCGTGGATCTCCTGCTCGCGCTCGGCCATCCCGGTCCGCACGTCCTCCACGAAGCTACGCAGCGACTCGACCAGACCGCCAGCGGATTCGGACAGCCCACTGGCGATCCCGGCCGGGGTGTACGCCTGGGCGGTCCGGGTGGCCTTGCGGACCACCAGCACGCCCACGGCCAGCCCGATGCCGAGCCAGAAAAGTCGCCTCATGTCTCATTCCTCCTGTGCGACGCCGGCCGGGTCAGCTGTTGCCGCGCCGGGCAGCCCGACGCTGCTGCTTGATGGTGTCGCGCACCTCACGCTCGGTCTCCGCGGTACGCCGGGCCGAGGCGGCCCGACGGACGCCGTACCCGAAGGCCGCCACCTTCACCAGCGGGTTCGCCGCGGCGGCCGAGACGACGGTGGCCAGGTTCGCCACGTTGGCGGTGACGTTCTGCGCGTGGCTGGTCATCGTGTCGACCTTCGCCAACTGGAGGTTCACCCCGTCGAGGGAGGTCTGCACCTGCTCCAGGGCGACGTTGACGTTCTTCACCGTGGTGTTGACGTCCCCCAGCAGCGGGGCGGTCTGCTCGTTGAGGTCGTTGATCATCCGGGTCGTCGCGTCCACGGTGTGGCGCAGCCGCAGGATCGGCACCGCCAGCACGAGCACCAGCATCAGGAACGCGCCGGCCGCGATCAGCGCAGCGATCTGTCCACCATCCACGCATGTCCTCCTCAAGCAGGGTTCCGGGGCCCGACGCCCCGGAACACGCGACCCGGATACCCGCCGTCGCGGCGTGACCCGTGGGGTCATCGGGAGCAGGCGGGCCTGCCAGCCCCAGACCCTACCGTCCGTGATGGAAGCCGGCTCAGGACGGTGAGCGTGTCAGGCCGTTGAGCGGATCATCGGTGATCGTCGGGAACGGGTCCTCACCGGTCAGTGACGGGTCGGTGCTCGGCTGTGGCCGGGTCCGCTCGTCGTCGATCGCGTTGCGGACCTTCACCGACACCAACGAACCGGTGCACTCCCCCGCTGCGGGTGCGGCCGGGGCGGACGGCGGGACCGCCGGTTCCCCGCTCACCGGCGGCGGCGTGCAGGTCGGTTCCCGCACCCAGAGATCGAGGGTCAGCTCGTCCCGCCGCCAGCAGGTGTAACTGCCCTTGGCCGGCTGCTCCGGGCACCGGGTCACCTTCCACGGCCGCCATCCCTGCGACCGCAGGGCCTGCTCGTAGACCCGGTTGGTCTCCTCCGGCGCGCGGTCGGAATCCACGGTGCGCTCACGCAGCCGGCAGTCCTGCAGGCACCAACGGCTGCCGCTGACGTTGTCCACCGTCTTCACCGTCGCCCAGCCCGGCACGCCCAGCTCGTCGAGGGTGTCGAAGACCGGATCCCGGCTCAGTGTCCGCATCCCGAAGTAGAGCGGGAGCGCCCCGAGCAGCACCACACTGACCAGTACCAGGATGCCCAGCCGCAGGCGACGCCGTTCCCCGGTCCGGCGACGCGGCTCGGCACCGGTCGGGCCGCCGGAGTCGGCACCCATCGGGCCGTCCTCCGTCGCCGGGCGCAGCGGCCCGCCGCCGGTCGGCTCGTCCGGATCGGACCGAGCCCCGTCCGGTGGCGCCACCCGGGCCACACCCGGACCGTCGACCCGACCGGCCGACGGGACGGCAGCGACACCTGCCGCCTCTGCCCGGTCGGGCGGGCGCACCGGCGGGGCCGCCCGGCCGACGGACTCCGCCGGTCCGGCACCGGGCCGTACGCTCGGCGCGGTGGCCCGGGCCACCGCCGCCGCGGCGACGACCCCGCCCGCACCGGTGGCCCGGGGACCGGCATCGGACTGCGGTCCGGAGCGCCGGCCGTCGTCCGGCGGCCCCGCCGGACGACGCGGTTCATCCGGGGGTACGGGCGGGCGGGCGACGCCGGTGACCGAGCCGGTGGCGGGGCTGTCCGGGCGGGCGGTGCCGGTGAGCGAGCCATCCGGGCGGGCGGTGCCGCGCGACGGTGCGCCGGGACGCGGCGCCCTCGGGTCGGGTGCGCCGGGACGCGGGCCCGCCGGGGCGGCTGCGTCGGGGCGGGGGCCAGCCCCGGCGGCCCCCTCCGGGCGAGGCCCGGCGGCACCGCCCGGGACCGGGGCACCGACCCGGGGAGCGCCGGACGTCGGTGCCGCCGCTGAACCGGCCGGTCCCGAACCATCGGGCATGCGTGCTGCCGGCCCGGGGCCGCCGGGACGCGGACCACCCGCGGGCGGCGCAGAGCCGGGCACCGGCACGGAAGCCGATCCCGCAGCCCGCGGACCCCCGGGCACCGACCCGGGACCACCGGCACGCGGACCCCGAGTCGGGTCCGGTGCCGGACCGGGATCGGGGTGGGCCCCTCGGACCGGGCGGTGGTCGTCCCCCGTCGGCCCGGGAACGGGACCGGCCGACCGGCCGGGGGTCCGCTCGGGCGGGGTCGGGCGGACCGCACCACGGGCCGGGCCGGGCTGAACCGGCCCGGCAGTCCCGGGCTGAACCGGCCTGGATGTGCTGGGCTGAACCGTCCTGGATGTGCCGGGCTGATCCGGCCGGGCCGGGCCGGGCTCGATGTCGGTCCGTTCCGGGCCACCGGGCCCACCCCGGCGCACGGGGGCGGCCGGACCCGCTCCGCCCGGCGGCGTCGCCCGGTTGAGCACCCGCAGGGCGGGGTCGGTGTGCGAGGTACGCCCGGCCTGCCGCAGCCAGTCCGCCGGCCGATCAGGCCGGTCGCCACGCGGCCGGTCCCCCTGGGCGGGCGCGGTCGGGGCCGGCTGACCGGCCGTTCCGCCCTCGTCCGGCCGACTCCGCCGGCCCCGCGGTTCGTCGGCGTCCGGGCGAGCCCGAGAACCGGACGGTCCGTCCTCGGTCGGGCTGCGCCATCCTCCCGACGGCTCCTCGCCGTCCCGGCGGGTCCGACGACCCACGGGCCCGTCGCCGTCCGGTGCGGGGCGGTGGACGGCCGCCTCGGCGTCGTCGGGGCGGGCCCGCCGGCCCGCTGGTGCGGCGACGTCGGTGGGCGGGCGGCGACGCCCGTTGTCGTCCCGGGCAGCCGGGTCGGGCCGACCGGCACCGGGAACCGACCGGGCCGACGGAGCACCCGGAACGGGCGAGGTCGGCGGGACATCGGGCAGCGGCGGCGCGTTGCCGGTCAGCGGCACCACAGGCTCGTCCGGCTCGGCGGCGCGACGGCGGCCACCCCGCTCGGCGGCCGGCCGCTCACCGGGATCGCGGACAGGGGTGGACGATGCCTCGGCACGGCGACCGACCGAGGCCCGTGGGCCGGGTGCGGTCGCATCCGGCCGGGGGCCGCCACCCCCCGGTGCCGTCGGGGCGGGACGCGGCCCGCCGACCGTCGGCACCGGTAGCCCTTCGGCGTCGGACGGGGCTCCCGCCGCGGCACGGGGTGCGCCGGTCGGGTGCGCCGGAGTGGTCGGAGGACCAACGGGGCCCATCCCGGGTCGGCCCGCCGGGTCGACCGGACCAGGCCGTCGACCTGTCGACCGGTCGTCGGGCACGGTCCGGCGACTGCGCAGGGATGGACCGGCGGGTGCCGGAACTCCCCGCCGCTCATCGGGTACGGCCCGACCGCCCGGGGGTGGACCGGCAGGTGCCGGAGCGCCGGAGGGCTCGTCGGCGGTTGCCGGGACACCGGGGGGGCCGACGGGTGCCGGAGCACCGGGCCCCGCCCAACCGACAGGTGGCGCCTGACCGGAGGGGACCGAAGCCCGGCCCGGACCGGAGCCGGGGACCGAAGCACGAGCCGGACCAGTGCCGGGGACCGAAGCCCGGCCAGGACCAGCGCCGGGGACCGAAGCACGAGCCGGGCCGGAGCCGCCGGCGGGGTCGGGGTGAGACGGCTCCTCGGGCCGCTGCGGGCCGGGACGGCCGACCGAAGCCGGACCCGGCCAGGGTCCTTCACCCGGGCGGGGGCGTTGTTCGGGGGCTGCGGGCCAACCCGCGCCGCGGACCGGCGGGGCGGCCTGGCCGCCGGGCTGTGTAGGCCCCGGCGGCGGCCCGTCGGGGCGGGGGGCGGGACGGCCGGGTCGAGGCGGCTCAGGCCCGGCCGACGCCGGGACGGACCGACCCGGGCCACCAGCCGGCGGCTGGTCGGGTTGTCCACCGGGCTGCACCGGACGGGGGCCGCCGGGCGTCGACGCCTCCCGCCGCAGACCCGACGGAGCAGCGAGCGGACCGCCCGGCGGTGCAGACTCCGGCCGGGCACCCGGCGGTGTCGGCTCCGGTCGGGCACCCGCTGAGCCGGGCTCCGGCCGGGGGCCCGGGGGCACCGGCTGCGGCCGGGAACCCTGCTGCGGTGGGCGGGGACCGCCGGGCGTCGACCCGTCGGAACGCGGGACAGGCTGGCCGACCCGCGGAGCAACCGGCCCCCCCGGACCGGGTGACGGACCGGTCTGCGGCGCGGCCGGACCCCGTCCGACGGGCGGCGGGACCGGACCACGGACCGGCGGAACCGGGCCGCCGTCCGGGCCGAGTTCGGTACGCTGCTGCTTCGCCGTACGCAGGTCGTCGATCCAGCCGAACTCCTCGCCGGCCGGCTCGGGCGGGGCGTCGTCGCCGCCGCGTCCCCGACCCCACCGGCGTCCCTTGGCGCGAGGTTCACGCCGTTCGTCAGGACCGTCCTGCGGTTGCTCGCCGCCACGAGATGTCACTGCTGAACCTCCCCGGCGGCATTGCCGCCGTCCTCATCCGCCCCACCGGCGTGCTCCGTGCCCGACGGGTGACGGCCGTTCACCACCGGCACCGGCCCCTCGGGGCGCGACGCAGGGGCGGACAGCCCCCGGACGATCCGGCGCAGCAGGGGCAGCCGCGCGGCCACCGACCGCTCGGCACCGTGCCCGCTGGGCCGGTAGTAGTCGGTCCCGACGAGGTCGTCGGGAGCGTACTGCTGGGTGACCACTCCGCGCTGGTCGTCGTGCGGGTAGCGGTAGCCCGTGCCGTGCCCGAGCCCCCGGGCGCCGGAGTAGTGCGCGTCGCGCAGCCCGCGCGGCACCGCGCCGCCCCGACCGGCCCGTACGTCGGCCATCGCCGCCCCGATCGCGGTGGTCGCCGAGTTGGACTTGGGCGCGGTGGCCAGGTGGATCACCGCCTGGGCGAGGTTGAGCTGGGCCTCGGGCAGGCCGACGTACTCCACCGCGTGCGCGGCGGCGGTGGCGACCGACAGCGCGGACGGGTCGGCCAGGCCGACGTCCTCACTGGCGAAGATCACCATCCGGCGGGCGATGAACCGGGCGTCCTCCCCGGCGACCAGCATCCGGGCCAGCCAGTGCAGCGCGGCATCGACGTCCGAACCGCGCATGCTCTTGATGAAGGCGCTGGTCACGTCGTAGTGCGCATCGCCGTCGCGGTCGTAGCGCACGGCCGCCACGTCCACCGCCTGCTCGGTGGTGGCCAGGTCGATCCGGTCGACGCCGAGCGCCGTCGCCGAGGCCGCCGCCGCCTCCAGCGCGGTCAGCGCCTTGCGGACGTCGCCGCCGGCGAGGCGTACCAGGTGGTCCTCGGCGTCGGTGGCCAGGGTGAGCGCGCCACCGAGGCCGCGCGGGTCGGTCACCGCGCGGCGCAACAGGCCACGCACGGCCGCGTCGTCCAGCGGCTGGAGGGTGAGCAGCACGCACCGGGACAGCAGGGGTGAGATGACGGAGAAGTACGGGTTCTCGGTGGTCGCCGCGAGCAGGGTGACCGTGCGGTCCTCGACGGCGGCGAGCAGCGAATCCTGCTGGGTCTTGCTGAACCGGTGCACCTCGTCGATGAAGAGCACGGTCTGCGGGCCACCGGAGCGGCGCTGGCGACGGGCGGTCTCGATGACGGCCCGGACGTCCTTGACCCCGGCGGAGAGCGCCGACATGGCCACGAAGCGGCGGTCGGTGGCCCGGGCCACCAGGTGGGCGATGGTGGTCTTGCCGCTGCCCGGCGGGCCCCAGAGGATGACCGACAGCGCCGCGCCGCCGCCGACGAGTTGGCGCAGCGGGGCACCGGGCGCGAGAAGGTGTTCCTGCCCGACCAGTTCGTCGATGCTCGCGGGCCGCATCCGGACCGGCAGCGGGGCGTCCTCCCCCACCGAGGCGAAGTCGTCGACGCCGACGGAGCCCGCGGGGGCGCTGGGCGCCGCGGCGGGTGCACCGAGGGAGAAGAGGGCGTCGGAATCCATCAGGAAGACAGTACCGGGCGCGGCCCACGACGCCGGAATCGCGCCGTGGGCCCGCCCGTTCTGATCCGTTGCGGTCAGCCGCGACCCGGCCGGCGGCCCCGGTACCACCGGCCCCCGCCACCGCCGCGCGGGCCGCTGCCGACGCCGGCCAGGTAGAGCGAGAGCAGCAGCAGGCCGATCAGCACCAGGGTGTTCCAGTTGAACAGGTCGGGAGCGCCGAGTTTGGTGTTGAGGAGGTCCAGCAGGAGCGCGAAGCCGAAGACGACGGCCGCGAGGATGGCGAGCATGTGTATGTCCTCCGGTAGGGGGTTCCCAGTAGGTCGGCCCGGATGTACCCGATCGGTCGACTCGTCAATCTCCATCGTGGAGATCGCCGCTGGTGGGCCGATCCACCCCCGGCCGGGTTCTAGGCTGCTCGCATGATCGACTTCGACCGGGAACTCACCGGGCGGGCCGCCGTCCTGGCCGCCACCGACCACCACCCGTACGTGCGGCACTCACTGCGGCTCGGTGACGATCCGCACGGCTGGATCCGGCAGGGCGCGGTGGCCTGGCTGGTCACGCCGGAGAACGGCCGGGCGGGCGGCGTGCTCGGCCCGGCCGGGGCCGCGGTGGAGCTGGTCGCGGCGCTGGCCGCCGTCGGCGCCGTCCGGGCCGGGCAGTACCTGCAGCTCCCCCGGACGGCCCGGGACCTGCTGGTCGACCGGTTCGCCGCGACCCGGGTCGACGAGTGGGACTTCCTCTGGACCAGCGTCCCCCCGCCACCGCAGCCCGGCCAGGAGCGGGTGGTCCGTCTCGGCGCGGCGGACCACCCGGCGTTGGCGGCGCTGATCGGAGACGCCTTCCCCACCTCCTCGTCACGCCCGGGCGACTCCACGATCGTCGACTGGTACGGCATCCACGACGGCGGCCGGTTGATCGCCTGCGGGGCGGACCGCAGCCGGAGCGACGTCGGTTTCGTCGCCGGGCTCACCGTGGCCCGCGACCGCCGCGGTCGCGGGCTGGGGGCCGCGTTGACCGCCGGGATGACCCGGGCCCTGCTCTCCCGGTACGACCACGTCGCGCTGGGTGTCTACCGCGACAATGTCGGGGCGCTGCGGCTCTACCGCCGACTCGGCTTCACCGGAAGCCTGGAGCGCAGCTCGGTGTGGCTCGGCTGAGCCCGCCGGGACGGCCCGCCGAACATCCTGGGGCGCAGCGCCGGGTGGCTCGACGGAGCCCGCCGGGGCGGCCCGCCGGCCGGCCCACCAGGCGGGCAGGTAGAGCGGGGCGGCCACCGCCAGCACCACGGCGCCGACCACCATCGCCGTACCGACGCCGCGGTGGTCGGCCAGTGCGGTGAGCAGCACCGCGCCGAGGGCGAAACCCGGCTGCCCCATCATCGAGTTCAGCGAGATGACGCTGGTCCGGTACGGCCCGTCGACCTGGCGGTGCAGCAGCCCCAGGTGCAGGGGGTTGGACGCCCCGTGCACGGCGTAACAGGCCAGGTAGGCGACCAGCACCCCGACCGGCCCGGCGAGCAGTCCCATGCCGAGCACGGTGGCACCCTGCACGATCCGCAGCAGCGCGGCGGCGGGGGCGGCGCCGAACCAGCGCAGCAGCAGCGGGGTCGCCGCCGCACCGGCCGCCGAGACGAGCCAAGCCGCCGAGTTGGCCGGGCCGAGCAGCGCCGCCGCCCGTTCGGCGTCGCCGACCACGTCGGCCAGTCGGATCGGCAGCAACGACTCGAAGGTCACCATGCCGAAGCCCCAGAACAGCTCCACCGAGACCAGGGCGAGCAGCACCCGGGAGCGGCGCAGCAGGCCGATGGCCTGCCCCACCATCCGGGGCGCCGCCACGGCCGAGGCGCGCAGCGCGCCGGGCCCCCGGGGCGGGCCGGTCTCGACCAGCAGGAGCAGCAGGGCCACCAGGGCCACCGCCTGGAGCACGGCGGCGACCAGCACCGGCACGGTCAGGGCGCTGACCGGCCCGACCGGCCCGAGCGCGATGAGGCCACCGCCGAGCAGCGCGCCACCGGCGATGGCGAGGCCGGCCACGGTGCCGGCGAAGCCCAGGCCGGGCTCGTAGTCGGCGGCCGGGTCGGCGGCCAGGGTGGCGTCGACATACCAGGAGTCGAGTGGGCCGCTGTCGAGCGCCCGGTAGACGCCCTGCAGGGCCCAGACCAGGAAGAACAGCGCGAAGGAGTCGGCCACCGCGAACAGGCCGAGCGAGAGCAGGCTCACCGCCCAGGCGGTGACGAGGACCGGCCGGCGGCCGAGCGCGTCGGCCAGGCCACCGGTGGGTAGTTCCAGCACCAGCACCACCAGGCCCTGGGCGGTGGAGACCAGGCCGATCTGGGACAGCGACAGGCCGCGCTCCTGCATCAGCAGGATCATCGCCGGGATGGTCAGGCCGGCGGGCAGCCAGCGCAGCGCGTGGAGGGTGAGGTAGCGCAACCGGACCTGCCGTACGGTCAGCGTGCTCATCGGTACCTCTCCAGCAGCGGATAGGCGGCCAGGAAGACCTGCACCGGGCGGGCCTGCGGGTCGACGGGCTCGTGCTCGGCCTCGCGGTGGTACCGCTCCAGCAGCTGCCAGACCTCCGCCGTGAGCGCCGCCAGCCGGGCCGGCGGCACGGTCAGGAAGATGTCACTCATGCCGAACGCGTCCCGCCAGGCGGGCGTCGCCTCGTGCTGGGTGGCGAACCAGCGCTCGGCGTGCTCGACGAGCAGGCGTACCTGGTCGCCCTGGATCCACTCGATCGCGGCGCGGGCGTCGGGGTCGTCGTCGAAGTCGGTCGGCTCCCAACTGGTGACGTCGTGCGCCGCCTGCCACCAGCGCTGCCGCCCGGTGCCCCGGTCGCGGGCCTCGGTGACCAGCCCGACCTCGGCGAGCTGACGCAGGTGGTAGCTGGTGGCACCGGTGTTGGTGTCGAGCAGCTCCGCCAGCGTGGTGGCGGTGGCGGGCCCCTTGACCCGCAGGGCACCGAGCAGCCGCATCCGCAGCGGGTGCGCCAGCACCCGGACCTGCCGCTTGTCGATCCGCACGTCGCGCGGCACGGGCCGGGGGGTGACTCCATCGTGCGCCATGACCGCACAATACCTGTGCACACTTCCTGTGCACAATAAGTGTGCACAGGAAGTGTGCGTCGATCACCATGGGCCGGCACAAGCCGGGGTGGACGGGTCGGCGCGACCCGGGGCTGACGGGCCGGCCGTCAGCCGGCGAGGAGTTCGGTGACGCCGCGCAGCCGGGTCCGGAGCAGGCCGGCCGCGCGGGCGGAGTCGAGGCGTACGTACGTCGGGCGGACCAGCCCCGACGACGCGCCGGCGGCGGTCGTCAACCCACCCGGATCGAGCCCGTCCCGGCGGGCCACCAGCAACCCCAGGGTGGCCCGACTGACCGCGTCCGGGCCGGCCACGTTGAGCAGGCCGGCGTACGACGACGAGGCCAGCTCCAGCACGGCGTCGGCCAGGTCGGTGACGTCGATCGGGCAGCGCACCTCGTCGGTGAACAGGGTGCCCCGGCCGGCCAGCGCGTCCCGGCAGAGCTGGATCTGCTTGCTGCCCTCCCCCACGATCAGCGAGGTGCGCACCAGCACGGCCGACGGGTCGATCGCCCGGACCGCGGTCTCCGCCGCCGCCTTCGCCGCCCCGTAGAAGTGGATCGGACTGGGCGGCTCGTCGTCGCCGTACGGCTCGGGACGCCCGCCGTGCAGCGCGTCGCTGGACAGGTGCACCAGCCGCGCCCCCGCCTCGCACCCACCACTCCCCAGCAGCGATCAAGAGGTTTACGTCACCTCACGGCGTGATGATGACGTAAACCTCTTGATCAACGACACGGGGAGGAGGGGGAGGGGACGGGGGAAGGGGGACCGGGGTGGGGGAGGGGGTCAGACTGGGTCGGCTACCGGGGCGGCGGGGCCGGCGGTGCCGGGGGTGGGCTTGGGCTTGGCGTCGATGCCGGCTTCGGTGCGCTGCTGGGCGGTGATCGGGGTGGGGGCACCGGTCAGCGGGTCGAAGCCGCCGCGCGTCTTGGGGAAGGCGATCACCTCACGGATCGAGTCCGCCCCGGCGAGCAGCATGCAGACCCGGTCCCAGCCGAACGCGATGCCGCCGTGCGGCGGAGCGCCGTACTTGAACGCCTCGAGCAGGAAGCCGAACTTGTCCTGCGCCTCGTCGGGGGTGATGCCCAACAGGTCGAAGACCCGCTGCTGCACGTCACCCCGGTGGATACGGATCGAGCCGCCGCCGATCTCGTTGCCGTTGCAGACGATGTCGTACGCGTACGCCAGGGCCCGGTCCGGGGCCTGCTCGAACCGGTCCACCCACTCGGCGTTCGGCGAGGTGAACGGGTGGTGCACGGCCGTCCAGCCCCCCTCTTCCGTGCGCTCGAACATCGGCGCGTCGACCACCCAGCAGAACGCCCAGGCGCTCTCGTCGATCAGCTTGGCCCGCTTGGCGATCTCGATCCGGGCCGCGCCGAGCAGCTCCTGCGCCTCCCGCGCCTCGGTGCCGGCGGCGAAGAACACCGCATCGCCCGGCTTGGCCCCGACCGCGTCGGCCAGCCCACCCAGGTGCTCGGCGGAGAGGTTCTTGGCCACCGGCCCGCGTGCCTCGCCGGTCTCGGCGTCGAGCACCACGTACGCCAGGCCCCGCGCGCCGCGTGCCTTCGCCCAGTCCTGCCAGCCGTCCAGCTCCTTGCGGGTCTGCGCCGCGCCGCCCGGCATGACCACCGCGCCGACGTAGCCGCCCGCGTCGATCGCCCCGGCGAAGACCCGGAACTGCGTGCCGCGCAGGTACTCGGTCAGCTCGGTCAGCTCGACGCCGTAGCGCAGGTCGGGCTTGTCGGAGCCGTACCGGGCCATCGCGTCGTGCCAGGTGATCCGCGGGATCGGCCGGGAGATCTCGTGGTCGGCCAGGTCCTTCCACAGCGCCGAGACGATCGCCTCACCGAGTTCGATCACGTCGTCCTTGGTGACGAAGGACATCTCGATGTCGAGCTGGGTGAACTCCGGTTGGCGGTCGGCCCGGAAGTCCTCGTCGCGGTAGCAGCGGGCGATCTGGTAGTACCGCTCCATGCCGCCGACCATCAGCAGCTGCTTGAACAGCTGCGGCGACTGCGGCAGCGCGTACCAGCTGCCCGGCTGGAGGCGGACCGGGACCAGGAAGTCCCGGGCGCCCTCCGGGGTGGACCGGGTCAGCGTCGGCGTCTCGATCTCCAGGAAGTCCCGCTCGTGCAGCACCCCCCGGGCCAGCTGGTTGGCCCGGGAGCGCAACCGCAGGGCGTTGGCCGGGCCGCTGCGGCGCAGGTCCAGGTAGCGGTACCGCAGCCGGATGTCGTCGCCGGCCTCGACCTGGTCGTCGACCGGCAGCGGCAGCGGCGCGGCCTCGGAGAGCACCTCCAGCGCGGCGGCGGTCACCTCGATCTCGCCGGTGGGCAGTTCCGGGTTGTCGTTGCCCTCGGGACGCCGGGTCACCTCGCCGGTGACCTTGACGCAGAACTCGTTGCGCAACGCGTGCGCGTCCTCCTCACGGAAGACCACCTGGACCACGCCGGAGCCGTCGCGCAGGTCGACGAAGATGACACCGCCGTGGTCGCGCCGGCGGGCCACCCACCCGGCGAGCGTCACCGTGGTGCCGGCGTCCGTCGCGCGCAGGCTGCCGGCGTCATGGGTACGGATCACGACTAGCGTCTCCTCATCTGCGGTACGTCTACTCCCCCGCATTCTGTCAGCCGCCCCACCCGCCCGGTTGCGGGGTAAGGAAGGGCCCCTTCCCACGCCTGCGGTATGACAGGTCCCCCTGCTCACGTCTGGGTGGGCAGCAGTGGCGGCCGGTGGCCGACCCCTCGGTCAGCGAGCGGGCGTCGCGAGCGGCCCGCGTCGGCCCGGCCGGTCGGGTGATCCACGACGCGCGAAGCGGGCCGCCGGTGTCCCGACGGCCCGCCTCACGAGGTGGATCAGATGATGCTGACGCCGTAGACGCTCAACGGCTCGGTGACCGGCTGGAAGTACGTGGTGCCGCCGGAGGTGCAGTTGCCGCTGCCGCCGGAGGTGAGCCCGACGGCGCTGGTGCCGGAGAAGAGCGAGCCGCCGCTGTCGCCCGGCTCCGCGCAGACGTTGGTGCGGATCAGGCCGGAGACCGAGCCCTCGGCGTAGTTCACCGTGGCGTTGGTGGCCGTCACCGAGCCGCCCTTGAGGCCGGTGGTGCTGCCGGAGCGCTGCACGCTCTGGCCGACGAAGGCGTTGGCGGCGCCGGTGACGTCCTGGTAGCTGCCGTTGTAGAGGGAGACGTTGCCGGTCGCGTTCGCGGCGTTGCTGTGCCGGACGATGCCGTAGTCGTTGCCCGGGAAGCTGGTGCCGGTACGGGTGCCGAGCACGGACGTCTGGCCGGAGTTCGAGTACCAGGTCGAGCCGATGTTGGTGCAGTGACCGGCGGTCAGGAAGAAGGTCTGGCCGGCGCTGTTGCGGACGTTGAAGCCGAGCGAGCAGCGGCCACCGCCGGTGTAGATCGCCTGGCCACCGGAGATCCGGGTGCTGAGCACCCCGGCCTCGGCCTCGACGCGGACGGCACCACCGGTACGGGCGGCGGCGGCCTTGACCTGCGCGAGCTTGGCGCCGGTGATGGTGCTGTCGACCGAGACGACCACCTGGTTGGTGACCGCGTCGGTCCACCACGCGGTGCCCGGGATCTTCGCCGAGCGCTCCAGCTCGGCGGTGGCGGACCGGAGCTGGGCCGCACCCCGGGTGACCAGCTTCGGGGTGGCGCCGGCGGCGCGAACCTGCCGGGCGGCGGCGTCGTCGGTGACCGCGACGACCATCTTGCCGCTGGCGTCGGCGTAGGTGCCGGCGGCACGGTCGCCGAGGCGGTCGGCCAGGCTGGCGGCCGAGTCGGGGGATGCGGGCGAGGTGGGGGCCGCCTGAGCGGGCACGCCCAGCAGCGCGCCGGTGACCAGGGTGCTGGCCATGGCGACGGCGGCGGTGCGGCGGAGCAGAGACCTCGTGGGTCGCATGTAACAACCTCCGGAAGGGGGTGACGGGTGGCGTCACGAGAACGCACCCGGGGACAACCGGCCGACCTGGGGAAACCGGCCGATTGACTGAAGTATTCACATATTTAAGATCGTAAGCAAGACATGGCTTTGCCCGAATTCACCCCGCCGGCCGGTATGACGGCCAGGCAACACCGTGGACACATGTATGTCAGACCCGCTCCGGCCCCTTCCGGTGGGCAGGAGCGGGTCAGGCGTACGGCGACGGAGCGGGTGTGGGACACCCTGGTCCGGTCGGAGGTCGAGCCGGTCGGCGGGGCGTGCCCGACCGGCCCGGCTCGCGGTGCGGGCCGACCACCCGAACGGCGTCAGGCGCGGGCGGCCAGCCTGGCGGCGCGGGCGTCGCGCTTCTCCTCGAACCGGGACGCCGCCTGCTCCAGGCCGTCCAGGCGGGCGGCGATCCGGTCACGGGCGGCCTCACCCTCGGCGTCGAGGCCGGCGAGGTGGAACACGTTCCACTGGCGCAGCACCGGGGCGACCACGTCGTCGCGGTGCTGGCGCAGGTCGTAGATGCCGGCGAGGGCGATCGCCACCGACTTGCGGGTGAAGCCCTCGATGCCCACCCCGGGCATCTGGAAGTCCCCCAGCACCTCGTCGATCGCCCGCATCGTCTGGTTCGGGGCCACCTCGAGGGCCGCGCCGAGCAGGTTGCGGTAGAAGATCATGTGCAGGTTCTCGTCGGCCGCGACCCGGCCCAGCAGCGCCTCGCAGACCGGGTCGCCGGTGATCCGGCCGGTGTTGCGGTGCGAGATCCGGGTGGCCAACTCCTGGAACGACACATACGCCAGCGAGCGCAGCATCGACGAGTCGTGCGAGTTGCTGTAGCCGGCGGTCATGTGCACCATCCGGGCCCGCTCCAGGGCCACCGGGTCGACCGCCCGGGTCACCGTCAGGTAGTCCCGGATCGCGGTGCCGTGCCGCCCCTCCTCGGCCGTCCACCGGCCCACCCAGGTCCCCCACGCCCCGTCCGGCCCGAACAGGCTGGCGATCTGGTGGTGGTACGACGGCAGGTTGTCCTCGGTGAGCAGGTTGACGATCAACGCGGTCCGGGCGATGTCGGGCAGCGTCGAGTCCCCCTCCGACCACGCCTCGCCGCCGAGCGGGCCGTCGAAGGTGCGACCCTCGCTCCACGGCACGTACTCGTGCGGGAACCACTCCTTCGCCACCGACAGGTGACGGTCGAGGTTCTTGGCGACCACGGGTTCGAGTTCGTGGAGCAGCGCGGTCTGGCTCAGTTCGGTCACAGGGGCCTCCCTACGGTGGCGTAACTTACGCCACCGTAGGTCCCCGACGGCGTACGCGCCAGTAACCGGGGCTCAGCCGACCAGCGGTTTCAGGTCCACGCCCGGCGGCGTCCACTCCCCGGCCACGGCGCTCACCTGCTCGCCCGAGCGGATGTCCTTGACCTGGTCACCTTCGGCCCCCGGGAACCACACGTACGGGATGCCACGCCGCTCGGCGTACCGGATCTGCTTGCCGAACTTCGCGGCGTTCGGCGACACCTCGGTCGGGACGCCCCGGGACCGCAGCGCCTCGGCCACGGCGTTGCTGGCCGCCCGCTCCTCCTCGACACCGACCGCGACCAGCACACAGGTCGGCACGCTGCGGGAGATCGACAGCGCCTCGGCACCGAAGAGCAGGCCGAGCAGCCGGGTCACCCCGATCGAGATGCCCACCCCGGGGAAGCGGACCGCACCGGAGCTGGCCAGGTCGTCGTACCGGCCACCGGAGCAGATCGAGCCGAACCGCTCGTAGCCGACCAGCGACGTCTCGTAGACGGTGCCCGTGTAGTAGTCCAGGCCCCGGGCGATGCGCAGGTCGGCGACGCAGAGCCCCGGCGCGTGGGCGGCGGCGGTCTCCACCACCGCGACCAACTCGGCGATGCCCTCGTCGAGCAGCGGATCGGTCACCCCGAGGGCGCGCACCGCGTCGGCGAAGGAGGCGTCCGGTGCGGAGATCTCGGCCAGCGCCAGGCACGCCTTGGCCTGCGCCTCGCTCGCCCCGGCCGTCTCGGCCAACAACGCGGCCACCTTCGCCGGGCCGATCTTGTCGAGCTTGTCGACCGCGCGCAGCGCCGCCTCCGGGTCGGTCAGCCCGATGCCCCGGTAGAAGCCCTCGCAGATCTTGCGGTTGTTGACCTGGATCACCACCGGCGGGATGGGCAGCGAGCGCAGCGCGTCGCCGATCACCAGCGGCATCTCCGCCTCGTAGTGCGCCGGCAGGGTGTCCCGGTCGACGATGTCGATGTCGGCCTGGAGGAACTCCCGGTAGCGCCCCTCCTGCGGGCGCTCGCCCCGCCACACCTTCTGGATCTGGTAACGACGGAACGGGAACTGGAGCTTGCCGGCGTTCTCCAGCACGTACCGGGCGAACGGCACGGTCAGGTCGAAGTGCAGGCCGAGCGAGTCGTCGCCGGCCGGGCCGTCCGCGTCGGCCTGCAACCGGCGCAGCAGGTAGACCTCCTTGGAGGTCTCCCCCTTGCGCAGCAGCTGGTCCAGCGGCTCCACCGAGCGGGTCTCCAGCGGCGCGAAGCCGTACAGCTCGAAGGTGTGGCGGATCCGGTCGAGGACGAACTGCTCGATCATCCGCTGGGACGTGGTCCACTCCGGGAAGCCGGAGATGGGCGTGGGCTTGCTCATGGCGTACTCCTTGCGGGTCCGCGCGGGGCGCGGTGAGATCGGAGGTCCGCGCGCGGCGCGGACGAGAAGCTACAGGCCGCGGGTGGGGGCCGCCGGGCGTGCGCCGCCGGGGCCCGCCACCTCGGCGAGGTACGGATTGCTGGCGCGCTCGCGGCCGATGGTGGTCGCGGGGCCGTGGCCGGGCAGGACGACGGTGTCGTCGGCCAGCGGAAGGACCTTCTCCCGCAGGCTGGTCAGCATCCGGGGCATGCTGCCGCCCGGCAGGTCGGTGCGGCCGATCGAGCCGGCGAAGAGCACGTCCCCGGAGAGGCAGATCTGCTCCGCCTCCCAGGGCGAGCCGGCGCCGGGCAGCCGGAACAGCACCGACCCGCCGGTATGGCCCGGGGCGTGGTCGACGGTGATCTCCAGGCCGGCCAGCGCCAGCGTCGCCCCGTCGGTCAGCTCCGCGACGTCGTCGGGCTCGGTGTACGGCAGTCGGCCGCCGAACAGCGAGGTGAGGTCCATCGAGAGCGCCTTGCTCGGATCGGCCAGCAGCTCCCGGTCGTCCGGGTGCACGTACGCCGGGATGCCGCGGGCGCCACAGACCGGCGCGACGGAGAAGGTGTGGTCGAGATGGCCATGGGTGAGCAGCACCGCGGCCGGGTGCAGGCGGTGCTCGGCGAGCACGGCGTCGAGCCGGTCGAGCACCCCGATGCCGGGGTCGACCACCACGCACTGCTCCCCGGGCGCGGTCGCCACCACGTAACAGTTGGTGCCGAAGGCGTCCGCGGGAAAGCCGGCCACGAGCACGTCCGCTCCCCTTCCGTTCGAGTCGTCCGTCTCCTGGGCAGCCTAGTCGCCGCCGGCGATCCGGTATCCGCGCCCACCCGTCCCGCCAGCCCCGTACGGCACAGTGACGCACTTTGATAAAGCCAGGTCGGACCTCGTACACCACTTTCACAGCGGGTACCCGTACACTCTGCGGGCGTGTGGCGTGGCGCACCTGCGGACACAGCGGGCGCGAACGGCCCGACCGCCGGTGACGACCAGGTTAGAGGAAGGGGAGCACGGGTGGCTTCCAGCAGGGACCGGCAGCGCAAGCTCGCGCGGGAGAAGCTCGACCGGCAGTTGGCCCGGCGGGCCGCCGCCGCCCGGCGGCGTCGACAGATCCAGGCCGGGGTCGGTGCGGCCGTCGTGCTGGTGCTGATCGTGGCCGGCGCGGCCTGGGGACTGGGCGCCTTCGACCGTGACCCCGAGCAGAAGGCGGCCGAGGACGTCTGTCTGTGGACGCCGCAGGACGCGAGCGCCAACACCAACCTCAAGGACGTCGGCACGCCGGCCACCAAGGATCTGCCCACCTCCGGGGTGCGTACCATGACCGTCGACACCGACCAGGGCGGCCCGATCACCGCCGAGCTGGATCTCGCCGGGGCGCCCTGCGCCGGGGCGAGCATCGCCCACCTGGCCGCGGCGTCGTTCTACGACAACACCAAGTGCCACGAGATCACCGCCGAGGGCGCGCTGCGCTGCGGCGACCCGAGCGGCACCGGCCTGGGTGGCCCCACCTACTCGTTCTACAACGAGAACGTGCCGACCGCGCCCGAGGCGAGCCCCTCGGCCAGCCCGCAGCCCGGACAGCCGCCGACCTATCCCAAGGGCACGGTCGCGATGATCGGCAACCCACCGGGTGCCAACGGCAGCCAGTTCCTGCTCTTCTTCAAGGATTCCAGCCCGGCCCAGCCCGCGTACCCGATCATCGGCCGGATCACCGGCGGCCTCGACGTGGTCGAGAAGATCGGCGCCCTGCCGACCGTGGACAACGGGGCGGGCGCCAAGGTCAAGCCGAAGACCGACGTGGTGATCCGCAAGCTCACCGTCGGCGAGGCGCAGGCCGCGCCGGCCCCGGCGACCGGTTCCCCGGCCGCGTCCCCGGCCGCCAGCCCGAGCGCCGGCTGAGCCGGCCCACCACCCGTACCTGCGGCCCCGCCGCGCCAGAGAAAGTCCAGGAGGAGTGACCGTGACGTCCACGAGAGAGCGGCAGCGCGCGGCGGCGCGGGCCCGACTTGAGCGGGAGATGGCCGAGCGCTCGGCCCGGGCCCGCAAGCGCCGGCAGACGCAGGCGATCGTCGGGGCCGCCGCCATCCTGGTGCTCGTGGTCGCCGGTACCGTCTGGTTGGCCACCAGCCTCGGTGGCGACGACGATGACAGCAAGCAGCAGGCCGCCGGCACCGAGGGCTTCTCGCAGTGCACCTACACCGAGACGCCGAAGGAGGGCCGGCCGGCCCAGGTCAAGGACGTCGGGCTGCCCCCGAACCAGCAGGCCAACAAGGGCACCCAGACGATGACCATCGACACCAACCTGGGCCCGATCGTCGCCAAGATCGACCGGACCAAGGTGCCCTGCACCGCCGGCAGCTTCACCCACCTGGCCAGCAAGGGCTTCTTCGACAACACCAAGTGCCACCGGCTGGTGACCGAGGGCATCAAGGTGCTCCAGTGCGGCGACCCGAGCGCGACCGGCAAGGGCTGGCGGCAGACCGACGGCACCGGCGGGCCCAGCTACAGCATGGCTGAGGAGAACCTGCCGACCGACAAGCGGCCCCCCTACCCGGAGGGCGTCATCGCGATGGCCAACGCCGGGCAGGGCAGCACCGGCAGCCAGTTCTTCATCGTCTACGGCGACTCGCAGCTCGACCCGAACTACACCGTGCTGGGCACCATCACCTCCGGCATGGACCTGGTCAAGCAGGTCGGGGCGGCCGGCGACGACAAGGCGTTCGCGCAGCAGGCGGGGGGTGGCCACCCCAAGAAGGAGGTCACCATCACCAAGCTGACGATGAGCGACATCGAGGGCTGACCAGCACGCACCATACGACGAAGCGCCCGCCGGCTGAGCCGGCGGGCGCTTTCTCACATCCTGCTCCTGAGGAAATTTTCGCAGTGCTCCAAGTCCAGCGCTACAGGGTAAAGCCGCCAGTGATCCAGGTCATCAAACTTACGACTCCGTCTCGCATTTGGGGGTGACGGAGGATGCTCACCACCGAGCACCGCGACCGTTCATAGTCATGGCACTAGAAGATCCGGACTAGCGTCAAGGCCTTTCCCGGAAGCGGCCAAGTGATACTTTCGCCCGGCATAAGACCAATTTCAGGTCCGCTCGTAGGGCGGACCGCAGCATCGTTGTTCCCAGCACTGAACTTGACGAAGGAACCGATCAGTGGAGTACTCCCAATACCTGAGAAGCAAGTGCTGATATTCAGAGCGTTGGTCAGCTTTACGGTCGAACTAGTGCAGGGCACACTTGATATGGCGAATGCAGGCGAGGTGGGTAATACCATCACAGTGACACCCATCGCAACTGAAGCAACCAGAACTCGCTTGATTCCTCTTCGCACTAAATCGCCTTTCTCGCAGCCCGAATCCCGCAGTGGCGGAATCTTCATCCGAGGATCACTCCCCGCAATCAGGCTATCACGAATAGCGATATAGAGATACCTTAGCCACGGTCTCGCTACGGTGCTGCGAAACTATCTCCAGGAAGACAGGCGCGAACATCGTTCTTCCCATTCAGACAATTCATCGCCGCAGACATACCCGAGGCACGGGATTATTACGTCGAAGCCGCCCGCAGGCTCGGGCGACCATGATCAGCCGTCCAGTAGTCGCTGCCCTGTCAACGCTCACGGCAGTCAGCTCCGCCAGAAATACTCTTCGTCAGCTGCTCGCCGCAGCGCCGAGCCAAACCCAAGCGCTCCACACCATTGCGTAGTTCGTGTAGAACAGCCTCACACCCGCAGCAACATCGCCCGCGCACGAAGAATGCAGCGCACGCGAGACCGTGTAGCTCAGCCACTGCAGCAGCCGATGGCTCTCTTTGAGACCTGAACTGCGCCCACTCACCGCCAGCACCACCTGACGGCCAAAGAAGCACCTCGATAGAATCTAAGGTCAGGCGCCGGAGGTGACCCGGTAGGCGTCGAAGACCCCGTCGACCTTGCGGACGGCGGCCAGCAGGTGCCCCAGGTGCTTCGGGTCGGCCATCTCGAAGCTGAACCGGCTCACCGCCACCCGGTCCCGGGTGGTGGTGACCGTCGCCGACAGGATGTTGACCCGCTCCTCGGAGAGCACCCGGGTGACGTCGGCCAGCAGCTTGTGCCGGTCGAGGGCCTCCACCTGGATGGCCACCAGGAACGTGGAGGCGGAGGTGAGCTTCCAGCTGACCTCTACCACCCGCTCGGCCTGGGCCCGCAGATCCTCGGCGTTGGCGCAGTCGTCCCGGTGCACGCTGACCCCACCGGAGCGGGTGACGAACCCGAAGACCGAGTCCGGGGGCACCGGCGTGCAGCAGCGGGCCAGCTTGATCCAGACGTCGCTGACGCCCCGCACCACCACACCGGGATCGCTGCTGTTCTGCCGGCTGTGCGGCGGACGGGTGGCGACGGCGGTCTCGGCGATGTCCTCCGCCGCGCCCTCCTCGCCGCCGTACGCGGCCATCAGCTTCTGCACCACCGACTGCGCCGACACCTGGCTGTCGCCGACCGCCGCGTAGAGCGAGGCGACGTCGGCCAGGTGCAGGTCCCGGGCGATCGCCATCAGCGCGTCGGAGGTGAGCATGCGCTGCAACGGCATGCCCTGCTTGCGCATCGCCTTGACGATCGAGTCCTTGCCGGCCTCGATCGCCTCCTCCCGCCGCTCCTTGTTGAAGTACTGGCGGATCTTGGTACGGGCCCGGGGGCTCTTGACGAAGCTCAGCCAGTCCTGCGTCGGACCGGCCGTGTCCGACTTCGAGGTGAAGATCTCGATCACGTCACCGTTGGACAGCGTCGACTCCAACGGCACCAACTTGCCGTTGACCCGCGCCCCGATGCACTTGTGCCCGACCTCGGTGTGCACCGCGTACGCGAAGTCCACCGGCGTCGACCCGGTCGGCAGCGGGATGACGTCACCCTTGGGGGTGAAGACGTACACCTCCTGGCTGGACAGGTCGAAGCGCAACGCGTCGAGGAACTCCGACGGGTCGGCCGCCTCCCGCTGCCAGTCCAGCAACTGCCGCAGCCAGGTCATCTCGTCGATGTGCGCGGGCGGGCCGACGATCTGGGTGCCCTTGTGCTCCTTGTACTTCCAGTGCGCGGCGATGCCGAACTCGGCGGTGCGGTGCATCGCGTACGTGCGGATCTGCATCTCCACCGGCTTGCCGGTCGGCCCGATGACCGTCGTGTGCAACGACTGGTACATGTTGAACTTGGGCATCGCGATGTAGTCCTTGAACCGGCCCGGCACCGGCTGCCAGTTGGCGTGGATGACCCCCAGCGCCGCGTAGCAGTCCCGCACCGTGTCGACCAGGATCCGCACCCCGACCAGGTCGTAGATGTCGTTGAAGTCGCGACCCCGCACGATCATCTTCTGGTAGATCGAGTAGAGGTGCTTCGGCCGCCCGGTCGTCTCCGCCTTGATCTTGGCGGCCTTCAGGTCGGTGCCGACCTTCTGGGTGACCTGCCGCAGCAGCGACTCCCGCTGCGGCTGGTGCTCCCCGATCAGCCGGAGGATCTCCTCGTACCGCTTCGGGAACAGGGTGCCGAAGGCCAGATCCTCCAACTCCCACTTGATGGTGTTCATCCCGAGGCGGTGGGCCAGCGGGGCCAGGATCTCCAGCGTCTCCTTGGCCTTCTGCTCGCGCTTCGGCGCCGGCAGGAAGGAGAGCGTACGCATGTTGTGCAGCCGGTCGGCCAGCTTGATCACCAGGACCCGCGGGTCCTTCGCCATCGCCACGACCATCTTGCGGATCGTCTCCGCCTTGGCCGCGTCGCCGAGCTTGACCTTGTCGAGCTTCGTCACGCCGTCGACGAGCAGGGTGACCTCGGGACCGAAGTCGGCCCGCATCTGGTCGAGGGTGTACTCGGTGTCCTCGATCGTGTCGTGCAGCAGCGCCGCCACCAGCGTGGTGGTGTCCATCCCCAGGTTGCCCAGGATGGTCGCCACCGCGAGCGGATGGGTGATGTACGGGTCGCCGGACTTGCGGTACTGACCGGAGTGCCAGCGCGCGGCCATGTCGAAGGCCCGCTGGAGCAGCCGGGCGTCCGCCTTGGGGTGATTCTCCCGGTGACTCGCGATCAGCGGTTCGAGCACCTCGCTGACCTGCGAACTCTGCCAGGGCGCGTTGAACCGGGCCAGCCGCGCCCGCACCCGACGCCCGGTCGGCGCGTTGGACAGCGCGAAACCGGCGCTCGGCGACGCGTCGTCGTCGAGCGACGACCCCGCGAGCGCGCCGTCGGAGGCCGTGCCGGCGGCGTCGCCGACCCCCACAGGGGTGGCCGGCAGATCGTTGTTCCGATCGGTCACCGCGCCGTCAGCGTCGCCTGTCGGGTGCACCGTGCCCTCCACCGGAGGGACGACATCGTGGGACACCGGACTCCTCACCGATCGCCGGGACCACGCCGGCCGAGCGGCCGACGCCTGTCTTCCAAACCGGCCGTCGAGCCGGCATGTTCCCCGCCGGCCGCCGTCGGGCCGGTGGCACTGCCCGCCGGTTCCCGACCGGCGTCCTGCCCACTGTTCGGACGGGTGACCGCCCGGTCAGCAATGGGCAATGCTACCCGCACGGTAGGTGCCGTGCGGGTCCGCCGGACGGTCCGTCCACGGTCGCCGGGACGACCCGGGAATCAAACGGTCAGCAGGGCATGGACCGGACGCCCGGCGAGCCGCTTGCGCCCCTCCAGGAAGCCCAACTCGAGCAGTACGGTGAAGCCGGCCACCGTGCCTCCGGCCCGCTCGACCAGGTCGAGGGTCGCCTCGGCGGTGCCCCCGGTCGCCAGCACGTCGTCGACCACCAGCACCCGGTGCCCGGCGGTGAAGGCGTCCTGGTGCACCTCCAGCGTCGCCTCGCCGTACTCCAGGGCGTACGAGGCCGAGTACGCCGGCCGGGGCAGCTTGCCCGCCTTGCGCACCGGCACCACCCCCAACCCGGTGGCGTACGCGATCGCGGCGGCGATCACGAAGCCCCGGGCCTCGATGCCCACCACGATGTCGAAGGTGTCCCGCCCGTGGTACTCGACGATCCCGTCGATCACCTCGCGGAACACGTCGCCGTCGGCGAAGAGCGGCATCAGGTCCTTGAACATGACCCCGGGCTTGGGGAAGTCCGGCACGTCCAGCACCCGGCTGGCGACCAGCCGGGCCACCTCCGGGCCGCTGTCTCCCCGTACTCCGGTGCTGTGGGTCTCCGTCACGGTGGTCGGCTCTCCTTCGGTACGACGACGGCGTCCGGCACGCTGCTCGCACAGCATGGCGGACGCCGTCGGGTCGGCTTCTGGCGGGTCGCCCGTCGGTCAGCGCCGCTTCGCGCCGCCGGGCCGGTTGCCCCCGCCGCCGCTGGGACGGCCGCCCCGGGCACCGGTCGCCCGCTTGGCCGCCGGGCGGGCACCGACCTTCGGCGCGCTGCCGGCCAGGGCCGCCGCCTCCGGGTCGATCGGCTCGTCGGCGGTCTCGTCGCCGTCGGGCCGCGCCGCGCCGCGCGGGGTGATCTCGTCCCGGGCGACGGCACTCCGGCGGGCCAGCACCCGCTTGCGGTGTGCGTCGATCCGCGGGTCCTGGTTCTTCAACATCACCAGCAGCGGGGTGGAGAGCAGGATCGAGGTCAGGAACGCCATCGCCATACCGACGAAGAGCACCAGGCCCAGGTCCTTCAGGGTGCCCGCACCGAGCAGGCCGGCACCGATGAAGAGCAGACCGCCGACCGGGAGCAGGGCGACCACCGAGGTGTTCAGCGACCGCATCAGGCTCTGGTTCAGCGCCAGGTTGGCCGCCTCGCCGTAGGTCTGGTTGTTGTTGGCGGTGATGCCCCGGGTGTTCTCCTGGACCTTGTCGAAGACCACCACCACGTCGTAGAGCGCGAAGCCCAGGATGGTGAGGAACCCGATGATGGTCGACGGGGTGACCTCGAAGCCGACCAGCGAGTAGATGCCGGCGGTGAGGATCAGGTTCATGAACAGCGAGACGATCGCGGCGGCGGCCATCCGCCACTCGAACCGCAGCACCAGGTAGACCGCCACCACCAGGACGAAGATGACCAGGCCGAGCAGCGCCCGGGAGGTCACCTGGCTGCCCCACGCCTCGCTGACCTGGCTGCCGCTGATCTGGTCGGGGTTGATGCCGAACTCCTGCGCCATCTTGGCCTTGACCGCGTTGGCCTGCTCGGCGTTGAGCTGCGAGGTGCGCAGCTCGTAGTACTCACCGCTGGTGCTGCCGACCTTCTGCGCGGTCACCACCTTGGCCTCGTCGCCCTCGGCCGCCAGCGCCGCGTTGACCTTGGCCTCGGCCTGGTCCAGGGTGCCGACGCTGGCCGGCACCTGGAACGAGTTGCCACCGGCGAACTCGATGCCCAGGCTGAAGCCGCGCACCGCGAAGCTGAGCACGGCGATCAGCACCAGCACCCCGGCGACGGTGAACCACAGCTTGCGCCGGCCGACGATGTTGAGACCGGCCTCGCCCCGGTAGAGCCGGGACGCCAGACCACTCTTAGCCATCTCAGGCCTCCTTGACGCGCGAGTTGCGGGCGGTGCCCGGTTCGGCCGAACGGGGCGGCAGGGCCCGACCGAGGCCGCTGACCCGGGGCGACAGGAACGCCGGGGTCCGGGCGAACATCGTCATGATCGGGTGCCGGAAGAGGAAGACGACCACCAGGTCGAGCACGGTGGCCAGGCCGAGGGCGAAGGCGAAGCCCTTCACCGTGCCGACCGAGACGATGTAGAGCACCACGGCGGACATCAGGGTGATCGCGTTCGCCGAGATGATCGTCCGGCGGGCCCGGATCCAGGCACGGGGCACGGCGCTACGCGGGCTGCGCCCCTCCCGGATCTCGTCCTTGAGCCGCTCGAAGTAGATGACGAACGAGTCCGCCGCCACACCGAGCGAGACGATCATGCCGGCGATGCCGGCGAGGGTGAGGGTGAAGCCGATCGACCGGCCGAGCACCACCAGCGCGCCGAAGACCAGCAGCGCGGAGAGCACCAGGCTCAGGAAGATGACCGAGCCGAGCAGCCGGTAGTAGAAGAACGAGTAGATGATGACCAGCAGCATGCCGATGCCGGCGGCCAGCAGGCCGGCCCGCAGGTGGCTGTCGCCCAGGGTCGCGGTGACGTTCTGCTGCTCCTGCGGCACGAACGTGACCGGCAGGGCGCCGTAGCGCAGCTGGCTGGCCAGCGCGTTCGCCGACGTGTTGTCGAAGCTGCCGGTGATCTGCGAGTCGCCGGTCAGCACGCCCTGGATCTCGGGCGAGGAGACGATCTCGTTGTCCAGCACCACCGCCACCCGGCACTTGCCGTCCTGGCCCAGGGCCGTCTGGTCGCAAGCGCCGCCGGTGTTGTTGAACGCCTCCCGGGTCAGCTCGGTCCACTTGGACTGGCCGTCGCCGGTGAAGTTCAGGCTGACCACCCAGGTGCTGGCCTGGTCGAGGACCGCGTTGGCGTCCTTGACGTCGGTGCCGACCACCTTGGCCTGGTCGAGCAGGTACTTCGCCGCGCCGCCCTCGCAGGCGACCGCCTGCTGCTTCTCGTCCTTGATCGACGCGGGCGGCCGCTTGTCGAGCTGGGCGCAGGTGATGGTCGGGACGTTGAACTGCATCTGCGGGCTCAGCACCGCGATCTCCTCCGGGGAGAGCGTGCCGAACGGCTTGAGCGTCTCGGCCAGGGCCGGGGTGGTGGCGAGGTCGGCCGGGGCCTGGAGCCCGCTGGCGGCGGCCCAGGCCGCTGCGCCCACCTTCTTCTCGACGGCCTTGCGCTGTTCCTCGATGCTCTGCGACACCGGGGCCTCGCTGGCGCTGGGCGAGGCGGCCGGGGCGCTCGGCGAGGCCGACCCGGACGGGGTGGCGCTCGTGCTCGGCGCGGGGGCGCCGCCGCCCTGGCCACCGGCGCTCGGCGAGCCGGTCACCTTCGGCGAGGCGCTACCGGATGCCTTCGGCGACGCGCTGGTCGAGGGCTGCGGCGAGGCGCTGCCGGACGGGGTCGGCGTCGCGGTGGCGACCGTCCCGCTGCCGTCGGTGGCCTTGAGCACCTTGCGGAAGCGCAGCTCCGCGGCGCTGCCGACGTCGGTCAGCTCCCGGTTCTCACCGGGCAGGGAGATGACGATGTTCCGGTTGCCCTCGGTGACCACCTCGGCCTCGGCCACCCCGTAGGCGTTGACCCGGCTCTCGATGATCTGCCGGGCCTCCTCCAGGTTGGCCGACGTCGGAGGCTTGCCGTCGAGGCTGTTGGTCGCCTCCAGCGTCAGCCGGGTGCCACCGATCAGATCCAGGCCGAGCCGGGGCTCCAACCGGTCCTTCCAGCCGCCGCTGGCGCCGCCCGAGAAGAACACCAAGAGATAGAGGACGACGAAGATGAACCCGAGCACGGCGAGCTGCCGCCCGGGGCGCATCTGTCCCTGAGGTGGTGCCACGGCTGTCTGTCTCCCTGTAACGGTCGCGCCGCCGGTGCAACGGCGACGAGGTCGGGGCGGGGTACCGTCCCGACGTGCTCTCCGCGGGCCGCTCCCGACCGTCGGCACGGTGCACCGCCGCCGACGTGGGGGCATCGGGCGGACGGGGCGCGTGCCGGCCCTGGGGACCGGCCCACCTATCCAGTTGTCACGTCACGTCCCGGTGTCACGTCGCGTCCACCCCGGCGGGGCGGACGGACCTTCACTCCTTGACGACTTCCGCGTTCTCGGTGATCGCCCCGTCGGCCTCCGACAGCTCGGCCCGGGTGACCACCCGGGCGATGGCCGGCCGGGCGTAGCGGGACTGCACACCGGGGGCCACCTCCAGCAGCACGGTGTCGTCCTCCACGCCCACGACCGTGCCGTAGAGCCCGCCGATGGTGACGACCTCGTCACCGGGGCCGAGCGCGGACTGCATGGCCTCGGCCTCGCGGCGGCGCTTCTGCTGCGGCCGGATCATCATGAAGTACATGACCCCGAAGAGCAGGGCGATCATGATGATCGGCGTCAGGCTGCCGGCGCCTCCGCCGGACTGTGCTGCGTAAAGCACGGTGTGCGACCTTCCCATTGGCCCCTGCCCCGGCGCGGTGCGCGTCGGAGCGGAGGCAGATATTCACATCCTGTAGAGACCGCGGCGAGTCTAATCCCTGCACCTGGGAACGCCGAATGCGGCACAGATCACGTTCAGATCACGGTGGATCCGGCGCGTTCGAGAACAGATCAGGCACAGCGGGGGCTTCCGTGCCAAATGTACCATTTGGCGGCGTGCGGCCCAGGTGCCGCCAGGCAGCCTCGGTGGCCACCCGCCCGCGGGGCGTACGCGCCAGCAGACCGGCCCGCACCAGGAAGGGCTCGCAGACCTCCTCCACCGTGTCCGGCTGCTCCCCCACCGCCACCGCGAGGGTGGACAGGCCCACCGGCCCGCCCCGGAACGAGTCGACCAGCGCGGTCAGCACCGCCCGGTCCAGCCGGTCCAGCCCGAGGGCGTCCACGTCGTACACGGTCAGGGCGGCTCGGGCGGTCTCCAGGGTGACCACGCCGTCGGCCCGGACCTCGGCGTAGTCCCGCACCCGGCGCAGCAGCCGGTTGGCGATCCGGGGCGTGCCCCGGGACCGGCCGGCGACCTCCACCGCCCCCTCGTCGGTGATCGGCACCCCGAGGATGCGCGCCGACCGGTGCAGCAGCGCCTCCAGATCGGCCGGGGAGTAGAAGTCGAGGTGCGCGACGAAGCCGAACCGGTCCCGCATCGGGCCGGTCAGCAGGCCGGACCGGGTGGTCGCGCCGACCAGGGTGAACGGCTCCACGTCCAGCGGGATGGCGGTGGCACCCGGCCCCTTGCCGACGATCACGTCGACCCGGAAGTCCTCCATCGCGCTGTAGAGCAGCTCCTCCGCCGGCTTGGCGATCCGGTGGATCTCGTCGATGAACAGCACGTCACCCTCGGCGAGACTGGTCAGGATGGCGGCCAGGTCGCCGGAGCGCTCGATCACCGGGCCGCTGGTCACCCGGATGCCGGCACCCAGCTCGGCGGCTACGATATTGGCCAACGTCGTTTTCCCAAGACCGGGCGGCCCCGACAGGAGGATGTGGTCCGGTGGGGCGCCGCGCCGCATCGCGCCCTGCAACAGCAGGTCGAGCTGGTCACGCACCCGGTGCTGGGCGATGAACTCCTCCAGCCGCTTCGGCCGGACGCTGACCTCCGCGTCCCGCTCCGCGTCGTCGGCGTACGCCGAGACCAGGCCGTCGCCGGTCATGCCGGCCGCCCCGGACGCGACCGTGCCGCCCACCCCGCGTCGGTCATCGGGTCCGGCCCAGCAGCCTGATGGCCTGCTTGAGCAGGACCGGCACCGGCGGGGTCGGCCCGTCCACCGTCTCGGCCACCGCGGCCACCGCCTGGTCGGCCTGCCCGGCCGTCCAGCCGAGCCCGACCAGCGCCTGCCGGACCTGGTCGGGCCACGCTCCGGCGGTCACCCCGGCCGCGCCGTCCGCCCCGACCGGCACCGGGCCGATCCGGTCGCGCAGCTCCAGCACCAGCCGCTCGGCGCCCTTCTTGCCGATCCCGGGAACCCGGGTCAGGGCGGCGGTGTCGGCATTGGCGATGGCCTTGCGGACCGCGTCCGGGGTGTGCACGGCCAGCACCGCCTGGGCCAGCCTCGGGCCGACCCCGCTGGCCGTCTGGAGCAGCTCGAACAGCTGCTTGGCGTCGTCGTCGGCGAAGCCGTAGAGGGTGAGCGAATCCTCCCGGACCACCAGGCTGGTGGCGAGCCGGGCCGGCTGACCGACCCGCAGGTCGGCCAGGGTGCCGGGGGCGCACTGCACGGCCAGGCCGATCCCGCCGACCTCCACCACCGCGTGGTCCGGGCCGGTCGCGGTCACCGTGCCGCGCACGCTGGCGATCATCGCGCTCCTCCTCGTCGTGCCCGGTCGGCGGCGACGGCCAGCTTGGACCGGGTGCCGCCCCGCCACACGTGGCAGATGGCCAGCGCCAGGGCGTCGGCCGCGTCGGCCGGCTTCGGCGGCTCGGCCAGCCGCAGCAGCCGGGTGACCATGGCGGTCATCTGTTTCTTGTCGGCCTGGCCGGAGCCGGTCACCGCCGCCTTCACCTCGCTCGGCGTGTACGTCTGCACCGGCAGCCCGGCCCGCGCCCCGGCCAGCACGGCGATCCCGCTGGCCTGGGCGGTGCCCATCACGGTGCGCACGTTGTGCTGGCTGAACACCCGCTCGACGGCGACCGCGTCGGGCCGGTGCTCGGCCACCAGGTCGGTCAGCGACCGGTCCAGGTGCAGCAGGCGCAGCGACAGGTCGTCGGCGGGATCGGTGTAGACGACGTAGTAGGCGACAAGCGTGCAGGGACGCCCCGGCACGCCCTCGACCACGCCGACCCCGCACCGGGTCAGCCCCGGGTCGACGCCCAGCACGCGCACGCCGCCTCCTCCCCGACCATCGGCAGTACGTGTGTTCGACACCCTACTGGTCCGCCCGGACACGCCGGGGAGCGGACACGCCGACCCGTGCCGGACCGACCGGCCGCCACCGGTTGATTCGTCCGTCCCCGGGCGACGGACGCCTGCCCTGCCGTCGTCCCCGGGCGACGGGCATCTGCCCTGCCGTCCGGGGACGCGGCGACCGGGACGGTCACGGGACCGTCCCCGGCGAAACGCGCCACACAGTCACGGGTCGGAGTATGTGTGGCCGCCCCATGTGCCGCCGGTCGGCCAGCTCGTAACGTTTGCGCCATGACGACAGAACCCGGGGCGGTCCCCCACGTCGTACACGTCGACCTCGCCGGTCGTCGCGCGCTGGTGACCGGTGGTGGCAGCGGCATCGGCCGGGCCTGCGCGCTGCGGCTCGCGGCGGCCGGCGCGGCGGTGCGGGTGGTGGACCGCGACGTCGAGGCGGCGAGGGCGGTGGCCGCCGAGGCGGGGGGCCGGGCGGAGGGGGTCGACCTGGCCGACCCCGACGCCGTGGCGGGAATCGACGCGGACGTCGACATCGTGGTCAACAACGCCGGCCTCCAGCACGTCGCGCCGGTGCCGGACTTCCCCGTCGAGCGCTTCGCCCACCTGCACCGGGTGATGGTCGAGGCGCCCTTCCAGATCATCCGGCGGGCGCTGCCGCACATGTACGCCCGGGGCTGGGGGCGGATCGTCAACATCTCCTCCGTGCACGGGCTGCGCGCCTCCCCCTACAAGGTGGCGTACGTGTCGGCCAAGCACGCGCTGGAGGGGCTGTCGAAGGTGGTCGCCCTGGAGGGCGCGGCGCACGGGGTCACCGCCAACTGCATCAACCCGGCATACGTGCGAACCGCGCTGGTGGAGGGCCAGATCGCCGACCAGGCGGCCCGCCACGGCATCGGCGAGGACGAGGTGATCGAGAAGATCATGCTGGCCCGCGCCGCGATCAAGCGGCTGATCGAGCCGGCGGAGGTCGCCGAGTTGCTGGCGTACCTGTGCACGCCGTCGGCCGCCTTCATCACCGGCGCGTCGATCCCCCTCGACGGGGGCTGGACGGCGAACTAGTGGCCGCCCGGACAATGGACGTCGTGTCGTCGCCGGTCGAGTTCCTGGAGCTGCTCGCCCGGGAGGCGGCGGCGGTCGAGTTCGAGGGTCCACTGGTGGCCGCGCGGGCCGCCGGGCTGCCTCCCGAGCGGCTGGCCGAGCTGGAGCAGGCCAAGCTGGTCGCGCTGCGGGTACGCGGCCTGTTGGAACGCCGACGCCGCCGGGAGAGCGAGCTGTCCGGCCTGTTCGACACCGCCGGTGACCTGGCCGGGCTGCGGGAGCTGGACGACGTGCTGCGGGCCATCGTGCACCGGGCCCGGCACCTGCTCGGCGCGGACGTGGCGTACATGACGCTCAACGACGACGAGCGCGGCGACACGTACATGCCGGGTCACCGACGGGTCGATCTCGGCGGCGTTCCAGCGGCTGCGGCTGGCGCTGGGCGACGGGCTGGGCGGCCTGGTGGCACAGACCGGCACCCCGTACGTGACCGCGAACTACGCCGAGGACGAGCGGTTCCACCACACCGGTGAGATCGACTCCGGGGTGGGCGAGGAGGGGCTGGTGGCGATCCTCGGGGTGCCGCTGCGCCTCGGATCCAGCGTCATCGGGGTGCTCTACGCGGCGAACCGGTCGGCCCGCCCGTTCGCCCGGGAGGAGGTGTCGCTGCTGGTCTCGCTGGCCGCCCACGCGGCGGTGGCGATCGACACCGCCCGGCTGCTGGCCGAGACCCGGGCCGCGCTGGCCGAGCTGTCGGCGGCGAACACCACCATCCGGGCGCACAGCAGTTCGGTGGAGCGGGCCGCGGCGGCGCACGACCGGATGACCGCGCTGGTGCTGCGCCCGGACGACGAGCTGGTTGACGCCGACCAGCGGATCCTGGAGCGGGCGTCGCTGGTGACCGCGCTGCTGCTGCTGTTCCGGCGGACGGTCGCCGAGGCCGAGGGCCGGGTCCGGGGTGAGCTGCTCGACGACCTGATCGCCCGGCCGTTGCGGGACACCGACGCGCTGCGCAGCCGGGCTCGCCGGCTCGGAGTGGACCTGGACGCGCCGCACGTGCTGGTGGCGGTGGGTGACGACGCGTTCGCCGCCACCGGTTCGGTCCGGCTGCGGGTGCTCTCCTGGGCCACCACGTACGCCTCGACCCGCAGCGGGCTGGCCGCGGCCCGCGGCGGGCACTGGAGGTGCAGCTCGCCCTGCGCCTGCACCGGCTGCGTGCCCCGGCCTGAGCCGGCAGACACCGCGCCGACCCGGACGCCCGGCGGACACCGCGCCGACCCGGGCGCCCGGCGGACAGCGCGCCGATCCAGGTGCCCGGCAGACACCGCGCCGATCCAGGTGCCCGGCAGACACCGCGCCGATCCAGGTGCCCGGCAGACACCGCGCCGATCCAGGTGCCCGGCAGGCACCCGGGCCGACCACCGCCCGGCGGGCCCGGGTGTCAGCGGGCCCGCAGGCCGTTTAGCACCCCGTCGACGACCCTTTCCGGCAGGAACCGCTCGTCCAGCTCCGGGTGCCAGCGCAGCAGTCGCTGGATCAGCATCGGCCCGGTGAGCAGCGCCATCGCCACCTCGATGTCGAGGTCGGCCCGCAGCTCGCCGGTGGTGACGCCCCGGCGGAGCACCTCCCGCATCAGCTTCCGCCGGGGTTCGATGATGTTCTGGTAGAGCTGGAAGTGGTCCGGGCTCCGGTTCACCTCGGGTATCAGGCACGGCATGATCCTGGCGGCGCGCGGGTCGACGTTGTGCCCGACGGCACCGACCAGCAGCACCAGGTCGTCGCGGACGGAGTGCCCGGCGGGTTGCGCGACGATGCCCTTGAGCCGGCGCAGCGCGTCCAGCAGCAGGGCGTCCTTGCCCGCCCAGCGGCGGTAGATGGTGGCCTTGCCCACCCCGGCGCGGGCGGCGATCGCCTCGATCGACAGCGCCTCGATGGTGCTGCCCTCGGCGAGCAGGTCGAGGGTGGCCTCGATGATGGCTTCGTCCGCGCGGACGCTCCGCGGTCGGCCGGGCGACCGCGGAGCATCGGCGGTGGTGTTCATGTCAGACATTGTTTCCGAACCTACGTGGTTCCGGCCAATTCCCGTTCCTCCACCGGCTGCACGGTGGTGGAGGTGGTGGGCCGGCCCGGCATCCAGCGCAGCACGATGAGGATGCCGAGGGCGGCCACCACCGCGGAGATCGCCGCCGCCCAGTGCATGGCCGAGACGAAGGCGTCGTTGGCCGCCGCGATCAGCTTCGGCGCCGCCGGGCCGAGCTGCGCCGCCGCCGCGTACGCCCCGGAGACCGACTCGTTGGCCGCCTCCCGGGCCGGGGCGGGCAGACCGTCGATGGCCAAGGCGATGTCCTGCCGGTAGACCGCGGAGAGCACCGAACCGAGGACCGCGACGCCCAACGCGCCGGCGACCTGGCGGACCGTGTTGCTCACCGCCGACCCGACGCCGGCCTTCTCACGGGGCAGCGCCGACATGATCGACTCGGTGGCCGGCGGCATGATGTTCGCCATTCCGACGCCCTGGAGGAAGAAGGCCAGCAGCACCACCCACAGCGGCGTGTCGGCGTCGATGAAGGCGAAGGCGGCCAGCGCCACGGCGGTCAGCACGAGGCCGACCACGGCGACCGAGCGGCCACCGTACCGGCGCACCATCGCGGCGCTGCGCGGGGCGAAGACCAGTTGGGCACCGGCGAACGGCAGGAAGCACAGACCGGTCTCCAGTGGGCTGTAGCCCCGGACCAGCTGCATGTAGAAGGAGCTGAAGAACATCACGCCCATCGCGGCGAAGAACACCAGGCCGACGATCGCCACCGGCGCGGCGAACCGGGGCACCCGGAACAGCCGGACGTCCAGCGACGGGTGGTCGCTGCGCCGCTCGTGCACGACGAACCAGGCCAGCACCGCCAACCCGCCGAGGACGGCGGCCCACACCGTCGCCCGACCGAAGCCGTGCTCGCCGCCGTCGATGATGCCGTAGGTCAGCGCGATCAACCCGACGACCGAGAGCAGCACACCGAGCACGTCGACCCGGCCCGGCCGGGGGTCGCGGGACTCGGGCACCAGCAGGGCCACCAGCAGCACACCGATCGCCACCACCGGCACGTTGATCAGGAAGACCGAGCCCCACCAGAAGTGTTCCAGCAGCGCGCCGCCGAGGATCGGGCCGATGGCCACCGCCAGGCCGACCGCGCCGGCCCAGATGCCGATCGCCCGGCCCCGTTCCCGGGGGTCGAAGACGTTGGAGATGATCGACAGGGTCACCGGCATGATCGCCGCGCCGCCGATACCCATCAGGGCACGGGCCGCGATCAGCTGGCCGGGGCTCTGCGCGTACGCCGACAGCAGCGACGACAGGCCGAACAGGACCAGGCCGACGAGCAGGAACCGGCGGCGGCCGGCCCGGTCGCCGAGCACCCCGAAGGTGAACAGCAGGCCGGCGAAGACGAGGGTGTAGGAGTTGATCGCCCATTCCAGCTCGCCCTGGCTGGCCCCGAGGCCGTGCACCGGGTCGGCGAGGGTACGCAGGGCGACGTTGAGGATGGTGTTGTCGAGGACGACGACGAGCAGGCTGATCACCAGCACGCCGAGGATCGCCCACCGCCGTGGATGTCCGGTGTTCTCGTGCGGTTGCATGGGTTCCGGTGCTCCCCCCGGTTCACCCGTCCCGTGCAATACGAGACGGGGCAGACTCGTAACGACACTCACCTTACGAGGCCAGTGTTTCGATACGACACCGGTTCGTATCGGATGTGTTGCGGCTCACGCCCGGGGGCGGCCGACCGACGGGTGGCGGTCCGGGTCAGGCCGGCACGCCACACGCGGCCAGGGCGGCGGAGAAGCTGGTCAGCCGGGTCGACGGGGGTGGGAAGGGCTCGATCCAACCCGGGCCGGCGGCGTACACGCGTACCCCCGGGAAGTCCCGGCCGAAGCGGACCAGGCGGTACGCGCGGCCGGTGACCGGCGTCTGCGACCAGAGCACCACGGTCCGCGGCCGGGCCCGCAGCACGGCGGAGCCCAGCGCCGCCCAGGGCAGGGCCGGCCCGAGGTGCAGGCAACCCCGCCCCTGCTCACGCAGCGCGGCGGCCATCGCGTGCAGGCCCAGGCAGTGCGCCTCGTGCTCGACGCCGGCGAGCAGCACGCCGTCGGTGCGCAACTGCCGGCCGGGGTCGCGCCGGTGCACGTCCAGCCCGATCCGGACGCCCTCGGACAGGGCGTGCTCGACGGCGATCTCGGCGGCGTCGCGCCCCCGCAGCCCGGCCAGCAGCGGCACGCAGAGCCCCTCCCAGACCGCTGCCACCCCGACGTCGGCGGCGAACTCCAGCACCAACGCGGCGACCCGGTTCGCGTCGAGGTCCTCGGCGGCTGCCGAGAGCCGCTTGCGGGCCGTCTCGACGGCCCCGACCGGCATCGGATCTGTCAACACCAAGACGCACCCCCCGGGTAGGCGACCACTACCCGGGGATTCGCCCCGGCGACGCGGTTCGGATGCGCCGACGGGGGACTTGTCTGCGCCGGCTCAGCCGGTGAGCGCGTCCAACGCCAGGTCCACGTCCGCCTCGGTGGTGTAGAGGTGGAACGAGGCACGGACCCGCCCGGCGCGGACCGCCGCCCGCACCCCGGCCCGCTCGAGCCGCTGCTGCGCGTCGGGCACCTCCACCGCGACGATCGCGCTGCGGCCCGGCGGTTGCCCCAGCCCGGCCAGGAACCGGTTCGCCAGCGCCACGTCGTGTGCCCCGATCACCGCCGGCCCGAGCTCGGCGACCAGTTCCAGGGCCGGCGCGGTGCCCACCCAGCTGAACCAGGCCGGGGAGATGTCGAACCGACGGGCGTCGTCGGCCAACCGCAGCGGCGGGCCGTAGTAGGAGGAGTGCGGGTCCTTGCCCGCGTACCAGCCGGCGGCGTCCGGGCGCATCCGCTCCCGCAGCGCCGGGGCAAGGTAGGCCAGGGCCGAGCCGCGCGGCGCCATCAGCCACTTGTACGCCCCGACCGCGACCGCATCGGCCAGCGCCGCGTCGAACGGGAGCCACCCGCACGCCTGGGTGGCGTCCACCACCACCAGCGCGCCGTGCGCGCGGGCCGCGGCCACGATCTCGGCGTACGGGGCGACGGCCCCGTCAGCGGACTGCACCAGGCTGAACGCCACCAGATCGGTGCCGGCGTCGATCGCGTCGCACAGACCGGCCAACGGCACGGTGCGCACCCGCACCCCCCGCTCCTGCTGCACCAGCCAGGGAAAGAGGTTGGAGGTGAACTCGACCTCCGGGACGACCACGGCGGCTCCGGCCGGCAGGGCAGCGGCGACCGGCGCGAGCAGTTGCGACACGGTGCTGCCGACCGCGACGTCCACCACCGGCACGCCGACCAGACCGGCGAACGCCTCCCGGGACCGCTCGGTCGCCTCCCCCCACACCTCCCACGAGGTACGCCCCACCCGCCAGTCGGCCAGCGCGTCCTGCACCGCCGTCCAGACCGGCTCGGGTGGGAGCCCGTAGCTGGCGGTGTTCAACCAACCGGGCTCCGGCTGCCACAGCTTGCGTGCCTGTTCCAGCTCCATGGGATCGAGGCTAGTGACGACGCGGCTGCCCGGTCAGCGCCAATCAGGTGGTGGTGGCCCCCGCCCGGCACCGCCCGTCCCGCACCGCCGGGCACCCGGCACCCGGGTCGGCCTTGACAGGCGGACCTAGGTTGATGATCCACATCGCGACCAACCCCTGGAAGGGTGATGCCCCGTGCCGGTCGGCTTCACATTCGCCGTCATTCTCGGAATCGGGCTGGTGTTCTCCGGCGCGACGGCGCTCGTCGCCCGCAACCGGGGCGTCAAGCAGATGTCCGCGCTGGTCGCACTCGGCTTCCTGGTCGGGACGGTGGCCTTCGCCGTGGGGTCGAGCGCCCACTCCGTCCCGATCCGCTCGGTCGGGATCGTCACCAGTTTCAACAAGCCGACCGGCGAGGTCACCGGCTCCGGACTCAAGTGGGTCGCCCCCTGGCAGAAGGTCGGCGAGTGGGACGCCGGCCGGCAGAAGTACGACCACATCGGCGGCGACCAGTGCGTGCGGGTCCGCACCGGCACCCTCGCCGACGCCTGCGTGGAGGTGCTGATCGAGTGGCAGGTCAAGCCCGAGAACGCGCCGAAGCAGTTCATGGACTACAAGGGCGACTTCGAGAGCTTCCGCGGCCAGCGGGTGGGGGTGCAGCTCGACAGCGCCGTCAACGACGCCTTCGCCGCGTACAACCCGCTGGAGAAGATCGACGCCCGGACGGGCAACCTGAACGTCGACCTCAAGCCGTTCGCCGAGGGCATCCGGGGCAACGCCGAGGGCCGGCTCTCCGGCGACGTCGACATCCTGTCCGTGACCATCACCCGGGTCAACCACGACGACAAGACCGAGGGCAACATCAAGGCCTTCCAGGACAAGCTGGCGCAGACCCGCAACCTCGAACAGGACCGCAAGAACGCCGACATCCAGAAGCAGATCACCGAGACCAACGCCAAGGTCGACAAGGTGTCCCGCTGCCTGGAGATCGCGGAGAAGAACGGCAGCACCCCCGGGCTGTGCATCAACCCGGGGATCGTGACCGGCGGCAAGTGACGCCCCGCCCGGCGGGGTGACGACCTGCCGGGCGGGGTGACCACCGCCCGGCGGGTCAGCTGACGTTGGCCGGGCCGAGGACGCTCTTCAGGTCACCCATCAGCGCGGTGGTGGCGGCCACCCGGAACGGCCCGAGCCGCAGCGTGGTCACCTTGCCGCCGTTGAGCAGCTTGACGTGCACCTCGGTGTCGCCGGGATGCAGCACCAGGGTCTCCTTGAGCCGTTCCACCAGCGGCGGCGTGCAGCGGTGCACCGGGATGGTCAACGTCACCGGCTTGTTGGCCGGGTTGCTGGTGACGTCCGGCATGGACATGTCCATCGCCATGATCCGTGGGGTGTCGTCGCGCCGGTCCACCCGGCCCTTGACCACCACGATCGCGTCCTCGGCGATGTACTGGCCGATCACCTCGTAGGTGTTCGGGAAGAACAGCGTCTCCACCCCGCCGGCCAGGTCCTCCAGGGCGGCCGAGGCCCAGGCCCGGCCCTGCTTGGTGACCCGGCGCTGGACGCCGGAGAGGATGCCGGCCAGGGTGACCACCGCGCCGTCGGGCACGGTGCCCTCCTCGGACAGCGCGGCGATCGTGGTGTCGGCCGCCGCGCCGAGGACGTGTTCCAGGCCGAACAGCGGGTGGTCGGAGACGTAGAGGCCGAGCATCTCGCGTTCGAAGGCGAGCTTGTCCCGCTTGTCCCACTCCGCATCGCCGATCACCGGCATCACGGTGGTGCTGCCGCCGGTGTCGGCGTCGCCGAAGCCGGCGCCGAAGAGGTCGTACTGGCCGACGGCCTCCTTGCGCTTGACGTCGGCGAAGGCGTCGATGGCGTCGGCGTGCACGGCGAGCAGGCCCTTGCGGGAGTGCTCGAGCGAGTCGAACGCGCCCGCCTTGATCAGGGATTCGATGGTCTTCTTGTTGCAGACCACCGCGTCGACCTTGGACAGGAAGTCGTAGAAGTCGGCGTACTCGCCCTTCTCGTCGCGGCACCGCATGATCGCCGCGACCACGTTCGCGCCGACGTTGCGCACGGCGGCCAGGCCGAAGCGGATGTCCTTGCCGACCGGGGTGAACGGACCGGCGGAGGTGTTCACGTCCGGCGGCAGCACCTGGATCCGCATCCGGCGGCACTCCGACAGATAGAGTGCCATCTTGTCCTTGTCGTCACCGACGGAGGTGAGCAGCGCCGCCATGTACTCGGCCGGGTAGTGCGCCTTGAGGTACGCCGTCCAGTACGACACCAGCCCGTACGCGGCGGAGTGCGCCTTGTTGAAGGCGTATCCGGCGAACGGCACCAGGACGTCCCAGACCGCCTGGATCGCCGTGTCGGAGTAGCCGCGCTCGCGGCAGCCGTCCCGGAACGGGATGAACTCCTTGTCGAGGATCTCCTTCTTCTTCTTGCCCATCGCCCGGCGCAGCAGGTCGGCCTGGCCGAGGGTGTAGCCGGCGAGGATCTGCGCGGCGCGCTGCACCTGCTCCTGGTAGACGATCAGGCCGTGGGTGGGGGCGAGGATCTCCCGCAGCGGCTCCTCCAGCTCCGGGTGGATCGGGGTGATCTCCTGGAGGCCGTTCTTGCGCAGCGCGTAGTTGGTGTGCGAGTCGACGCCCATCGGGCCGGGCCGGTAGAGCGCCAGCACGGCGGAGATGTCCTCGAAGTTGTCCGGCTTCATCAGCCGCAGCAGCGAGCGCATCGGCCCGCCGTCGAGCTGGAACACGCCGAGGGTGTCGCCCCGGGCGAGCAGCTCGTAGGCGGGCTTGTCGTCCAGCGGCAGGGCCAGCAGGTCGAGCTGCTTGCCGTGGTTGAGCTGGATGTTCTTGACCGCGTCGTCGATGATCGTCAGGTTGCGCAGGCCGAGGAAGTCCATCTTCAACAGCCCGAGCGACTCGCAGGTCGGGTAGTCGAACTGGGTGATGATCGCCCCGTCGGCGTCCCGGCGGGTCAGCGGGATGTGCTCGATGATCGGCTCGGCGGACATGATGACGCCGGCGGCGTGCACGCCGGTCTGCCGGATCAGCCCCTCGATGCCCTTGGCGGTGTCGATCACCTTGCGGACGTCCGGGTCGGTCTCGTAGAGACCCCGGATCTCGCCGGCCTCGGCGTAGCGGGGGTGCTTGGGGTCGAAGATGCCGGTGAGCGGGATGTCCTTGCCCATCACGGCCGGGGGCATCGCCTTGGTGATCCGGTCGCCGACCGCGTACGGGAAGCCGAGGACCCGGGCCGAGTCCTTGATCGCGGCCTTCGCCTTGATCGTACCGAAGGTGGCGATCTGGGCGACCTTGTCCTCGCCCCACTTGTCGGTGACGTACTTGATCACCTCGCCGCGCCGACGCTCGTCGAAGTCGATGTCGACATCCGGCATCGAGACCCGCTCGGGGTTGAGGAACCGCTCGAAGATCAGGCCGTGCGGGATCGGGTCCAGGTCGGTGATGCCCAGCGCGTACGCGACCAACGAGCCGGCGGCCGACCCGCGGCCCGGACCGACCGCGATGCCCTGGTTCTTGGCCCACTGGATGAAGTCGGCGACCACCAGGAAGTACGACGGGAAGCCCATCTGGTTGATGACGCCCAGCTCGTACTCGGCCTGCACCACGTGCCCCTCGGGGATGCCCCCGGGATAGCGGCGGGCCAGCCCCTTGAAGGTCTCCTTGCGGAACCAGGACTCCTCGGTCTCCCCCTCGGGCACCGGGAAGCGCGGCATCAGGTTGTGGAACTCGAACATTCCGCTCGGGTCGACCTTCTCGGCGACCAGCAGGGTGTTGCGGCAGCCCTGCTGCCAGAACTCCGAGGAGTCGACCGCGCGCATCTGGTCGGCGGACTTGACGAAGTAGCCGCCGCCCTCGAAGCGGAACCGGTTCGGGTCGGCGACGTTGCTGCCGGTCTGCACACAGAGCAGCACGTCGTGCGCCTCGGCCTGGGCCTCGTGCGTGTAGTGCGAGTCGTTGGTGACCACCGGCGGGATGTCCAGCTTGCGGGCGATCGTGATGAGATCTTCCCGGACCCGCTGCTCGATGGAGAGCCCGTGGTCCATGATCTCCAGGAAGTAGTTCTCCCGACCGAAGATGTCCTGGTAGGTGGCGGCAACCTTGAGCGCCTCGTCGAACTGGCCGAGCCGCAGCCGGGTCTGCACCGCGCCGGACGGGCAGCCGGTGGTCGCCATGATCCCCTCGGCGTGCTCGGCGATCAGCTCCATGTCCATCCGGGGCCACTTGACGTAGTGCCCCTCCATGGACGCGCGCGAGTTGAGGGTGAACAGGTTCTTCAGGCCCTGCGCGTTGCGCGCCCACATGGTCTTGTGGGTGATCGCGCCGTTACCGGAGACGTCGTCGCTCTTCTGCTCCGGCCGACCCCACTTGACCCGCGCCTTGTGATAGCGCGACTCCGGCGCCACGTACGCCTCGACGCCCAGGATCGGAGTGATGCCGGCGGCCATGGCCTGCTTGTAGAAGTCGTTCGCGCCGTGCATGTTGCCGTGATCGGTGATCGCCACCGCCGGCATCCCGAGCCGGTTGGCCTCGGCGAAGAGGTCCTTCAGCCGGGCCGCCCCGTCGAGCATCGAGTACTCGGTGTGTACGTGCAGATGCGCGAACGAATCGCCCATGCGTGGCGTCCCCCCGGATCGGATCATGGGTCACGAGATCAGGCCGGTCCACGATAGCGCCGGCCGGCGGACCCCTCGGCACCGCCGCGCGGGGCCCGGTGCCGGGTCCACCGATCGAGTCCCAACCCGTCACCGGACGTCACGATCCGACTGCCTACCGATCGCGTCGGCTTCCCCGGCGAGCCGCCAGGACGGGCAGGTCACCCGCGACGGCCGGAGCACGCGGTGGGCCCCGGGCGGTCGCCCGGGGCCCACTTCTACCGGTCAGTGCCGAACCGTCGCGGTCACTCCTCGGTGCTGCGTCGCGACCGGCGGGCGACCATCAGGGCGGCGGTGCCGGTGGCGACCATCGCGGTGCCGATGCCGAACGTCCAGGCCAGGCCGGAACCGCTGTCGCCGGTCACCGGCAGGTGCGGGTGCCTCGTCGGGGTCGGCGACACCGTCGGCTGGGTCGGCGAAGCCGTGGGCTGCGTCGGCGAAGCCGTGGGCTGCGTCGGGCTGGCCGTCGGTGAGGTCGGGGCCAACGGCCGCTCACAGTTCGCCTGCGCCAGGATGACCGTGCCCACCGGGATGGTCACGGGCTGACCGCCGACGACCGCGCCGGTCAACTGGACGGTGGCCTGCACGGCGATGGCCGCAGCGGTGTCGGCGGTGACCGTCTCGACGCTGGTGAGGGTGACGGTGAGAGCGGCACCGACCAGGCCGGGAACCGTCACCGCGGCACTCGCGGTGACACCGGGAGTGTTCGGCACCAGCACGACCGGTGCGCCGAACAGGGTCAGTCCGACGACGTTGGTGTCCGCGGTGGGGGCGCCGACCTGCGGGCAGTTCACCGCCGCGCTGATCAGATCCGCGTTGAGCACGGGAACGCCCAGCACACCGAGGGTCAGCGCGGTGATGTCGGAGTTGGCCAGGGACGCGGTGGGGCCCCGGGTCGCGCTGACCTGCACCACGGTGCCGCTGGCGGTGACCCCCACGGCACCGGGGATGACCACCGCCAGACCGGTGGTGGAGTCGGTGCCGCCGCCGGCCGGTGCCGTCGCACTGCCGATGGTCGCGTTGGCGCTGATGACCGGCTCCCCGAGGACGGTGGCGGAGAGATCGACCACCACGCCCCGCGCGCTCGCGTCGCCCGGCGCCGCCACTGCGGGCCCACCGGTCGCCAGTGCCATGAAACCGGCGATCCCCGTGCCCGCAACGGCCACTGTCGCCACTGATGCCATTCGCCTTACCAGTTTCACGCTCTCGCCTCTTGTTCGTCTCTCCTCCCGACGATCGGGAGGAATTACCTGCAAGTAGACTAAACGGACTTAAATGTCGAAACAGAGAAATGCGGATAGCCGGCAAACCGGATGCGTTCCCTCGCCGGCCGACGCGTTCCCCACCGCGTTCACCGCCGGGGCGCGGGGTGCAGGGTCCAAGGGAGACCCTGGGCGACCGGTCCTGCTCCCGATCTCCACCGCTGCCCCGCCGCCCCGAGCCGCTCGTCCACCATGGGCCACGGCCTGCGTGACCGGTCGGCTGGCCGACTCGGCAACCACGGGGCCGGCCCCGGCGTCCTACCCTCGACAGCACGACACGGCGGTGGTCGGGAGACCTGGCATGCTCCTCTCGGACGACATCGACGACCTGGCCCGAGCCGCCGCCCAGGGCGTGCCGGGCGCGGTCGACGCGCTGCTGGCGGCGGTACGCCCCGAGGTCCTGCGACTCTGCGGCCGACTGCTGCCGTACCGCGAGGACGCCGAGGAGGCCTGCCAGGACGCCCTGCTCGCGCTGGCCCGGGGCATCGGACGATTCGAGGGCCGGTCCTCCTTCCACACCTGGCTGTACCGGCTCACCGCCAACCGGGCCCGGTTGACCTACCGGGCGCTGCGTCGACGCTGGCAGGTCGAGGCCGGCGGCGTGCCGCTGCCCGACCCGCCCGACCCGCGGCGCACCAGCGTGGTCGCCGGCACCCGGCTCGACCTGCTCGACGCGCTGGACGCGGTCCGCCCCGAGCTGGCCGAGGCGCTGACCCTGCGCGACGTGCTCGGCCTGTCCTACCGCGAGATCGCCACCCTGCTCGACGTGCCGGAGGGAACCGTGAAGTCCCGCGTCCACCTGGCCCGCCGGCAGGTACGGGAACGGCTGACCGGTGACTGAGCCGCGACGCCGGGCCCCCGTCGCGCCCGCACCGCCCCGCCACCCCGACCGGCCAACCAACGACCGTTCGCCCACCGACCCTCGGCCGGGTCGCCGGGCGACGGGGTGGCTCGACGGGGTGGCTCGACGCAGCGCCGCTCGGAAGGCATCCGTGTCGGGGTAACGGTCGGCGGGGCGGGACGCGGGGGCCCGACGCAGCACCGTAGCCACCGGTCCGGGCACACCCACCGCGCGCAGCCGTTGATCGGGACCGCCGAGCAGCCGGAGCCCCAACCGGCCCAACCCGAACACCTCGCTGCGGGTGTCCACCACGGCCAGCGGATCGTCCTGCTCGGGCGCCATGTAGCCGGGGTGCCGGCGCGGGCCGTCAGCCCGGACGCGGCGGCGAGCGCCTTGGCCAGCCCCAGGTCCGCGATGACCACCCGAGGACCGGGTCGTGGCCGAGCCAGACGGTCGCGAAGGAGCCCGTGCCGAGCAGCCGCTCGATCCGGTAGGACCCGATCCACGCCGGAGTGCTCATCGCCCCACCCCCACCGCACGGTAACCGGCGTCGACGGATGACGGGGACCGCCGCGGGCCGGGACCGGTCGGGAAATCGGCGAACCTAGTCCGGCCGGGCGGAGACCAACAGAACGACAGACCCGTACCGCCGAAGGAGTTGCGTCATGCATCGTCTCCCCGCCATCCTGCTCGCCAGCGTGCTGGCCCTCGCCACCGCCGCGCCGGCCACTGCCGCGCCCGCCACCGCTCCGCCGGCCGACGCCGCCCGGCCGGGCTCCGACAACAACGCCCGGTCCGGCTCCACCGTGGACCTCCCGCCGGGCCGCTCGGGCCCGGCGGCCGACAGCACCGACCTGCTCAGCGTCCGGGGAGCGGGTCCGTTCCGGATCGGAGCGTCGCTGACCCGGCTCACCTCGGCCGGACTGATCGACTGGACGGCCGTCGGGTGCGACGGCGTCGTCCAGGCCGGCGTCACCGGCGAGTGGGCCGGGGTGATCCTGTTGGCCTTCCGGGACGGGCGGCTGGTCGAGGTGGGTACCGCCACCGCGCCGCCCCGGTCGCCGGCCGGGGCGGCGGTGGGCATGACCTTCGCCGAGCTGGCACAGGTGTACGGCCGACAGGGCTCGTTGATCCACAGCGATGCCGGGGACGCCACGGCGTACCTGGTGCGGTTCGGCAGTCGGGTGGAGCTGTTCACCGGGCACCCGGTCCGGCCGGTCGTCGGCTACTTCCAGGTCGGGCCGGCGGACCACGTCGAGCGGGCCTTCCGGCAGGGTCGCTCCTGCTGACGACCGTACGGGCAGGGGCGTCTTGGCTTCCTCGACGTCCCTGCCGGCGTGCTGGCATGTCCCACATTGATGTACCAGTCGACATTAGTGTGCGCCACACACTATGGTGTGAAGCATGGTCAGCGACGAGATCCTGCGAACCCATCTCCAGGAGCTGCGTCGAGGCACCGTGGTGGTGGCCAGCCTGCTGGCCCTGCGCCAGCCCGGTTACGGCTACGCGCTGCTGCAACGCCTCGCCGGGCACGGCTTCCCGGTCGACGCCAACACCCTCTATCCCCTGCTCCGGCGGCTGGAGGAGCAGGGGCTGCTGACCAGCGAGTGGAACACCGAGGAGAGCCGGCCGCGCAAGTTCTACCGCACCAGCGCCGACGGGGAGACGGTCCTGGCCCGACTGCTGGACGACCTCGCCGCCGTACAGACCTCCGTGACCGGGCTGATCGAAGGAGCCGACCGATGAGCACCCTGACCGACCGCTACCTCGCGGCCACCCTGCGGGCGGTGCCGGCACCCCGACGGGAAGAGATCGCCACCGAGCTGCGCGCCGCCATCGAGGACATGATCGACGATCGGACCGGCGGCGGGCAGGACGACGCCACCGCCGAACGTGAGGTGCTCACCGAGCTGGGCCACCCGGAGCGCCTGGCCGCCCGCTACGCCGACCGCCGGCTCCAACTCATCGGCCCCACCTACTACCTGGTCTGGCAGCGGGTGCTGCGGCGGCTGCTGACCACCATCCCCGGTGCGGTGGGCGTCATCGTCGGGGTGGTCCAGGCAACCCTCGGCGACAACCCTGCCGGGGCCATCGGGTCGGGCATCAGCGTCGCCTTCCAGACGGCCGTGCAGATCGCCTTCTGGGTGACCCTCAGCTTCGCCGTCCTGGAACGCACCGCCGCCCCGCCGAAGCTGCCCGAATGGAGCGTCGACCAACTGCCCGAGGCACCGGTGGAGCGCGACGTCCGGCTCACCGACACCTGCGCCTCGGTGGCGATGATCCTGCTCACCCTGGCCTTCCTGCCCTGGCAGCACTTCCGGTCCTGGGCCCGGGGCACCGGAGGCGAACGAATCCCGCTGCTCGACCCGGCGCTGTGGACGTCCTGGCTGCCGGTGCTGGCCGCCGCGCTGCTGGCCAGCCTGGCCCTGGAGGTGGTGAAGTACCGCACCGGGCGGTGGACCTGGCCGCTCGTCGCGGTCAACGCCCTGCTCGACCTGGCCTTCGCCGTACCGCTGGTCTGGCTGGTGCTCACCGACCGGCTGCTCAACCCGGACCTGGTCGCCCGGTTCGCCTGGTTGCGCGACGGCGACGGTCTGCACACCGTCACCCGGGGCACGGTCGTGGCCGTCGCGGCGATCACGCTCTGGGACGTCGTCGACAGCGTGGTGAAGACCCGCCGGTCCGGCGCCTGAACCCCGGTCCCGGTCCGGCGCACACGGGGACGCCGGACCGGGACCGGCCCGGCCGGCCGCCCTGGCCACGATGGTTCTCCCTGGTCACGACGGTCAGCAGGGCACGCTGTCCCAGCCAGCCGGCAGCCGTGGCACCGGCCAGGACGGGTCCGGCCGCCAGTCCGCCCAGCCCGTGTCCCACCAGCGCTGCCCCGCGTCGAGCAGGTCGGCGATCCGGTCCCCCTCGGCCCGGATCGCCGCTGCCATGCCCGGATAAGCCGGCGAAGGTACGGTCGGGCCCGGTCCAGAAGACGTCGACCGAGTGCGCCTCGCCGGGGCGTTGCAGCATCAGCTTGCCGTGCCCGGACCACACGGTGCGCCCGGCGGTCCACCACGGGTGTCGGCCGCACGGGAAGACGCCGGCCTCGGGAAAGCCCAACTCGGTGCCCGACGGCAGGTAGAGCGCCAGCAGGTCGGCGGTGTCCGCAACGCAGATGGTGGGGCAGCCGAACCACACCTCACCGCGCAGGATCTCCCGCCGGACGACCACGTCGCCCGGCGGGAACCGACGTCGCGTCACCGGGATCAGGCGTCGACGGCCGCCATCACGTCGTCGGAGACGTCGAAGTTCGCGTAGACGTTCTGCACGTCGTCGCAGTCCTCCAGAACGTCGATCAGCTTGAAGATCTTGCGCGCACCGTCCTCGTCCAGCGGCACGTTGACGCTGGGGATCAGGGCGGACTCGGCCGACTCGTACTCGATCCCGGCGTCGCGCAGGGCGGTGCGGACGGCGATCAGGTCGGTCGGCTCGGAGACCACCTCGTACGCCTCACCGAGGTCGTTGACCTCCTCGGCGCCGGCGTCGAGGACCGCCATCATCACGTCGTCCTCCGTGGTGTCGGCCTTGGGGACGATCACCACGCCCTTGCGGGAGAACATGTACGACACCGAGCCGGCGTCGGCGAGCGAGCCGCCGTTGCGGGTCAACGCCGTCCGGACCTCGGTGGCGGCCCGGTTACGGTTGTCGGTCAGGCACTCGATCAGCATCGCCACGCCACTCGGGCCGTAACCCTCGTACATGATGGTCTGCCAGTCCGCGCCGCCGGCCTCTAGGCCGGAGCCACGCTTGACCGCGCGGTCGATGTTGTCGTTCGGGACCGAGCTCTTCTTGGCCTTCTGGATGGCGTCGAAGAGGGTCGGGTTGCCGGCCGGGTCACCGCCGCCGGTCCGCGCCGCGACCTCGACGTTCTTGATCAGCTTGGCGAACATCTTGCCGCGCTTGGCGTCGATGACGGCCTTCTTGTGCTTGGTGGTCGCCCACTTGGAGTGGCCGGACATCTCGTACCTCCGTCTGTTGACTCACGCCTCGCGTCGACTGGCCGCGCCGACTCCAGGCCAGGACCGGTCGCACTGGAGGGCTGCGACGGGCAGTGCCCGCGCCGAACCGCGGCAATCCTACCGAGAGCACCCACCCCACCGTCACACCCGGCGCGTCACCAGCACGAGCCCACCCCCGAATCGTCGCCCTTTGCCCGTTTCAGCGGCCGGACCGAGGCGGGCTCAACCGGCGGCCCGGACCAGGTCCGTGAAGTAGCGGTGCAGGCGCAGGTCGCCGGTCAGCTCCGGATGGAAGGAGGTGGCCAGCAGGTTGCCCTGGCGGACGGCGACGATCCGGTCGACGGCCGGGCCACCGGTGATCCGACCCAGCACCTCGACGCCGTCGCCGACCCGCTCGACCCAGGGGGCGCGGATGAAGACCGCATGGAACGGCCCGCCGTCGACCCCGGTGATCTCCACCGGGGCCTCGAACGAGTCGACCTGACGACCGAACGCGTTGCGCCGCACGGTCATCCCGATGCCGGCGAAGCCCCGCTGGTCGGGGCGGCCGTCCAGCACCTCGTCGGCCAGCATGATCATGCCGGCGCAGGACCCGTAGACCGGCATCCCGTCGGTGATCCGCTTGTCGATCGGCCCGCGCAGCCCGAAGATGTCCACGAGCTTGCTCATGGTGGTGGACTCCCCGCCGGGGATGACCAGCCCGTCGACCGCGTCCAGTTCAGCCGGCCGGCGCACCGGACGAGCGTCCGCGCCGACCCCGGCGAGGGCGGCGACATGCTCGCGGACGTCCCCCTGCAGCGCGAGCACCCCGATCACCGGTCCGCGCACGTCCCCTCCTCGCGTCACCAACCGCGCTCGGCCAGCCGGTGCGGCTGGGGGATCTCGTCGACGTTGATGCCGACCATCGCCTCGCCCAGGCCGCGGGACACCTTGGCCAGCACGTCCGGGTCGTCGTGGAAGGTGGTGGCCTTGACGATCGCGGCGGCCCGCTGGGCCGGGTTGCCGGACTTGAAGATGCCGGAGCCGACGAAGACGCCCTCCGCGCCGAGCTGCATCATCATCGCGGCGTCGGCCGGGGTGGCGATGCCGCCCGCGGTGAACAGCACCACCGGCAGCTTCCCGGTCTCGGCAACCTCCTTGACCAGGTCGTACGGGGCCTGCAACTCCTTGGCCGCGACGAACAGCTCGTCGGCCGGCAGCGAGCTGAGCCGGGCGATCTCCTGGCGGATCTTCCGCATGTGCATGGTGGCGTTGGAGACGTCGCCGGTGCCGGCCTCGCCCTTGGAACGGATCATGGCCGCCCCCTCGGTGATCCGGCGCAGCGCCTCACCCAGGTTGGTCGCGCCGCAGACGAAGGGGACGGTGAACGCCCACTTGTCGATGTGGTTGGCGTAGTCGGCCGGGGTCAACACCTCGGACTCGTCGACGTAGTCGACGCCGAGCGACTGGAGGACCTGGGCCTCGACGAAGTGACCGATCCGGGCCTTGGCCATCACCGGGATGGAGACGGCCGCGATGATGCCGTCGATCATGTCCGGGTCGCTCATCCGGGACACCCCGCCCTGGGCGCGGATGTCGGCCGGCACCCGCTCCAGCGCCATGACGGCGACGGCGCCGGCGTCCTCGGCGATCCTGGCCTGCTCGGCGGTGACCACATCCATGATCACACCGCCCTTGAGCATCTCGGCCATGCCGCGCTTCACACGGGCGGTGCCCCAGACCTGGTTGGCACCGGCGCTCGGAGAGGTCGTTTCGGGCACGGTTCATCACTCCTCGGACCTGCTCGGGGGGCTGGCTCCGGCTGATGCTACGACGCCCCGGACGCCGCTCCGACAGCCAATCAGCCCCACGGTGGCCTGCCCGGTGGCCCCCGTCACCCGACGCCCGCACCGCCCACCGCCACGTCACCCGACGCCGGCACCGCCCCATCGCCACGTCACCCGACGCCGGCACCGCCCCATCGCCACGTCACCCAGCGCCGGCACCCGTCCCGTCACCCGGCACGGCGCACCCCGGTATCCCCTGGTCAGCTGGTGGGGACGTCGGCGGGGAGGGCCAGGGTGGGGTCGTCGACGTCGAAGTAGCGTGGCCAGGGGTGGCGGCGGCCCATCCGGCACAACCGGACCAGCGGACGGCTCCGCGCGGCGCGGGCGTCCCGGACCAGGTCGGTGTGCACCTGCCGGGACAGGGCCAGTCGTCGGCTCGCCGCGATCACCGCCTCGCAGTCGGGATCGGTCGGGTCGAGCCGGACCGCCCGCAGCTGCCGGGTGAGGTCGTTCTCGGCGGCCTCCCGCTCCTCGGGCACGGCGTCCAGGGCGATCCGCGCCGCCGCGTACAGCTCCACGCCGTACCGCTTCTCGGCCAGCACCGCGGCGGCGGCGGCCCGGCGCAGCAGGTGGGCGTCGAGCGCCCGCGCCGCCGATTCCGCCCGGGTCTGCAGCCGCTCGACCCGGCCGGCCGTCCAGACCAGGTAGACCACGATCAGGCCGACGACGACCGCGGCGACCAGCGCCGCCCACACGTGCGGCATCGTCGTGGTCACTCCGGACCACCCAGCCCCGCCCACTCCTGGTCGATGACCCGGCCGTCGGTGGCCTCGATCGCCGCCGCGTAGACCTCCAGCACCCGGCGGGCCACCACCGGCCAGTCGTAGCTGGCGGCCACCAGGTCGCCGCAGGCGCTCAACGCGGCCCGCTGGTCCGGGTCGTCGAGCAGCTCGGTCAGGGCGGCCCGCAGGCCGACCGCGTCGCCGGTCGGGAAGAGCCGGCCGGCCCGCCCGCCGTCGAGGACCCGGCGGAAGGCGTCGAGGTCGCTGGCGACCACCGTGGCACCGGCGGCCAACGCCTCGGTGAGGATCATGCCGAACGACTCCCCGCCGGTGTTCGGGGCGACATAGAGGTGCACGCTGCGCAGCATCCGGGCCTTGTCCGGCTCGGAGACCAGCCCGAGGAACGTCACCCGGTCGCGCAGCTCCGCCGGGAACCGCCCGTACAGGTCGTCCGGGTCGCCCGGCCCGGCCACCAGCAGGCGCAACCCGGGCCGGTGCGGGGCCAGCGCGACGAAGGCGTCCCGCAGGATCGGGAAACCCTTGCGGGCCTCGGTGAACCGGCCCAGGAAACCCAGCGTGCCGCCGGTGCCCGGCCCGCACTCCCCCGGCCAGCCGGGCAACGGCTCGACCCCGGCGAACTTCGCCACCGCCACCCCGTTGGGGATCTCCACCGCTCCGCCGTCGAGGTGCTCGACCTGCACCTTGCGGGCCAGCGCGCTGACCGCGATCCGGGCGGTGATCCGTTCCAGCAGGATCTGCAGCATGCCCTGCGCGGCGGCCAGCATCCGGGACCGGGTCAACGCGGTGTGGAAGGTCGCCACCACCGGCCCCCGGGCCGACAGCACCGCCATCATCGACAGGCTCGGGATCAGCGGCTCGTGCACGTGCAGCACGTCGAAGTCGCCCCGGGTGATCCACCGCCGCACCCGGGTCGTGTAGAAGGGCCCGAACGCGATCCGGGCCACCGAACCGTTGTACGGCAGTGGCACCGTCCGGCCGGCGGCGACCACGTACGGCGGCAGCGTCGACTCCTCGTCGGCGGGGGCCAGGACGCTCACCTCGTGCCCCAACCCGAGCAGCGCCTCGGCCAGGTCCATGACGTGGTTCTGCACCCCGCCCGGGACGTCGAAGGAGTACGGGCACACGATGCCGATCCGCACTGGCGCCCCCTCCCTCAGACCGAACCGGCGCTGGCCGGGGGCGGCGGCGCGGTGGACCCGCCGTCGGTGGAGCCCCGCTGGTCCAGCCACATTCGTTGCAACATGTGCCAGTCTTCCGGATGACGGGCGATGCCCGTCGCCATACAGTCGGCAATCCGCTGGGTCAGCACCCGGACCCGCTCGTCCAAGGGTGCGCCGTCCGGCTCGGGCACCGGCAACGGGCCCTCCAGCTGCGCGCGTGGCATCTCCGGTTCGTACCACAGCGAGGCAACGTAGAGCGGGGCCCCGGTACGGATGGTCAGCAGGGCGGGCCCGGCCGGCATCCGGGTCCGGGCACCGAAGAAGTCGACCTCGATGCCCCGGGCGGACAGGTCCCGATCGGCCAGCAGCGGCACCACCGTGCCGGCGCGCAGCCGGTCCACCAGCACGTCGAAGGCGGGACGGGCGCCGCCGTTGCTGGGCAGGATCTCCATGCCCAGGCCCTGGCGGAAGGCGAGGAACCGCTCGTAGACACCCTCCGGCTTGAGCCGTTCGGCGACCGTGGTGATCGGCCAGCCGCTGGCGGCCACCCAGGCGCCGGCGGCGTCCCAGTTGCCGGCGTGCGGCAACGCCACCACCGCGCCCCGGCCGGCCGCCACGTCGGCGGCGAGCATCTCCGAGCCGCCCAGGTGGAACCCGGCGAGGATCTGCTGGCGGCTCAACGAGGGCAGCCGGAACGCCTCCATCCAGTACCGGGCGTACGACCGCAGGCCGCGCTTGACCAGCGCGTCCAGCTCCGCCTCGGGCAGTTCGGGGCCGACCACCCGACGCAGGTTGGCGCGCAGTCGGGTGGTAGCGGTGCCGTGGGCGCGGTGGGCGCGGTCGGCACCCGCCCGGAAGGCCGCGGCGACCACGGGCCGGGGCAGCGCGCGGGCCAGCCGCCAGCCGGCGACGTAGCCGAGTTCGGTGAGGTTCACTCCTGGCCGACCAGCTGTGCCTGCCGGTAGACGTGGACCACCCGCTGCCCCACCGTGAAGATCGACACGGCGGCGAGCAGCCAGAGCGCGATCTCCAGGGCGGGCCGGACGCCGAGGCCGGTGAGCAGCCCACCGACGCCGACGATCAGCAGCCGCTCGGTGCGCTCGGCGACGCCGACGTTGCTGGTCATCCCCAGCCCTTCGGCGCGGGCCTTGACGTAGGAGACCAACCCGCCGGCGGCGAGGCAGATCAGCGCGGCGGCCACCCCGGAGTGGTTGCCCTCGGTGGCCATCAGGTAGGCGACCGCACCGAAGACCGCACTGTCGGCGACCCGGTCCATCGACGAGTCGAGAAACGCGCCGAACCGGGTCGAGCCGCCGCTCATCCGGGCCATCGTCCCGTCGAGCATGTCGGTCAGCGCGAAGAACGTCACGATCAGCGCGCCGGCGACCAGTTGGCCGCGGGCACCGAAACCGAGCGCGCCGACGAGCACGCCGACGGTGCCGGTCACGGTGACCGCGTTGGGGGACACACCCGCGCGGAGCAGACCGCGCGCGACCGGCTCCACGACGCGGGTCATCCCCGCGCGGGCCGTCTCTTGGAAGATCTTCGCCATGGCGGTCCCACGATAACGGCCGGCAGCGGCGGGCGAAACGGCCGGTCGTCCGACCCGCCCGGCGAAGACTTGTGTCGGTTCCCGACCGGGTGTGAGATCGGGGTGGAAGGTGAGCCAGCTCACCTCCCACCCCCGTTGACCGTCGGTCGTCAGCAGACCACCGGAGGATATCGCCGCGGTACCCGCTCGGGCCCGCTTCCCGTCGCGCGCGGCGGTCGCCATCCACCACCGGCTGAGGGAGGTGCGCCGCGATGGCGCAGAAGAACCAGGAGAAGGGCTCCACCGGCGACGTGCCGGTGGTGACCGCGCCCGACCGGGTGCGCAACGTGGTGCTCGTCGGGCATTCCGGGGCCGGCAAGACGACCCTGGTCGAGGCGCTGCTCGCGGCCAGCGGCACGATCGGCCGGGCCGGCACCGTCGCCGCCGGCACCACCGTCTGCGACCACGACCCCGCAGCGGTACGCCAACAGCGCTCGGTCAGCCTGGCCTGCGCCCCGCTGGTGCACGCCGGGGTCAAGGTCAACCTCCTGGACACGCCCGGCTACGGCGACTTCGTCGGTGAGCTGCGGGCCGGTCTGCGGGCCGCCGACGCCGCGCTGTTCGTGGTCTCCGCCGTCGACGGGATGGACGCCGCCACCGCCGCCCTCTGGGAGGAGTGCGCCGCGGTCGACCTGCCGCGCGCCGTCGCGGTCGCCCGGCTGGACCACCCGCGCGCCGACTTCGACGAGACGGTGGCGCTGTGCCAGCGGGTCTTCGGGGACAACGTGCTCCCGCTGCACCTGCCGATGCTCGGCGACGACGGCGAGTCGGTGGCGGGGCTGCTGGCGCTGATCACCCGGCGGGTCCACGACTACTCGGCCGGGCTGCCCGCCGCCGTACGGGAACCGGACCCACAGCACCTGCCGGCCATCACCGAGTCCCGCGCCGAGCTGATCGAGGGGATCATCGCCGAGAGCGAGGACGAGACCCTGATGGACCGCTACCTCGACGGCGAGGAGATCGACACCGAGGTGCTGATCACCGACCTGGAGCGGGCGGTCGCCCGGGGTCACTTCTACCCGGTGGTGCCGGTCTGCGCGGCCACCGGCGTCGGGCTGGACGTCCTGCTCGACGGTCTGGTGTCGGCGTTCCCGTCACCGCTTGCCCGCGAGGTGCCGGCGGTCACCGGACTGGACGGCTCCCCCCGGCCCCCGCTGAGCTGCGACCCGGACGGCCCGTTGGTCGCCGAGGTGGTCAGGACCGCCGTCGACCGGCACGTCGGCCGGGTCTGCCTGGTCCGGGTCTTCTCCGGCACGCTGCGCCCCGACCAGACGGTGCACGTGTCGGGGCACGGGATGGCCGACCGCGGCCACCCGGACCACGATGCCGACGAGCGGGTCGGGCACGTCTACAGCCCGCTCGGGGCGAACCTGCGGGAGGTGCCCGCCTGCGTCGCGGGCGACATCTGCGCGATCACCAAGTCGGGTAGCGCGGAGACCGGCGACACCGTCTCGGCGAAGGACGAGCCGCTGCTGATCGCGCCCTGGGAGATGCCGGAGCCGCTGCTGCCGGTGGCGATCGTGGCCCGCGGCCGGGCCGACGAGGACGCTCTGGCCCGCAACCTGGGCCGGCTGGTCGTCGGCGACCCGACGCTGCGGCTGGAGCGCAACCCGGAGACCCACCAGCTGGTGCTCTGGTGCATGGGTGAGGCGCACGCCGACGTGGTGCTCGACCGGCTCCGGGCCGGCGGGGTGGAGCTGGACACCGAGCCGGTGCGGGTGGCGCTGCGGGAGACGTTCACGGTTGCCGCGAAGGGACACGGCCGGCACGTCAAGCAGTCCGGTGGGCACGGCCAGTACGCCGTCTGCGACATCGAGGTGGAGCCGCTGCCCCGGGGTGGGGGCTTCGAGTTCGTCGACCGGGTGGTCGGCGGGGCGGTGCCGCACCACTACGTGCCGTCGGTGGAGAAGGGCATCCGGGCGCAGTTGGCGCGGGGCCTGGTCGCCGGGCAGCCGGTGGTGGACCTGCGGGTGACCCTGGTCGACGGCAAGGCGCACAGCGTCGACTCCTCCGACGCCGCGTTCCAGACCGCCGGCGCGCTCGCGCTGCGCGACGCCGCCGAGCGGGGCGAGCCGACGCTGTTGGAGCCGGTGGACGAGGTGGTGATCCGGGTCGCCGACTCCTCGGTCGGCGCGGTGCTGGGTGACCTGTCCGGCCGCCGGGGCCGGGTGCTCGGCACCGAGGCCGATCCGGACGCCGAGGGCCGCACCCTGGTCCGTGCCGAGGTCCCCGCCCTCGAACTGCTGCGCTACGCAACCGAGCTACGCGCCCTCACCGCCGGCACCGCCACCTTCCACCGCCACTTCTCCCACTACCACCCCTCACCCACCCCCTAACCCGAAAGCACACCTACCTTCTCCCAATCAGGCCCCCTCCGCCCCGCAAACCACCCAGAACCACCCCACCCCCCACCCCCACCCCACGTCGCCATGCCCACCCCCCACCCCCGCGTCGATCATGGAGTTCTGGTGGACGCAATGCCCTGATAAAGACCTTTTGCGGGGCACCACAACTCCATGATCGACGCGGGCGGGGGTGGGGTGGGGGTGGGTGGGGGTGGGGGTTGGGTGGGGGGTTAGGGGCGGGCGGCGGGGATGGGGGGGAGGGGCCAGTAGGGGCGGTCGGCGTCGCGTAAGGCGGCCGTACGCAGGGCGGCGAGCTGCCGTTCCACCTCGGCGAAGTGGTCCGGGGCGAGTGGGCCGAGATGCAGGGCGGCGGCGTTCTCCTCGACCTGGGCGACGGTACGGCAGCCGGGGATCGGCACCGTCCGGCCGCTGCGCGCCCAGATCCAGCCCAGCGCGCCCTGGACCAGGGTCCGGCCGTCGGCGGTGAGCGCACCCCGGACGGCGGAGACCCGGCGCAGCCACTCCGGTGCCGGTCGACCGCTACGGAACCACTCCAGCCAGCCCGGGGCCATCCCCCGTACGTCGTCGCGGGGCACCGTCGAGCCGGTGGTGTACTTGCCGGTGAGCAGCCCCATCCCGAGCGGCCCCCGGTCGACGCTGGCCAGGTCGTGCTTGTCGCAGGTGGCCAGCATCACCGGGGCGTCCCGCAGCACCGACAGGCTGTGCTGGATCGCGGTGGCGTGCGGCGCGAACTGGGCGAACGCGGCGGCCCGGTCGGCCCGGTCGGTGCTCCACCCGTACGCCCGGACCAGGCCGTCGGCGACCAGTTCCTCACAGGTGTCGACCAGCGCCTCCACCCGGGGCAGCGGCAGATCGCCGAGGTGCAGTTGGTAGAGGTCGATGCGGTCGGTGCCCAGCCGGCGCAACGAGTCGACGACCGCCCGCCGCAGGTAGGCCGGGGAGGCGTCCTCGCCGGTGACCTGGCGGGCCCGCTCGTCGAAGGTGTACCCCCACTTGGTGGCGATCACCGCCTCGTCCCGGCGGCCGGCCAGCGCCCGCCCGAGGACCCGCTCACTGTGCCCCGCGCCGTACGTGTCGGCGGTGTCGAAGAGGGTCACTCCGAGGTCGAGCGCGCGGCGTACGGCCCGCACCGACTCCTCGTCGTCGACCGCGCCCCAGCCCAGCGGTTGGCGCCCCTCGGCCCAGGGGCCACCGATCGCCCAACACCCCATGCCGAGGGCGCTGACCTCGATGCCGCTGCGACCCAACAATCGTGTCGTCACTGCCATCGACGCATCGTGTCACCTCCGGGGCACGCGGGGGGACGAAGCTGACGCATCGTGTCCGACCGGCCACATGCGACATGCGTGTCGTCCCCGACCGACACCTCCGGCACTGCGAACCGGCGTCATCCCCGGCCGACGCCGTCGGCCCCCGGCCCGGCCCACGTCGGCAGGCCGGCCCACGTCGGCAGGCCGGCCCACGTCGGCAGGCCGGCCCACGTCGGCAGGCCGGCCCACGTCGGCAGGCCGGCCCACGTCGGCCAGCACGGGCCCCCGGCCGCCCAGGGCCCCGGCCGATGGCGGTCAGCGCGGTAGGACCCGAGCCAGCGGCAGCGGAGTCGGCTGCCCGGGCCAGGCGCCGGTCAGCGTGGCAGCGGTCGGCCCGTCCCCGGGCAGCCCGCCGGCCGACCCGTCGCCGGGCTGACCCTCGCCGGGCAACCGGCGCGCGACGACCAGGTCGACGGTGTCGGTGACGATGCGGGTCGGGTCGCCGTCGATCACCTGGCATGCCGCGCCCACGACGGGAGTCGCCGCGCTGCCGGTGATGGCCACCGTCATGGACGGCTCGCGGCGTTCCCGTGCGCCGTCGACCTCGAAGTACTCCTCGGCCTGACCGGTGCCGGTCAGGATCGCGGCGGACAGGGTGGCCGCGTAGACCGGGTCACCGCAGGCGTCGTAGACCCAGCGGAGGCCGAGCACCGAGTGCCGGGTGGTGCCGACCACCCACTCGTCGGCACCGTCCAGCGGGGCGTCCCGGTAGGTCAGCGGGACCTGGTACACCGGACCGGCGTCGACCCGGACGAGCATCGTCTCGATGCCCACCGCGCCGGCGGGGTCGTCGAACCGGTAGGCCGCCACCCGGACCGGCTCGCCGTCGGCCGGCCCCTCGTACCACCGCCGGCCGGGCAGCCAGGCGGCCAGGAGTTCGAGTTTCGTGGGGCGGATCTCCGCCCGGTGCAGCAGCGCCATGATCACATCCTAGGAATCGACCCCGTCGGTCAGGACGGCCAGGCGCGGGCGAGCAGCTCACGGGTGTCGGAGAGCAGTTGTGGCAGCACCTTCGTCCGGCCGATCACCGGCATGAAGTTGATGTCCCCGCCCCACCGGGGCACCACGTGCTGGTGCAGGTGGGCGGCGATGCCCGCGCCGGCCACCCCGCCCTGGTTCATCCCCAGGTTGAACCCGTGCGCGCTGCTGACCTGCCGGACCACCCGCATCGCGGTCTGGGTCAGGGCCGCCAGCTCCACCGTTTCGGCCTGGTCGAGGTCGGTGTAGTCGGCCACGTGCCGGTAGGGGCAGACCAGCAGGTGCCCCGGGTTGTACGGGTAGAGGTTGAGCACCGCGAAGACGTGCGCGCCCCGGGCGACCACCAGGCTCTGCTCCGCCGGCAGCCCGGGGGCCAGGCAGAACGGGCAGCCGGCCGGCTTCTCGTAGCCGCCCTCGGGTCGGTCCCCGCCGGAGATGTAGGTCATCCGGTGCGGTGTCCAGAGCCGGTCGAGCCCGTCCGCCAGGCCGTCGTCCGCAGGGCCGTGGTCCGTGTCGCCGTCGAAGTGCCGCTCCGCCCCAGTCACACCACCGATCCTACGATCCCCGGGACAGACGCCACCGGCCCGCATCGGCGGGCCGGTGGCCGGCGGGGTCAGTTCTCGGCGGCGGACGGCCCCGAGTTGGCGCGCGAGGAGACCACGTCGAGCACGTGGGTGACCGCCTCGGCGACCGGCACCCCGTTGCGCTGGGAACCGTCGCGGTAGCGGAACGAGACCGTGCCGGCGGCCACGTCGTCGTCGCCGGCGATCACCATGAACGGGATCTTCTGCTGCTGCGCGGTGCGGATCTTCTTCTGCATCCGGTCGTCGCCCGCGTCGACCTGGGCCCGGATGCCCTCGGCGCGCAGCGCCGCGACGAAACCGTGCAGGTAGTCGGTGTGGTCCTCCCGGATCGGGATGCCGATCACCTGCACCGGGGCCAGCCAGGCCGGGAACGCCCCGGCGTAGTGCTCGGTGAGCACCCCGAAGAACCGCTCGATCGAGCCGAAGAGCGCCCGGTGGATCATCACCGGCCGCTGCCGGCTGCCGTCGGCCGCCTGGTACTCCAGGCCGAACCGCTCGGGGAGGTTGAAGTCGACCTGGATGGTGGACATCTGCCAGGTCCGGCCGATGGCGTCCTTGGCCTGTACGGAGATCTTCGGCCCGTAGAAGGCCGCGCCGCCCGGGTCGGGCACCAGGGTCAGCCCGGACTCCTCGGCGGCGGAGCGCAGCGCCTCGGTGGCCCGCTCCCAGTTCTCGTCGGTGCCGACCGACTTGTCCGGGTTACGGGTGGACAGCTCCAGGTAGAAGTCGTCGAGGCCGTAGTCGCGCAGCAGTTCGAGGACGAACGCGAGCAGCGACTTCAGCTCGCCGGCCATCTGCTCCTCGGTGCAGAAGATGTGCGCGTCGTCCTGGGTCATGCCCCGGACCCGGGTCAGGCCGTGCACCACACCGGACTTCTCGTACCGGTAGACCGTGCCGAACTCGAACATCCGCAGCGGCAGTTCCCGGTAGGAGCGGCCCCGGGACCGGAAGATCAGGTCGTGCATCGGGCAGTTCATCGGCTTGAGGTAGTAGTTCGCCCCCTCCACCTCCATGGGCGGGAACATCCCGTCGGCGTACCAGTCGAGGTGCCCGGAGACCTCGTACAGGTGGCCCTTGGTGATGTGCGGAGTGTTGACGAACGAGTAGCCGGCCTGCTCGTGCTTGACCCGGGAGTAGTTCTCCATCTCCCGGCGGATGATGCCGCCCTTGGGGTGGAAGACCGCCAGGCCGGAGCCCAGCTCGTCGGGGAAGCTGAACAGGTCGAGGTCCACCCCGAGCTTGCGGTGGTCGCGCCGGGCGGCCTCCTCCAGCAGCTTCAGGTACGCCTTCAGCTCGTCGCGGGTCGGCCAGGCGGTGCCGTAGACCCGCTGGAGCTGCGGGTTCTTCTCCGAGCCCCGCCAGTACGCGGCGGCCGAGCGCATCAGCTTGAACGCCCCGATCAGCCGGGTGTTCGGCAGGTGCGGGCCCCGGCACAGGTCCGACCAGCAGACCTTGTCCTCGGTCGCGGCGAGGTTGTCGTAGATGGTCAGCTCGCCGCCGCCCACCTCCATCACCTCACTGGTGTCCAGCCCCTCGCCCTTGACGTCGATCAGCTCCAGCTTGAACGGCTCGGCGGCCAGCTCGGCCTTCGCCTCGTCCAGGCTGCCGAAGCGGCGGCGGCGGAACCGCTGGCCGGACTTGACGATCTCCTGCATCCGCTTCTCGAGCTTGGCCAGGTCGTCCGGCTGGAACGGCTTGTCGACGGCGAAGTCGTAGTAGAAGCCGTTCTCGATCGGCGGGCCGATGCCGAGCCTGGCGTCGGGGAAGACGTCCTGCACGGCCTGGGCGAGCACGTGCGCGGTGGAGTGCCGCAGCACGTTGAGCCCGTCCGGCGAGTCGAGGGTGACCGGTTCGACGGTGGTGTCCTCGGCGGGGGCCCAGTCCAGGTCGCGCAGCTGGCCCTGCGGGTCGCGGACCACCACGACCGCCTTCGGCCCGGCGGCGGGCAGCCCGGCCGCGGCCACCGCGCCGGCCGCCGTCGTCCCGGCGGCGACGACGACGGGGTCGGCCACAACGGGGGTACGGGGTGCGGACACGGTGACTCCTCAACGGCAGACGGTACGGATGGCCGGGTGTTCCGGCTGCTTCGATGCTATCGGTCGCCCTGTTCCGCCCGGTCGCCGGGAAAGGAAGCCCGGTCGTGTCGTCGGCGTCCGACCGCTTGAACCTTTTCGGCCTGCCGTCCGAACTATCAGGTGTGGCCGGAGCCGGTGCCGGCCGCGGCGAGACGGATGGGGGCGGAAAATGGCGACGACCCGCAGTGGTGCCCGGCGGGGCCGGACCGCGCTGGCGCTGGCGGCTGCGGTGGCCGGGGTGCTCGGTGCGCCGACCGCGGCGATGGCGGACGGGGTGACGTCCAGCCCGAGCCAGGCGGTCCAGGGCGACGCGGTGGAGTTGACGTTCGTGGTGCCCGAGGAGCGGCCCGGCGCCCGCACCGAGAAGATCGAGTTCAGGCTCCCGCCGGACGCCCCGATCGGTGAGGTCTACCCGCTGTCGGTGGACGGCTGGGCGCCCCTGATCACCTCCCGGGAGCTGGACGCGCCGGTGGCCGGCATCCACGCCCCCTCGGTGAGCACGGTGACCTCGGCGGTGGTGTGGACCCGGGCGGCCGGACCGGCGGTGTCGGGTCCGGCCCGGCTCTCCCTGGCCATGGGACCGCTGCCGGAGACCGACCGGATGACCTTCGAGGTGGTGCAGACGTACTCGGACGGGACGGTGGTGCGCTGGGCCGACCCGGCCGGGGGTGAGCATCCCGCGCCCACGCTGGCCCTGCTCCCGCCGTCTCCCGGGGCAGCCACCGGACACGGCCACGGTGCGGCCGACGGGACGGACGGCCAGGCCGACCCGGCCGCCGGAGCCGACTCGACGGGCGACGGTGGGGACGGTGGGCCCAGCGCGGACGTGCTGCTCGGCGGCGGCCTGTTGGTCGGGTTGGGTGGCGGCGCGGCGATCGGCTGGGTGGCGAGCCGCTCCCGCCGCCGGTCCGCCGCCGACCCGGAGACCGACCGGGACGACGACCCGACGCCGGGCACCGACCCCACCCCGGACGACCGGGCCTGGCACTTCGCCGGGCACCCCCCGATCGAACGGACCGATCCGATCGATCCGACCGACCGGACCGACCAGAGCGATCCGACCGACCGGACCGAACCGACCGGCCAGACCGACCCGACCGGCCAGACCGACCCGACCAGCCAGACCGGCATCGATGCCGACGAGCGGGCGGATGTGCGGACCGTGGCGCGCTGAGGTCAGCCGAGCCAGTCCGGCAGCGCCTCTCGGGCGGCGAGCCAGTCGTCCGGCACCCCGCCGGCCGTGCCGACCCCGGCGTAAACGCCGATGATCCCGCCGACGATCGCGGCGGTGGTGTCGACGTCGCCGCCCGCCTCGACGCAGGCGCGGATGGCGGCCGGGTAGTCGGCCAGGTGGGTGGCGGCCACCCAGAGGGTGAAGGCGACGGTGTCCTGGGCGGTCACCCGGGAGCCGTTGCCGAGCGACGCGACGGCCTCGTCGAGGGGACGACCGAGCAGGCCGATCGCCCGGCGTACCCCGCGGTGCACCTCGCCGACCGGGTCGATCGACCCGGCGACGGTGGCGAGCAGCCGGGCCACGTCGGGTCGGTCGCCGTCCAGTCGGGCCCGGGCGGCGAGCGAGGCGGCGACGGCCACCGCGACCGCGCCCGCGATCCCCTCGGGGTGGGCGTGGGTGATCTCGGCGCAGGCGCGGGCCCGGCTCGCCGCCCGGGTGGTCGAGTCGGCGTACCAGGCGCCGAGCGGGGCGACCCGCATCGCGGCGCCGTTGCCGCAGGAGCCCTGGCCGTCGAAGGCCGACGCGGCGGCCACCGGCCACGGGGTGCCGGTCCGGATCAACCGCAGGATCGTCACCGCACCCGGCCCGTAGCCCCGGTAGGGCTCGGCACGGGTGGCGAAGGCCAGCGCCAACCGGTCGGGATCGATGTCGCCGTGGGCGGCGAGTTCGGCCAGCACCGAGCAGGCCATCTCGGTGTCGTCGGTCCACTGCCAGGGCGTCGGCGGCAGCCGCCCGGCCAAGAGGTCGTCGGGCCGGCGGCCCGGGACGAAGAACTGGGAGCCCAGGGCGTCGCCGACGGACAGCCCGGCGAGGCTGTCCCGGGCCAGCGCCAGCCGGGCGTCGGGAAAGAGGGTGAACGGCATCGTCGTACCAGCTTGCCCGGTTCGCGGGTACGCCGCAACGCGCCCCGACTTGCCACGGGCAGTACGGTGCTGTCGTGGCCACCGTGCTCCTGGTCGAAGACGACCACGTCGTCCGCGGCGCGATGCTGCGTTCGCTCACCGAACGGGGGCACGCGGTGCATGCGGTCGGCACGGCGCTGGACGCGCTGCGCCGGGTCGCCGCCGAGACCCCCGATCTGGTCGTGCTCGACCTGGGCCTGCCCGACCTGGACGGCTCGGACGCGCTGCGGATGCTGCGCGGCATCACCGACGTACCGATCATCATCGCCACCGCCCGCGACGACGAGCAGTCGGTGGTCCGGCTGCTGCGGGCCGGCGCGGACGACTACATGGTCAAGCCGTTCACCGGTGCCCACCTGGAGGCCCGGATCACCACCGTGCTGCGTCGGGTCGGCCGGGCCAGCCGCACCGTGGCTCCGGCCGTGCACACCGTCAGCGGTCTGCGGGTGGACGTGGGTGAGCGCAGCGCGGTGCTCGACGGGGAGCCGCTGGCGCTGACCCGTAAGGAATTCGACCTGCTGGCGTACCTGGCCGCACGGCCTGGCCGGGTGGTGTCCCGGCGGGAACTCTTGGAGGAGGTATGGCGCCAGCCGTCGGTAGGCGAGGACCAGACCATCGACGTTCACCTGTACTGGCTGCGTCGAAAGATGGGCGAGTCCGCGGCGAAGCCGCGCTACCTGCGCACCGTGCGGGGGGTGGGGTTCCGGCTGGTGGCCCCCGACTGAGGCCGGCGCTGGCCGCCCTGACCGCCGGCATGTGCGCGCTGGTCGCGCTGGTCTTCCTCGTCCCGCTCGGGTTCAGCCTGCGCGGCGAGGTGCGGGAGGAGGCGCTGGCCGACGCGGCGCGACGCGGCGCGATGGTCACCGGCGCGCTCGCCGTCAGCACCGAAGCGGCGGCGGTCCAGCGCGCGGTCGAGGCCACCGGCGACGACCCGGCGACCCGTCCGGTGGTGCACGGCCTGGGCGGGGAGCAGCCGGCCGGCCGGGCCTCGAGCGCCGACCTGGACCGCACACGTGACGAGGAACAGTCGCGGGTCGTCGAGGTCGACGGCGGGCTGTTGCGGCTCGACCCGGTGGTGCTCGACGGCAAGGTCGCCGTGGTCGAGGTCTTCGTGCCCGCCGCCGTCCTGGACGAGGGGGCGGGGGGCACCTGGCTGCTGCTCGCCGGCGTGGCCGTGGCGCTGATCGGCGCGGCGGTGATCGTGGTGGACCGGGTCGCCGCGCGGGCGGTCGACTCCACCCGGGGCCTGGTCCGGGCCGCGCTCGCCGTCGGCGACGGCGACCTGGGGGTACGGGTCGAGCCGAGCGGTCCACGCGAGTTGGCCGAGGCCGGGTACGCGTTCAACCGGATGGCCGACCGGCTGGTCGCCGCCCGCACCGACGAGCGGGAACTGGTGGCGGACCTGTCGCACCGGCTGCGTACCCCGTTGACGGTGCTGCGGTTGGACGCCGAGGGGCTGGACTCCGACGACACCAGCGTCGGCTCGTTCAGCCCGGCGGAGTTGGACCGGCGGCGGACGATCCGGCGGATCCGGCAGGCGATCGTCACCCTGGAGGGGGAGATCGACGTCCTGATCAAGACCACCCGCAAGGCGGTGGCGCACGAGGCGGGGCCGGCCGAGTGCGACGTCAGCGAGGTGGTGCGGGACCGGATGGTGTTCTGGGCGGCGCTGGCCGGCGACCAGAACCGGCCGCACCGGGTGAGCGGCGCCCAGTTGCGGATACCGGTGCCGGTGCCCCGGGCCGAGTTGGCCGCCGCCCTGGACGCGGTGATCGGCAACGTCTTCCGCTACACCCCGCAGGGCACCGCATTCGAGGTGGCCGTCTCCCGCCGGGACGGGTACGTGGCGATCCGGATCGACGACGCCGGGCCGGGCATCGCGAACCCGGACCGGGCGTTGCGTCGCGGGGCCAGCGACCAGGGCTCGACCGGGCTGGGGCTGGACATCGCCAAGCGGGTGGCGTTGCAGGCCAACGGCTCGGTGAGCCTCGACCGGGCCCGGCTCGGCGGGGCCAGCGTGGTGATGCTGCTGGCGGACCCGCAGGCGACCCCCCGGCAGGTCAACCGGTTCGGGTTGGTGGGCCGGATGGCGCGCGAGGCTCGGGAGCAGAAGAGCGGGGGCCGACGGTGGCCCCGGCAACGCCCCACGGACGACTGACGGTCGGCCCTGACTGTGCTGCGGTGCAAGGTTTCCTTAGATCCGCATTAACGACGGCGACGCGGCGCGCGCCGGCTGACAGGATCGTGTCCGAACCCATTAGTTCCACCGGCCTGTCGCCCCTGACACCCACCGGCCGGTGGATCAGTACGCGCGGCGGGGGCACGGTCCCCCACACCAGCTCCCGCCGCGCGTACCACCTCGTGCCGGCCCTGTCGTGGGTCAGCGGGTCGCCACGAAGGCGTCGATCTCGTCGGTGATCCGGGCCTTGCCGGCCGGGTCGAGGAACGAGGCGGCCACCGCCTCCCGGGCCAGCGCCGCGAGCCGGTCGGGGCCGGCGTCGAGCAGTTGGGCGGCGACCGCGTACTCGTCGTTGAGGGTGGTGCCGAACATCGGCGGGTCGTCGGAGTTGATGGTGACCCGCACGCCCGCGTCGACAAGCTGCCGCAGCGGGTGCTCCTCGATCCGGGCGACGGCCCGGGTACGCACGTTGGACGTCGGGCAGACCTCCAGCGGGATCCCCTGCTCGGCCAGGTATCCGAGCAGCTCCGGGTCCTGCGCGGCGGAGATGCCGTGGCCGATCCGCTCGGCGCCCAACTCCCGCAGGGCGTCCCAGACGGTCTGCGGGCCGGTGGTCTCCCCGGCGTGCGGGACGGACCGCAGCCCGGCCGCCCGCGCCCGGTCGAAGTACGGCTTGAACTGTGGTCGGGGCACCCCGATCTCGGGGCCGCCGAGACCGAAGCTGACCAGCCCGTCGGGCCGCTCCTCGAGGCTGATCCGCAGGGTCTCCTCGGCGGCCGGCAGGCCGGCCTCGCCGGGGATGTCGAAGCACCAGCGCAGCACGATGCCGAAGTCGGCCTCGGCCCGTCTGCGGGCGTCCTCGATCGCCTCGCAGAACGCCGGAGCGGGGATGCCCCGGCGCACGTGCGAGTACGGGGTGACGGTCAGCTCGGCGTACCGGACCTGCTGGCGGGCCAGCTCCCGGGCCACCTCGTGGGTGAGGATCCAGACGTCCTCGGGATCCCGGACCAGGTCGACGACGCTGAGGTAGACCTCGATGAAGTGGGCGAAGTCACGGAACGCGAAGTAGTCGACGAGCGCGTCCGGGTCCGCCGGTACGGGGCTGCGTCCCTCGTGCCGGGCGGCCAGTTCGGCGACGATCCGGGGGGACGCGGAGCCCACATGGTGCACGTGCAGCTCCACTTTGGGCAGTTCGGCGATGAAGGCGGACAGGTCGGTCACTGCTTCTCCTCTGCACGGGCACCGGTGCGGGCGACCACGAAGATCCGACGGAACGGGAAGTACACCTGACCCTGCCGTACCGGGTACGCGCGGGCCAGCAGGCTTCCCAGCGCGGCGCGGAAGTCGGCGAAACCGGTGTCGTCCAGCGCGGCCCGGACCGGGCGCAGCGCGGTGCCGTCCATCCAGGTCAGCACGGGGTGTTCGGCGTCGGCGGAGGCAGGCAGCCGGTGCAGGTAGGTGGTCTCCCAGGCGTCGACGGCGCAACCGGCGGCGGTCAGCGACGGCCCAGCGACGGAGCAGGGCCGGATGGTCGGGCACCCACTGGAGCACCGCGTTGACGACCACCACGTCCACGTCGGGGGCGGGGTGCCAGTCGGCGACGTCACCGACGGTGAAGTCGACCGGGGCCCCGAACGCCTGCGGCCGGTCGGCGGCGACCCGGGCGAGCAGGTCGTGGAACGGTCGGGACCGTTCGTCGTGATAGTGGAGATAGCTGGTCGGATCCCACATGCCGCACCCAAACCGTACGTACGTCTTGTTGCGACCCCATGGCCGGCGCTGCGACTCGGCAACCAGGTCACTAGGCTCGACCGCATGGAACAGCGCAGCTTCGACCGGCTCGGCCGGCAGGTGGGTGTGGTCGGTCTCGGGGCCTGGCAGCTCGGCGCGGACTGGGGACAGGTCAGCCAGAGCGACGCCCTGGCCGTCCTCGCCGCCGCCGTGGACTCCGGCGTGACCTTCCTCGACACCGCCGACGTCTACGGCGACGGCCGCAGCGAGCAGTTGATCGGGCGGTTCCTGCGGGACAGCCCCGGACACGGGCTCACCGTCGCCACCAAGATGGGCCGCCGGGTGGAGCAGACGCCGCAGGCGTACACCCTGGACAACTTCCGGGCCTGGACCGACCGGTCCCGGGCCAACCTCGGCGTGGACACCCTCGACCTGGTGCAGCTGCACTGCCCGCCGAGCGAGGTCTTCGCCGACGACCGGGTCTTCGACGGCCTCGACACCCTGGTCGCCGAGAAGCGGATCGCCGGCTACGGGGTCAGCGTCGAGACCTGCGACCAGGCGCTCACCGCGATCGCCCGGCCCGGCGTGGCCAGCGTCCAGATCATCCTGAACGCGGTCCGGCTCAAGCCCCTCGACGAGGTGCTGCCGGCCGCCGCCGCAGCCGGCGTCGGGATCATCGCCCGGGTGCCGCTCGCCAGCGGCCTGCTCTCCGGCCGGTACGACGAACACACCACCTTCGCCGCCGACGACCACCGCACCTTCAACCGGCACGGGGAGAGCTTCGACGTCGGCGAGACCTTCTCCGGCGTCGACTTCGACCTCGGCCTGACCGTGGTCCGTCGACTCGCCCCGCTGGTCGGCGACGGGCGCACGATGGCCCAGTTCGCCCTGCGGTGGATCATCGACCAGCCCGGCGTCACCGTGGTCATCCCCGGTGCCCGCAACCCGGAACAGGCCCGGGGCAACGCCGCCGCGGCCGGCTCCCCGGCGCTGACGGCGGCCGAACTCGACACCGTCCGGTCGGTCTACGACGAGTTGGTCCGCCCCCGGGTGCACGACCGGTGGTGAGCCACGCCGGTCGGGTCGTCGCGCCGGGGCGACCCGACCCGCATCCTGGTGACCGGGCCGGGTCGACCGGCCCACGGAGGGGGGACCGGTGAGAGGTTGGCTCACGCTCACCCTGGGCCTGCTGGCCGTGGTGGCCGGCGCCGTCTGGACGGTCCAGGGCCTCGGGTACGTCAGCGGCAGCATGATGACCGGCCAGCGGTTCTGGGCCGTCGTCGGGCCACTGCTCGTGCTGGCCGGGCTGGTGCTGCTCTGGCGCGGCCTACGAGCCCGCCGCCTGCCCTGATTCCGAAGCAGGCACCACGACCGCCGCACCACACCGAGCCGCACCACGACCGGGCAGCGCTCCATCGTGGTGCGGCACCCCGGCGCGCGAGGGAACGATGCGGAAAGCCCCGCGTCCCTGAGGACACGGGGCTTCTCGTAGATCCGGCTGGCCGGATCACCCGGGCCGGCGAGCGCCGACCGGCTTCGCTCAGAGGGGGCGGACCTGCTCGGCCTGCGGACCCTTCTGACCCTGGGCGATCTCGAACTCCACCCGCTGGTTCTCCTCCAGCGAGCGGTAGCCGCTGGACTGGATGGCCGAGAAGTGGACGAACACGTCAGCACCCCCGCCGTCGACGGTGATGAAGCCGAAGCCCTTGTCAGCGTTGAACCACTTCACGGTTCCCTGCGCCATGTGTATCTCCTTCTAAAACTGGCGGCCGAGCACGCCGTGCGGCCGATTGGCCGTTCTCGAGCAGCGGTGGTCGAGGCAGACCCCCACAGCGGGAGACTGCTCTCCACCAACGCCGTCTCGCAACAGCGGGGATCAGCAAACCACGTACCCAAAAACTCTGCACAGCCTAATCGACGAAATTCTCCGACATGTGACCTGACGGATGCCCGACGGATGCTGGCCAGGTCGCCCGGACCATGCGAAAGGCCCCCCGCCCGTCGATGCGTTCGGGGGGCCACAGGCCGTCGTCAGGTGCTCGGGTGACCGCCGTCGTGGCTGGTCAGAGCGCAGGCCGTGACGGCCGGGGTCAGTCGGGCCAGTGCCCGGTCAACCGCCGTACGCCGACCGCGCCGCCCCGGTCCACCGCGGCACGGACGACCGAGAAGATCGCCCCCTGCAACGCCGCCGCCGCGAGGATCTCGCCCCAGCGGCGATCCTCGTCGGTGGGATCGGGCGCCTCGCCGTCACCGGCGGTCGCCTTCCAGACCTGCCGGAAGATCGCCCCGGCGAGCGTGCCGGCGGCCAGTCCGAGCAGCACCCCGACCGGCTTGTACGCGGTTCTGCCGATACCCTTGCTCACCTACGCCTCCCCCGAACGATCAACAACACCACCACCGCGGCCACCGCTCCGGCCGCGATCGTCGCCCACGGCGTCGGGTTGCGCCGGACCGAGACACCCGTTTCGTACGCCTGGGCCCGCGCGAGGTCGGCGCCCTGCCCCGCCTGGCCCCGTACCCGGGCCACGGTCAGCGCGGCCTGCTCGCGCACCCGGTCCTTCGCCTGCTCCGCAGAGTCCTTCAACCGGGCCTTGACGTCGGCCTTGGCAGCCAACAGTTCCATCGTCTCGCCCAGCTCCACCCGGGTCCGCCGGATCTCCTCGCGGAGCGCCTCGGAGTTGCCGGTCCCGTTGCCGGTCCCGTTGTGGCCTGTCGTGCCCGTCATGCCCGTCCCCTGTCCTTCACCGCGGCGGCGACGGTGTCCACGTCCGCGCGGACGCTGCGGACCGTCGCGGCCGGCACCGGGGGAACCGCGTGGCTGACCTGCTTCTTCCCGACCAGGGCGAGCACCCCGGCGATGAGGAAGAGCACCACCGCCACGATCAGCGCCGCCGCCCAGGCGGGCACCACCAGGGCCAGCAGCAGGATCGCGGCGGCGACCAGCGCGCCGAGCCCGTACAGGGCCAGCGCCCCGCCCCCGCCGAAGAGGCCGATCCCGATCCCGGCGTGCTTGCCCTTCTGGGTCAGCTCCGCACGGGCCAGGGCCAGCTCGTCCCGGACCAGTCGGGAGACCTGCTCGGTGGCCCGCTGCACCAGCTCGGCGGTGGACGGCTCGTTCCCGGTCCGGGACGTGCGGTGGTTCGCGACGTCAGCCATGCTGTCCTCCTTTCGTCATCACCGCGCTGTATGCCCGGAGCCGCCGTCCGTCAATCCTGCGCACGGTGACCAACCACATCTGACCCCAGGTCGGGCCGGGACGTCCGGCAAAACGCGGAAGCGGGTACGACGAAGCCCCCGCGACCCGGGGTCACGGGGGCTTCGGAGCGGCTCAGCGCCGGGCGTCGACGCTCTGCTCGGCAGCGACCGGGGCGTCGCCCCGGGCGTCCGCGTCCCGGACCGGGATCGACTCGCCCCGGGCCTCCGTGTCGGGGCCGACGAAGGCGTCGCTGCGGGCATCGCCGTCGTCGCTCCCGCCGAAGACCCGGGCGTCGTCGGGCACCTCGCCGTCGGGCCGGCGGCGGGCCGGCCGGCGCGGCTGCACCCACTGCCAGGGCAGACTGCCGGAGGAGTCGCCCAGCTCGGTACGGGTGCGGGGCAGCGCGGTCGGGCGGTGGTCGCGGACCCAGCCGACCAGGTGCTCACGCACCAGGCAGCGCAGGTCCCACAGGCTGCCGGCGTCGGCGGCGCTGACCAGGGCCCGGACCTTGATCGCGCCGCCGGTGGCGTCGGTGACCTGCAGGACGCAGACCCGGCCGTCCCACAGGTCGGTGCCCTCGACCAGCCGACGCAGCTCCTCGCGCATCGACTGCACCGGGATCGACCAGTCGAGGTCGAACTCGGCGGTGCCGAGCACCGCCGCCTCGGTCCGGGTCCAGTTCTGGAACGGGGTGCTGGTGAAGTACGAGGTGGGCAGGATCAGCCGTCGGTCGTCCCAGATCTGGACCACCACGTAGCTGAGCGTCAACTCCTCGATCCGGCCCCACTCCCCCTCGACCACGACCACGTCGTCGAGGCGGACCGCGTCGCTGAAAGCGAGCTGTAGGCCGGCGATGACGTTGCCGAGCAGGCTCTGCGCGGCCAGCGCGGCGACCACACCGACCACACCGGCGCTGGTGAGCACGCCCGCGCCGATGCCCCGTACCGCCGGGAAGGTCATCAGCATCACGCCGACGGCGAGCACCACGATCACCACGATGGTCAGCCGGCGCAGCAGCACCACCTGGGTCCGTACCCGCCGGGCGTGCCGGTTGTTCGGCACGTCCACCCGCAGGAACCGGGCCAACGCGGTGTCCTCCACCACCACCAGCAGCGAGGCGACCAGCCAGGCCAGCGCGGCGACCACGCCCAGCACCAGGATGTGCAGCACCACCTGCCGCCAGCCGGTGCCGACGGCGTAGCCGGTGGTCCACCGCACCGCGAACTGCACGGCCACCACGGTGCCGGCGACCTGGAACGGCCGGTGGACGTGCCCGGTCAGCTCGGTCATCAGGTGTGACCGGCGACCGAGCCGCCGGATCAGCCGGTGCGTCACCTCGACGAGCAGCAGCGCGATCGCCGCCGCGGTGGCCGCGGCGGCGATCGTCTCGAGGTAGTCCTGCACGTGGTTGTCTCCCTCCGGCCGGGCTGATCGCATTCGGGCAAAAGCCCAATGGTGCCCGGCGTTTCCGGTATCGACCAGGCTCAGATCTTCCGGAACCGGGACTGGAAGTAGCAGTAGACCCCGAACGCGGCGATGCCGAGGGCCATCAGCGCCAGCATGAAGGGCCCGTAGGACTGGTCCCGCAGGGTGCGCAGCGCGGCGTCCAGGCCACGCGCCTTCTCCGGGTCGTAGTTGATCGCGGCGACCACGATCAGCAGACCGGCGACGGCGAACACCGCACCCCGGGCGATGTAGCCGGCCATCCCGAGCCGGCGGGTCAGCCTCCGGGTCTTCGGGCTCATCTCGCCGGTCTTCAGGTTCCGCTCGAACTTCTTCTTGTAGCCGTAGATCATCATGCCGATGCCGACGGCGGCGAGCACCAGCCCGGCGAGCCCGACCAGCCAGCGACCGCCGCTGGAGGCCATCAGCTTCTCGCTGAACTGCTCCTGCTGGTCGGCGCTGTTGGAGCTGGCGTCCTGGACCACCTTGATCGCGGTCCAGGCGAGCCAGAGGAAGACGACGGTACGGACGCCCGAGGCGATCCGCTCGAAGAGACGTTCCCTGCCCCGCTTGGCGTGGTGGCCGACGGCCGCCTCCAGGGCCTGCCAGATGGCCATCGCGATCAGGCCGACGGCGATCGCGATCAGCAGGAACTTGCCCATCGGCTGGGCGCCCAGGGCGCGCAGGGCACCGTTCTGGTTGCCCTCCTCACCGGAGCCGGCGAAGGCGATCTGGAGGATGACCCAGGCGAAGAGCAGGTGCACGATCCCGTAGCCGATGAAACCGGCCCGGGCGAGGAGTTCCAGCCAGCGGCTGTCCGCGGTGCGGGCGGCGGTGGCTTCGGCGTTCCGGGTGAGTGACATGGCGCCACAATCTCCGCTCGGGGAGATCCCCAAACGTGATGTGTCCCTGCTTGGGGTGGTTCAGCTGCCGGGGTTGCGCGACACCCGGATCTGGACCTGCTGGTCGGTGACGCTGTCCAGGGTGACCGCGAAGCCACCCACCTCGGTGGCCTGCTGGCCGATGGTCAGCGAAAGCTGCTCCCCGGCGACCTCGACCGTCACCTGGTCGCCCTGCGCGCCGACCAGCTTCGCCTCGACGCCGAGGACGGAGGCGCGGGCGTCGACCCCCCGGTCGAAGGTGATCGTGCAGGCGTCCAGGCCGCAGTCGGTGTCGGCACCGTCCGAGCTGCATCCGGCCAGCACGGCCACGCCGAGCGCCAGGCCGGCCAGCAGGCCGGCGGTCCGACGGAGGGGGGCGGGGGCGGTGGCGCTTCGCTTCGTCACCCCACCAAGGGTACGAGACGTGGCCCAGCACGCCACCCGGGTGGATCTCCGGGCCGGTGTCGGACGCACCGCAGATCAGCAGGGCGACCGGTTCCGTGCGGGGAGGGCAACCGTTCTACACAGGGCAGGGCGACCGTTCCGTCCGGGGCAGGGGACGCCTGGCGCGGAACCAGGGCCGTGGGCCCGGTTCGGCGACCGCCGCCTGCGGCGTGGCGGGCGACCACCGGGCAGGTCGGTCAGCGCACTCCGGCGAGCAGCTCCGCGGCGGCGCGGGCGGCGGCCCGGGTGGCACCGTGGGTGGCCAGGTGCAGCCGGCCGGTGACCAGCTCGGGCACGCCCAGCTCGACGACGACGGCGTCCGGGCGGACGGCCAGGGCGCGGCCGAGGGCGGCCCGCATCCAGTCGTGCCGGTGCAGGTCCCGCACCACCAGCACCAGCGGCCGGTCGGCGGCCCCGTTGGTCGGGTCGGCGGGCAGGTCGGCCTCGGTGAACCGCACGGTGGTGGTGCCGGGGAGCAGGTCGGTGAGGGGTTCACCGATGCCCCACGGGGTCTCCGCGCCGATGGCGATGTTGTGCGGCGGGGCGAACTCGACCACGTGCGCGGCGGCGGTCAACGGCAGTCTGCCGGCCGGTTCGCCGCTGACCCGGACCGCCCGGCGGGCGGCGGTCAGCCCGATCGGGGAGCCGTCGGCGGGGCGCGGGGCAGGGACGGGCCGGCCGGCGCGGGCCGCAGTGCTCCACTCGGCGAGTTGACCGACCCGCTTCGCGGCCTCGGTGAGCCGCTCCTCGGGCAGCTCTCCGGCGAGCACCGCGGCCACGATGGCGTCGCGCAGGTACCGGGCGGCGGCCTCGTCGGCGCGTTCACCGCCGACGCAGATCGCGTCCGCCCCGGCGACGAGGGCCCGGACGGCGGCGCTGGCGAAGCCGTACCGGTCGGCGACGGCGCGCATCTCCACCGCGTCGGTGACCACCACGCCGGAGAAGCCCAGCTCGTCGCGGAGCAGGTCGCCGAGGATGCGGCGGCTGAGGGTGGCGGGCAGGTCGGGGTCGAGGGCGGGGACCAGCAGGTGCCCGGTCATCACCGCCTGCACCCCGGCGGCGACGGCAGCCCGGAAGGGGACCAGTTCGCCGGCGTCGAGGCGGCCCCGGCTGGCCTCGATGCGGGGCAGGTCGTGGTGCGAGTCGACCCGGGTGTCACCGTGCCCGGGGAAGTGCTTGGCGCAGGCGGCAACCCCGGCGGACTGGAGGCCGCGTACCCAGGCGGCGGTGTGCCGGGCGACCAGCTGCGGGTCGGCACCGAAGGAGCGCACCCCGATCACCGGGTTCGCCGGGTTGATGTTGACATCGGCGTCCGGCGCGTAGTTGAGGGTGACACCGAGGGCAGCGAGCTCGACGCCGAGGTCGCGGGCCACCTCCTCGGTGAGCGCGGGGTCGTCGACGGCGCCGAGAGCCAGGTTGCCGGGGCGGGAACTGCCCCGGCCGGACTCGATCCGGGTGACGTCGCCGGCTTCCTCGTCGATGGCCACCAGCACGTCGGGACGCTCGGCGCGCAGCGCCGCGGTGAGCGCGGCCACCTGCTCGGGGTCGACGACGTTGCGGGCGAACAGCACCACCGCGCCGAGCCCGTCGGCCAGCCACCGGCAGACCCAGTCGGGCGGGGTGGTGCCGACGAAGCCGGGTTGCAGGACGGTGGCGGCCAGGCCCGCCAGGTTGCGCTCGTTCATCCGGCCCCGGTACCCCCGTGTCGCGTGCCGACGGCCCGGTGCCGTCGCGGTGCTGCCATGGTCACACCCGGGCGACGTAATAGTCAATAAACCTTACTGTTACTGTCTGGCGTCGATCGGAGCCGCGTGCGACAGTGCGGGGATGGACCTGCTGCCGCTCGCCGACGCCACCTCGCCGGCCGACATCCCCGGCGTACGACTGCTCGGCCTGGTGGTCGGCGGGTTGCTGCTACTGGCCGCGATCCGGGCCATGTTCGGCCGCCGCTGACCCCACTCCCGCACCGCCCACACCGGACACCGGACCGATCGCGTGGGAGCGGTTTCGGGGTTGATCGGCTCGGGTACCTCCGGCCCTCGATGAAGCTGTCCACGCACTCGATGACGTTGCGCCGCGCGGCGCGCAGCCTTTTCGGCTGGACCGCGCTGCGGCCCAACCAGCTCGCCGCCATGCGCGCGGTGATGAAACGACGCGACGCCCTGGTGGTGCTCCCCACCGGCGCGGGCAAGTCGGCGATCTACCAGATCCCGGCAAGCCTGATCCCCGGGCCGACGGTGGTGATCTCGCCCCTGCTGGCCCTCCAGCAGGATCAGATCGCCGCGCTCAACGAACGGCAGCGCCCCGAGCTGCGCGCGGTACGGATCAGCTCGGACGAGAGCGCGGCCCAGCAGGCCGAGGCGATCGACGAGATCCGGCAGGGGCGGGCCGAGTTCCTCTTCATCACCCCGGAGGCGCTGAGCAACCCCGACCGGATGGCCGAGGTGAAGTCGCTGACGCCGGCCCTGGTGGCGATCGACGAGGCGCACTGTATCTCCGCCTGGGGGCACGACTTCCGCCCCGACTACCTGGCGTTGGGCCACCTGATCGACGGTCTCGGCCGCCCGCCGGTGGTGGCGCTGACCGCCACCGCCTCCCCGCCGGTACGCGACGACATCATCGCCCGGCTGCGGCTGCGCGACCCCGAGGTGGTGGTCTCCGGGCTGGACCGGCCGAACCTCTTCGTCGAGGTGGCCCACTGCCCGACCGACGACTACCGCTGGCGGCGGCTGATCGCGCTGCTGCGCGACGACGAGCGGCCCGGCATCATCTACGTGCCGACCCGGCGGGCCGCCGAGGAGCTGGCCGACCGGCTGACCACCGCAGGCTTTCCTGCCCAGTACTACCACGGCGGGATGCCCACCGCCGCCCGGCACGAACTGCACGAGGCGTTCCTCGCCGACCAGGTGCCGATCATGGTGGCGACCTCGGCGTTCGGCATGGGTATCGACAAGCCGAACATCGCCTGGGTGGTGCACATGGCGCTGCCCGACTCGCCGGACAGCTACTTCCAGGAGATCGGCCGCGCCGGCCGGGACGGTGCGCCGGCCCGGGTGCTGCTGCTGTGGCGAGCCGAGGACGTCGGCCTGCAACGCTACTTCTCCGGTGGGCTGCCGGACGAGACCGAGCTACGCGACCTGGCCGCGCTGCTGCGCCGGAAGCCGGTGACCAAGAAGGACCTGCGCGAGTCCACCGGCCTCGGCCCGCGCAAGCTCGGCCAGTACCTGGCCCTGCTGGAGCAGATCGGGGCGGCCGAGCCACGGGCCGGGCAGAAGATCGGCGCACCGCGCTACTCCCCCACACCGGTCGACGCCGGTGCGGCGGCCCTGGCCGAAGCCGAGCGGCAGCAGACCGTCACCCGGTCCCGTACCGACATGATGCGCGCGTTCGCCGAGACCACCGGCTGCCGGGGGCAGGTGCTGCTGGCGTACTTCGGCGAGCAGATGTCCCAGATCTGCGGGCACTGCGACAACTGCCACGCCGGCACCAGCGTCGCCGACAGTGGCGCGGTCGGCCCGTTCCCGGTGCACAGCCAGGTCCGGCACCCGGAGTGGGGGCCCGGCCTGGTGCTCAACTACGAGGAGGACCGGATGACGGTGCTCTTCGACGAGGTGGGCTACAAGACGCTGTCCGTGCGCGTGGTGTCCGAACAGGGTCTACTGACGCTGGACTAGCCTGACCCGGGCGACCGCCCGCGTGCGGTGCCCGCAGTGCAACAACCGAGAGGGGCTCAGTCGTGATCGAACAGCCGGCGTACACCGGGTTCGGGTTCTCCGACGAGGAGTGGGGGCTGCTGGTCGGCCTGCCGCAGTCGGTCCTGACCGCGGCGAGCGCCGCCGAGTCGGACGGCAACCGGCGGACCCGGGCCGAGAACGCGGCCGGGTTGGAGACCATCGGCACCGGCCGGGAGTCGGCCAGCCCGCTGGTCGCCGCCGTCGCCGGGGAGATCGTGTCCCGGGTCGGCGACCCGGAGGCCGGCGAGGAGCTGCCGGTGATCTCGCCGGCCGACCCGCAGGCGCTCATCGACGACGTGCTGGTCCGGGCCGGACAGGCGTCCGCCCTGCTGGCCGCCAAGGTCGACGAGGGCGAGGCCGGGGCGTACCGGCACTGGTTGGTGGAGATCGCCGAGCAGGTGGTCGGGGCGGCGTCCAGCGGAGGGCTGCTCGGCCTCGGCGGCGACCAGGTCAGCGACTCGGAGCGCAAGTTCCGCGACCGGCTCTCCCAGGTACTCAACGACTGACCCCGAGCTCCGCGCGGGCCGGGTCACCCCGTGGTGGGCCGGCCCGTCGCCCGACCGAAGACGGCCAAGACCTACCAGTACCGTCCCCGGAAGGTGGCCGGGCAGCCGCTGCCCTTCTTCAGCGGCGCGGAGGACGTTGGGCGGTCGCCACGGCGCAGGCGAGGGAATGGCGCGGTCACGCTCAGGTCACCTGGAGCGCCGCGGCGAGTTGGATGATCGCGGCTGACGCCTGCGGGTCGTGGGCCAGTTGGGCGAGCACCGATCGGGCGACGGGACGTTGGCGTACCTCTGGTGGTGCGGTGTGTTCGGCAGCGATGAGGGCACGGCCGGCGTTGACCGGGTCGCCGGCGTGCAGGTAGGCACGGGCGGCATCGAGCAGGTGGGCGGCGCGGTGTTCGGCGGGTAGCCACCGCCAGGCGTCGCGTGCGGTGGTCTTCTCGTGCCAGGCCACCGCCTCACCTGCGTTGCCCAGATCGAGGGCGGCGGCGACCCGGGCCAGGTCCACCGCGACCGGCCCGAACGCGGTCCGGTAGTGGTCATGGCCGTCGCCGACCCGGGCGGCCATCCCGGCGGCCTCGTCGAGCAGTTCGGCCGTGGCGTGGTCGTCGCCGTCCCGGGCAGCGGCCAACGCGGCCTGCACGACCAACGTCCCGCACAACGACAACTCCGGGACGCGCCCGTCGTCGAGGTCGGGCGGAGCGATCCGGTACGCGGCGGCCAGCGCCGTCGACCTTGCCGACCGCGCCCGCCCCGAGGCACGGAGCACCTGGCCAAGTTGCACGGTAGCGGTGGCCACCAGCACCGCATCGCCGGTGGCGGTGGTCATGGCCCGATCGGCGGCCAGCCACGCCAGATCCACCTCGCCGAGCTTGACCAGCAGCGACACCGTCACCCGATACGCCTCCACCAGCACCAACCGCCCCGCCACCGGATCATCCGCGTAGACACGCTGCGCGGCGGCCAACAGGCCCGGGAGCAACCCGGTCACCTGCGGATACCGGGCGTGCTGGAAGGTGACCCAGGCGTGGGTGACGTCCCGTGCCAGCCGATCCGCCGACAACACCTGACCCCGTGCTGTCGACCGACCCACCGCGATGTCGTACGTGGAGAGGGCCTCCCGGACCCGCTCGACCCCCTCGACCTGACCGGACACGTCGGCCGGCTTGATGTCCCGGCCGAGGAGAACGATCGTGTCGATACGCAGAACGGCGGCGATGTCCTGGAGGGTGGACACCTTGTCCAGCGTCCGGACACCCCGCTCGACCTTGTCCACCCAACTCTTCGACTTGCCCAGCCGATCGGCGAACACCTGCTGCGACAGCTTGCGCCGCCCCCGCCAGTACGCCACCCGACGACCGACCGGCAGCAACTCACTGCTGTCCACGACGCCACCGCCGATCCGGCACCGCCCGCGTCGTCTCCTCCACGGGTATCCGCTCCGCCTCAGCCTGCGCGAGCAGCCGCCGTCGCGCCGCCTCCCGCTCCGCCGCCTGGATCTGCTCGCCCCGGCTTCCGCCCCGATCACCGTCCATGCCACCCATGTGCGTCCCCTTCGGAAGGGGCGCGACGGTGTGGCCGGGAGGCCGCCGCCGCGCCGGATCACGGGGGCACCGTTCGCCCCCGCGCTGAGGGGACGCGGCGACCAGGTGAAGTCGCACCGTCCGCCGCATCCCGTGCGGAAGACGCTACGTATAGTGACCATCGGGAATGGGTAGGGTTTCTACCCCCGGTTTACGGGACGAGGCCGACCTTCACCGCAAGGTCGCGGGCCTCGTCGCGGGTGGACCGTGGACCGTCGAGCAGGTCCAGGGTGATCTGTCGGGCGTACCCGTTGAAGCGGATCGTCTCCGGAGCCGACTCGTACGCCTGCCTGAGCGTCGCCACGGCCGCCTCCTTGTCACCCTTCCCGTGGTGCGCCCGTGCGACCTCGATCAGGTGCCGCGCCCGACGCGGCCTCGACGGAATTGCCGCCGCCTCGTGCCGGCGCGCCTGTCGCACCGCCTCGCCGGACTTCTGCAACTCCACGGCCACGGTCACCGCATGAGCACCCATGATGACCCGGGAGAACGACGTCTGCGGCTGGTAGAAGCCCTGCGGCAGGCGCTGCGCGACCCGGTCCGCACGATCCCAGTACCGCCACGCCCGGCCCTCCTCTCCCGCCCGAGCAGCGGTGTACGCGGCCTCGAAATTCAGCGCCCCCCACATGGCCAGCAGACCCGCCTCCCCCTCAGCCGCCCGGGATTCCAGAGCCGACAGAACGTCCAGCGTCACCGCCATCGCGGTGTCCCAATCGCCGGTGTCCCGGTGCACCTGCCCCAGGAACCACCCCGCTCGGGCGATCGCCTCGGGATCACCCGACTCCTGCGCCGCCACCATCGCCCGATCCGCGACCCGCCAGATCAACTCCGCAGCGGGCTGGTAGGCGAGAAACACCTGCACCAGCCCGAGCGTCTCGGCCAGCAACGCCTGCGCCTGTCGCCGTTGCGCACCCTCGTATGCCAGGGCGGCATGCTGCACATCCCGCAGCAGTCCGGGCAAGAACGCACCGAGCACCGTCCGGTGATCCGACGCCTGATGACGCGCCCGCCACGCCGCCGCAAGCCGCTCACGCAGGCTGGACAACGACTCGGCCGGAACGTCCCGGAGAATCGCGAAGCGGTTCACCGCGTCCCGCACCGACGCCAGTGCCGGATGCTCAGGGCCGTTGACCACCGCCGACCGGTTCCCAAGCTCGCCTGCCAGGACGGAGACGTCGACCTTGAGGGCGCGGGCGATCCGGTCCAACATGTGGATGCGCGGGGGCAGGATGCGGTCGGTCTCCACCGCCTTGACCCACTCGGCACTGCGGCCGACCAGCCCACCGAGCACCGCACGGGTCTTTCCGGAACGCTCCCGGTAGACCTTCAACCGCTGCCCGAACGTCAACTCCGGCAAGGAATCCACCCCGACCTCCTCGTCAGTGCGGGATGCACCACCGGCCCACCGGCCGCCGTCACCTCAACGCTACCGACCGTCCCACCACCACATAACCCCTCGTCGCAACAGACACGCCAATGAGCGTTCGACATCCCTGCGAGATCGCAGGGAAGCTAACCGTAAACAGGAACACCCACCATGAAACCAACCGCCGAGAGGAGAGAACCCACAGCAGCCGAGGCCCCGCAAGTTGCACCGTCTGAACTGGCCATGGACCTCCCTGGAGGCGTCCTCGCACAGCTCCATCCAGAGTTTGTCCTCGCACACCGACGGGCCGGCGAGCTTGCCCGTGGCAACCTGGTCGTGGAGCCCGCGCTCGGGCCCGCTTACGTCCTCGCGACAAGGCCGAGCCCGACGGACGTCACCAACGCCGTCCAGATCGACTGGCAAGACAGCCAGGACGAGATGCCCCGCGAGGTGCGCCGCCGGGCGCTGCTCGCCCAGGTGCGGGGCCACATCCAGCAGCGCCTGGGTGACGCCGGCCTGACCCCCGGCTCGATCGCCGAGGCGCACCACATCTCGGTACGGACCCTGCACCGGCTCTTCGAGGAGGAGCAGACCACGGTGGCGTCGTACATCCGCGAGCTGTGGTTGGCGCGGTGCCCCGGCACCGTCGTACTTCCCCAGGATTCGCGGCGGGGCCGGTCAGGCCTCCTCCAACAGCTCCAGCACCACCCTCTCGACCTGCTCACGAGGAGCGCCGGGGGGCACGGGCACCACCACACCGTCGTGATAGAGGTCGACCACCCGGGGGTCCACGTACGACGTCCGGGCCACCGTGGGGGTGTTGCCGAGCAGTTCGGCGACGGCCCGCATCACCCCGGCCACCGCCCGGCGACGGGCCGTCACGGAACGTTGCGTCCCCACCGTGGCCAGCTCGGTGGCCGCCCGTACGGTGGCGTGCCAGGTACGGAAGTCCTTGGCGGTCATCTCACCGCCGCTGGCGTCGCGCAGGTAGCCGTTGACCTCGTCGCTGCGCACGTCCCGCCACCCCCGGCCGTCCCAGTAGCCGAAGAGCCGTTCCTCGGCCCGCCGCCGCCGACGCAGGTTGGTCAGCACCCGGCACAGCTCCGGGTCCTCGATCCGACGGACCTGGTCGACGCCGCCCTTGGCCGGGAACTCGAAGACCACACAGCCGCCCTGGGACCGGGCGTGCTCCGGGCGCAGGGTGGAGACACCGAAGGTGGCGTCCTCGCCGACGGCGTACTGCTCGTTGCCGACCCGGAAGGTGCCCATGTCGAGCAGCCGGGCGACGGTGGCCAGCACCCGGTGCCGGTTCAGCCCCTGGCCGGCCAGGTCGTCCGCGATGCGTTCCCGCAGGGTGGGCAGCCGACGGGCCACCTCCAGCACGTGGTCGAACTTCGCCTCGTCCCGCCTGCGCCGCCACTCGGGGTGGTAGAGGTACTGCTTACGCCCGGCCGCGTCGATCCCGGTCGCCAGGATGTGCCCGTTGGGGTACGGCGCGATCCAGACGTCGGACCAGGCGGGCGGGATCACCAACTCGCCCAGCCAGGCCAGCGCGTCGGGATCCTGGACCTGCTCACCGTGCCGGTCCAGGAAGGTCCAGCCCTTGCCGCGCCGGCGACGCCCGTACCCCGCCCGACCCGGATCGCTGCGCCGCAGTCGCACGTCAGACCCGTACCGTTTCCTCGGCCTCGGCCACGGCGGCCAGCACCCGGTCGACCGGGAGCGCCGCCAACCTCGACGCGGACGAGTCGGCCCCGGCACCGCCCGCGGCCCAGAGCACCCGGTGCCACGGCCGGTCCGCTGGCGGCCCCCACCGGGCCGGCGGGACCGGGCCGAAGAGCAGCACCGACGGGGTGCGGTAGGCGGTGGCGAGGTGACCCACTCCGGTGTCGCCGCTGACCACCAGCCGGGCCCCGGCGACCAGTCCGGCCAGCTCGCCCAGGTCGGTCCGCCCGGCCAGCACTGCCGACTCCGGCAGTCCCGCCCCGGCCGCCACCCGGGTGGCCAGGTCCCGCTCGCCGGCCGAGCCGGTCACCACCACCTGGTGCCCCTGGCCGGCCAGCCGCCGGGCCAGGGTGGCGAACCGGTCCGCCGGCCACCGTTTCGCCTCGATCTTGCTGCCCGGATGCACCACTGTCACCCGGGCCGGCAGCCGGCCCGGTGGCGGTCGGCGCAACGCCAGGTCGGTGCGGTCGGCCGGGATGCCGTACCAGCCGAGCAGCCGGCACCAGCGGTCCACCTCGTGTTCGTCGTCGCGCCAGTCGGGGCCGTCCCGGTGCCCGGCCGACGGGCAGCGGAAGGCCATCAGTCGGCCCGCGCCGGCCAGCATCCGGTGCGACCACGGGCCGCGCCCGTGCAGGTTGACCGCCAGCCGCGGCGGCGGGCCGGACCACGATGCCGAGCCGGACGACGATGCCGAGCCGGACCACGATGCCGAGCCGGACGACGGTGCCGGCCCGGACGACGATGCCGAGGCGGACCAGGGCGGGGGGCCCAGGTCGTCGGTCGGCAGCAGCCGGTCGACCCCGCCGACCAGGTCGACCAGCGGGCCCAGCCAGGCCGGGGCGGCCAGCGCCAGTTCCTCGTCCGGGTGACCGGCCCGCAGGGCGCGCAGGGCGGGAACCGCGGTGGCCAGGTCCCCGACGCCGAGCGCGCGCAGCACCAGGATCACGGGTAGGAGGTCTCCTGTTCGGCGCAGACCACCAGTTCCCGCACGGCACAACCGGGTGGTTGGGACAGGGCGAACATGATCGCGGCGGCGGTGTGGACCGGGTCGTTGAGCTTCGCGTCCGGCCCCGGTCGGTACTGCGGGTCACGGTCGTCGAAGAATGCGGTCCGCATCCCACCCGGGATCAACAGGGTCACCCCGACGCTGCCGGCCAGTTCGGCGGCGAGCGACCGGGTGAAACCGACCACCCCGAACTTCGCCGCGCAGTACGCGGTCGCATCGCCGACCGCCTTGACGCCCAGGGTGGAGGCGATCGTGACGATGTTGCCCCGGGACGCCTCCAGGTAGGGCAGCGCGGCCCGGACCACCGCCACCGTGGCGAGCAGGTCCACCACGACGATCCGCTCCCAGGTCTCGCGGGGGACGTCGGCCAGCCGGCCCGGCACGTCCATTCCGGCGGCGGTCACCACCGCGTCCAGCCCGCCGGAGCGCTCGGCGAGTTCCCGGGTGGCGTCCTCGGCGGCCCGGGTGTCGGCCAGGTCGCACTCGACCCACGGCACCCCGTCACCGGGACGACGCCGGTCCAGCACGAGCGGTCGGCCGCCGGCCCGCGCGACGGCGGTGACCACCGCCGCGCCGAGCCCGCTCGACCCGCCGGTGACCAGGACGGCCGGACCGGCACCGGGTGGACTGCTGCTCATCGTGTTCCCTCCGCTGTCGAACGCGCCGGACCCGCCGGCGAACGCGTCGGACCCGCTGCTGGACGGGTCGGACCCGGCTGCGGGGGGCCGGCCGGCCCGGTGGTCCGGCGTTCACCCCGGGCCGCCGCGATCATGTCGGTGGTGGAGCGCCCGTCCAGGTACGGCACCACCACGCTGTCCCCACCCCACCGCCGCAGCAGGTCGGCCTCCGGCAGGGTCGGCTCGTCATCGACGCCGGTGGCGTAGTCGCCGCCCTTGACCCAGATGTCCGGCCGCAACCAGCCCAACGCGGCGTGCGGGGTGGGCTCGTCGAAGACCACCACCGCGTCGACGCAGCTCAGCGCGGCGAGCAGCCGGGCCCGGTCGCCCTGCGGGGTCACCGGCCGGTCGGGGCCCTTCAGCCCTCTGACGCTGGCGTCGGAGTTCAGGCAGACCACCAGGCAGTCACCGAGCTGCCGGGCGGCCTGGAGGGTCGCCACGTGCCCGGCGTGCAGCAGGTCGAAGCAGCCGCCGGTGGCCACCACGGTCCCGCCGGCCGCCCGGACCTCGGCCACCACCGCGCCGGCGGCGGCGGCCCCGATCCGTTCCCCGCCGCCGATCAGCACCGGCGGGCAGGCGCGCACCGGTGGGGGCAGCGCGGCGGCGACTCCCCCGTCCGCCACGTACGCCGACGCCGCGCCGACCGCCGCCTGCACCGCCTCGGAGACCACCGCCCCCCGGGCCAGCGCCAGCCCGGCCGCCGAGGCGAACCGGTCCCCCGCCCCGCAGGTGTCCCCCTCGGCGGAGACCGGTGAGGAGACCATCAGCGGGGTCGCCCCGGCGTGGCAGAGCAGCGCGCCGTCGCCGCCGAGGGTCACCACCACCGCGCCGGCCCGCCAGCGGTCCCGCAACCCCTGAGCGGCCCTCGTGGCGACCGCCAACCGGGATCCGCCCGGCGGCACCTTGGCCAGCTCCCGGGCCTCCGACTCGTTCGGGGTGACCAGCTGCACCCCGGGCACGGCGACCGGGCCACGCGGGTGCGGATCCCAGACCACCGGGGCCCGGGTCGCGGCCAGCGCCGCCCGCAGCGCCGGCTGCCGGGCCACCCCCCGGCCGTAGTCGCTGACCAGCACCGCGGACGCCCCCGCGATCAACCGGAGCACGGCGTCGGTGGGCGGCCCCGGCTCCCCGGCCGCACCACCCCGGTCGTGCCGCAGCAGCACCCGGCCCCGGGCCCGCAGCCTGATCTTCTCCGGCGTCGTCCCGGCCAGCGGCAACCCGTACACCTGCACCCCGGCCGCGGTGAGCAGGGAGCTGAGCCGGGCGGCCCCGGCGTCGTCGGCGAGCGCGGTCACCAGCGCCACCTCGGCGTCCCCGCCTGCGGCGGCGAAGACCGCGGCCAGGCCCGCCCCGCCGGGCCGGTCGGCGTACGCCGTCTCGTCCAGCACCGGCACCGGCGAGTCGGGACAGAGCCGGTTCACCACCCCCTCGACGTCCCGGTCGAGCAGGGTGTCGCCGATGACCACCAGGGGGCCCCTCACGCCGCGCCTCCCCGTTTCCCGTCGGCCGGCCGGTCGACGCCGTCGACGACCACCTCCACCCCGGCCCGCATCGGCCCCGCGTCCGCCACCGGCCCGGTGGGCACGTGGTCCACCGACCGGCTGTCCGCCGGCCCGCTGGACGCGTCGTCCACCAGCCGGCGGGACGCCTCGTCTCCCGGGCCGGCCGGCACGGTGGACACCGGATCGGCTGGCACGGTGGATACCGGATCGGCTGGCACGGTGGATACCGGATCGGCCGGCACGGTGGACGCCGGACCGGTCGGCGCGGCGGTGCTCCGGTCGGCCGCCACGGCGGCGGCCTGCCCGGTCAGGGCGGTGAGCGCCGTGGGCAACGCCCGGTCGACGTACTCGCAGAGCACGTGGGTGGAGACCAGGTGCAGCTCCTGCACCACCTGGCCGTCCGGGGAGGCTACGGCGAGCGCCTCGTGGCAGGCCACGGCGAGCGGGTTCGGCGCGGGGCCGGTGAACGCCCAACAGCGCAGCCCGGCCTCCCGGGCGGCCTCGACGGCGGCGAGCAGGTTGCCGCTGACCCCGCTGGTGGACATCAGCAGCAGGACGTCCCCCGGTCGGCCGTGGGCCCGTACCTGGCGGGCGAAGACCTCGTCGTAGCCGTAGTCGTTGCCGATCGCGGTCAACGCCGAGGTCTCGGCGTGCAGGGCGATCGCCGACAGCGGCTGACGGTCGTCGCGCAGCTTGCCGACCAGCTCGGCGGTGAGGTGCTGGGCCTCGGCGGCGCTGCCCCCGTTGCCGGCGACCAGCAGTCGCCCGCCGCCGACGAGGATTCCGGCCAGTTCGGTGCCCCACCGGGCCAGCAACGGCTCCGCCGCGCGGTACGGCAGCAGCGCCTCGGCCAGCCGGTTCAGGTGCGCGTCCAGCAGGCCGGCCCGCGCCGCCCGGGTCGACGTCGTCATCAGGCGACCACCCGGCTCGGCCGGCGGACGGCGGCGACCTCGGCGTACACCTCGGCCAACCGGTCGGCGGCCGTCGCCCAGGAGTAGCTGCGCCGGGCCCGCTGCAACGCGGCGGTGGCGTACCCGAAGCGGCGGATCCGGTCGCCGAGCAGGCTGCCGATCGCGACGCCCAGGGCCTGTGGGTCGCGGGCCGGGACCAGGTCGCCGGTCACCCCGTCGACCACGGTGTCCCGGATGCCGCCGACCGCGGTGCCGACGACGGGTACGCCACAGGCCATCGCCTCCAGCGGGGTGAGCCCGAACGGCTCGTACCAGGGGGCGGCGACCAGCACGTCGGCCGACCGGTACCAGCGGCCCATCTCCTCCCGGGGCACCGCGCCGACCAGCCGGACCCGGTCGGCGACCCCGCAGGTACCGGCGAGCGCCCGCAGCCGCCGGGCGTACGGGTCGGTCTCCAGCAGCCCGGCGGGCGGACCGCCGACCACCACGCACTCGGCGTCGGGCACCAGCGCCATCGCCCGGATCACCGTCTGGAAGCCCTTGCGTTCGACCAGCCGGCCGACGGTGAGCACCCGCGGGCGATCCGGTTCCCGGTCGACGGCCGGACCGAGCGGGGCGAAGGTGTCCAGGTTGACCCCGGACGGGACGACGGTCATCCGGGACCGGGGAACGCCGAGCCGGACCAGCTCCCCCACCTCGTCGCGGCACTGGGCGACCACCCGGTCCACCGAGCGCCCCAACTCCCGCTCGTAGCCGATCCGCCGGGCCGGGCTGGTGTCCTGCACCCCCTGGTAGCGCTTCTTGACAGCGCCCAGCGCGTGGTACGTCTGCACCACCGGCACCCCGGTCTGCCGGCCGGCGGCGAGGGCGGCCAGCCCACTCATCCAGAAGTGCGCGTGGACCACCTCCGGCACCCAGTCCCCGCCCCGCCACCGGGCGGTCAGCCAGTTGCTGAACTGCTTCATGTGCGGCAGCAGAGCGTCCTTGGCGACCGGCTCGGCCGGTCCGGCGGGCACGTGCACCACCTCGTACCCGTCGGGTGCCCGGACGGTGACCGGCAGGTCGACGGCGTCGCGGCGGGTGTAGACCCGGACGTCGTGACCGGCCGCCACCAGCGCGGCGGAGAGCTCCGCGACGTGGGTGTTCTGCCCACCGGCGTCCTCACCGCCCAGCACGGCGAGCGGGCTGGCGTGCTCGGAGATCATCGCGATGCGCATACTTCCTCCTCCAGCAGGCGATCCCAGTCGGCGAGGAAACGGTCCAGGCCGTAACGGCCCAGGGCGGCGGTACGCGCCTCGGCGCCCGCCCGGCGGGCCTCGGCGGGCTCGGCGACGAACCGGGCGGCAGCCTCCAGCAGGGTGTCGACCCGGGTGGAGAGCGCCCCCGCCCCCGGCGGCACCGCACGTACGGCTTCGGTGGTGGCCAGCGCGACGACGGGCATGCCGATCGTCATGGCCTCGATCAGGCTCAACCCCAACGAGGTCCACCGGCACAGGTGCAGGTACGCCCGCCGCCGGGCCAGCTCCGCGTGCATCCGGTGCTGCGGGATGTCGTCGTGGCTGGTCAACCGGTCGGCCGGCAGGCCCAGGTGGTCGGCGAGCCCGGCCACCTTCATGCCGAAGACGTCCAGCGGGGCGATCTCGGCGAACCGGGCCAGCAGGTCGGTGCCGGTGATCCGCCAGCGGCGTACCGGCTCGTTGATCACCACGGCGAACCGGTCCAGTTCGCCGGTCCATGCCACGGCGGGCGGCACGACGCCGTGTTCGACGACGCTGGTACGGGTGGTCCCGTTGTCCCAGAACAGCTCGTTGAAGTGGGTGACGTGGGTGAGCAGCAGATCGTCGCGGTCGGCCATCGGGTGCCGGGTGTTCGGCACGTCGCCCTTCGGGGTGTTGTGCTCGACGTAGATCGCCGGCACCGCCCGGCCGACCGGTCGACCGAGCCACTCGCAGGCCAGGTCGAACTCCTCCGGGCGTTGCAGCAGCACCACGTCGACGTCTTCCCGGCGCAGTTGCTGCGGGGTCACCTCGACGGCGCTGTCCGGCCACGGGTAGGTGCGGGCACGGCCCAGCCCGTACGCACCCCGGTCGGGGGTGACCGGCACCAGGTAACGGTGCTTGCCGTGCACGAAGGACGTGGTCCACGACCCGTGCACGTGCCAGAGCAGGATGTTCATCGGGCACTCCCCCGCCCGACGGTCACCGGCACCACCCCGTCCGGCCACAACCCGGCCGGGTGGGCCGGCGGCGACCCTGCCGGGTGGGCCGGCGGCGACCCGGCCGGGTGGACCGGCGCGTCGGCGGGGACGCCCAGCAGGCGTACCGCGTCGAGGACCCGACCCGGTTCGACGGCCGACAGGCAGGGGTGGCCGGGCACCGGGCAGACCGTGGCCCGGGTGTCCCGGCAGGGCGCAGCGGCGTCGCCCAGCCGGACCGTGGGCACCCGGTAGGGCCCCCACTGTCCGTACCGGACAGTGGGGGCGAACAGGCTGACCACCGGTACGCCCAGCGCGGCGGCCAGGTGGGCGGGGCCGGTGTTGCCGACCACCACCGCACCGGCACCGGCGAGCACGGCGGCCAGGTCGGCCAGTCCGGTCCGGCCGCCCAGGTCGATGCCGGTGTCGCCGGCCACCCGGGCGGTCAGCGCGGTCTCGTCGGGTCCACCGGTGACCGCCACCCGGTGACCGGCGGCGGTGAGCACCCGGACTATCCGGGCGGCCAGCTCGGCCGGGACGGCGCGGCTCTGCACCGCCGAACCGGGGTGCAGCACCAGGTATCCGGGTCGACCGAGCCCGGCCGGGGCGGGCGGCACCCGGTCGGTGCGGATCCGCAGCCGGGGGTCGTCGCCGTCGGCCAGCGCGAAGCCGGCGGCGGCGGCCAGCGACAGCGCCCGTTCCGGTTCGGGCAGCCCGTCGGGGAGTTGGTGCCGCACGTCGAGCAGGGAACCGGGGTAGTCGTCGCTGATCGCGCTGATCCTGGGCGTGCCGGCCATCCGCAGCAGCAGCGCCAGCGGCAGCGGCGACTGGTGGAACGAGGTGAAGACGACGGCCTCGTCGGCCCGTACGGCGCGCAGCCGGTCGGTGAGCCGGCCGATGTCCTGCGGGTCGACCGGGGCGGGGACGCCGTCGATCCAGGGCAGCGGCCACTCGACGATCTCGTCGACGCCGGGCAGCAGGCCGGCGGCGTCCCGACCCCGTGGGCCGCAGAGCAGCACGACCCGCTCGGCGTGGGCGGCGACGGCGCGGATGGCCGGGCCGGTGACCAGGACGTCTCCGGCGGAGTCGCTGCGGACCACCAGCACGGTGCCGGCACGGCGCGGGGGCGGGCCGGCGACCAGGGCGGCCCGGTCCAGGATCAGGTCCACGGCGGCGGGCAGGTCGACGGCGACGTGTCCGGCGGCGGCCACCTCGGCGGCCCGGGTGGACGGGGTGGGTACCAGGACGCCGGCGGCACCGGCCGCGTCGGCGGCGACCAGGTCGGCACCGATGTCCCCGACCAGCACGCAGCGGTCCGGGGTGGTGCCGAGCGCCCGCGCGGCGGCGTGCACCATGCCGGGGGCGGGTTTGCGGCAGGCGCAGCCGGCCCGCTCGTCGTGCGGGCAGAACTGCCAGGTGTCGAAGGGTCCGAGCAGCTGTTCGACCCGAGTGTTGACGGCCCGCAGTTGCGCGGTGGAGAACAGCCCCCGGGCCAGCCCCGACTGGTTGGTGACCACCCCGAGCCGCAGGCCCGCCGCCCGCAGCCGGTCCAGCGCCGCCCGCGCCCCCGGCATCGGCCGGACCTTGTCCGGGTCGCCGTTGTAGGGCACGTCTTCGACCAGGGTGCCGTCGCGGTCCAGCAGCACCGCGTCGTACAGGGCAGGGCCGTCCCAGACCCGGCCAGGAACCGGGCCTGGCCGGTCTGACCTGCGCTGATACGGCTCCGCGTCCCGTCGCACGGGCGGCGCGTTCCCGGGGCCCCGAGGAGTAAACCTTGCCCTACCGGTCGGTACGACGGGTCACCGCCCGATCCGGCCCCGCCGGTCGAGCGTCACCTGTCCCGGTCGGTCGACCACCGCCGTCGATTCCTCCGCCGGGCCGACCCGTCCCCGTCGGTGCAGCGTTACCCGTCGGCCCGGAGAAGCTAACGCGGCGGGTTGGGCCGCACCGGTCCGGGTACCGGGCAACGGTGGCGATTGTGGAGAAAGTGATCGATGCGCCCCCGCAGCGGGTCTTCGACGTGCTGGCCGACGGTTGGACGTACAGCGACTGGGTGGTCAGCACGGTGCACGTGCGCGACGTCGACGCGCAGTGGCCCCGGGTGGGTACCCGGCTGCACCACCGGGCCGGGCCGTGCCAGCGCAACCGGGAGACCCTGCGCCGGCTCTCCGACATCGCCACCCGGCAGAAGGCCGACCAGCACGCCGAGCGGTGACCGGCCGGTCGCGGGGAGCCTAGGCGGGGTCACGGCCGGGCCAGTGGCTACCCTGTGGGGGAATGCCGTCCGCCGACTGAGGATGTCCGAGATGATCAAACCCGTGGAGCTGCCGTCACCGTGGCGGGACGCACGCCTGACCGTCGTGGTCCCCACCTACAACGAGGCGGGCAACCTCCCGGTGTTGGTCGACCGGCTGCTGGCCCTCCCCCTGCCCGGCCTGAAGGTGCTCGTCGCCGACGACAACTCGCCGGACGGCACCGGTGAGGTGGCCGACAAGCTGTCCATCGAACACCCGGACCGGGTGCAGGTGGTGCACCGGGCCGGCAAGGAGGGACTGGGCCGGGCGTACGTGGACGGCATCGGCCGGGCCCTGGACGGCGGCGCGGAGTACGTGGCGCAGATGGACGCCGACCTGTCGCACCCGCCGGAGGCGTTGCCCGGGATGCTGGGCGCGCTCCTCTCCACCCAGGCCGGCGTGGTGATCGGTTCCCGGTACGTGCCCGGCGGCCAGCTCGACGAGGCGTGGCCGCTCTACCGCCGTGCGCTCAGCGGCTGGGCCAACCTGTACGTGCACACCCTGCTGCGGGTGCGCATCCGCGACCTGACCGCCGGCTTCAAGATCTGGCAGGCGGACGCGCTGCGCGACATCGGCCTGCAGCGGGTGCAGTCGAACGGCTACAGCTTCCAGGTGGAGATGCACTACCTGGCCACCAAGCTGGGGCACACCATCCTGGAGGTGCCGATCCGGTTCGAGGAACGACGCGACGGCATCTCGAAGATGACCACCGCGACCAAGGTGGAGAGCGCGTTGATGCCGTTCAAGCTGCGTACCCGGCACCGCAACCTGGATTCCTGACGCCCCGGCGTCGGCCCGGACACCCCGGGCCGACGAGGTCGATCGTGGACGGTCGAGGTCGACCGACAGCGCGGTCAGCGGTAGAGCGTCCGGTGCGCGGCGTCGATCATGCCGGCGTACAGGCCGCCGGTGACGGCGCGGTCGCGGGCCAGCGCCGCCCGCGCGGCGTTCGCGCCGGGTGCGCCGTGCACGCCACCGCCGGGGTGCGCCGATGAGCTGGCCAGGAAGAGCCGGTCGACCGGGGTGTCCGCCCGGCCCAGACCGGGAATCGGGCGCAGGAACAGCTGTTGGTACGCCGCGGCGGTGCCACCGCCCAGCGCCCCACCGACCAGGCTCGGGTTGTCCTGTTCCAGCTCGGCCGGCCCGGCGACGTGCCGCCCGACGATCCGGCTGCGGAAGCCGGGGGCGGCGGCCTCCAGCACGTCCTCCATCCGCTCCACCTGCCGGGCGATCTCCTCGGCCCGCCAGTGCCGCCGGAACGGCAGGTGGGTGTACGACCAGAGCGACTCGGTGCCGGCCGGCGAGTGCGTCGGGTCGGCGGTGGTCATCTGCCCGATCAGCAGGAACGGCTTCGCGGGGAGCTCACCACGGGCCAGTTCGGCGGCGTACGTGGTGAGCCCGTCGAGATCGGCACCCAGGTGCACGGTGCCGGCCCCGACCACCGCCGGGTTGGTCCACGGCACCGGCGCGGAGAGCGCCCAGTCGACCTTGAGGGTGGAGCCGTCCCACCGGAAGTGGGCCAGGTCCTCCACCAGTCGGGGTGGCAGCTGGGCCGCGCCGACCAGGTCCAGGTAGAGGGCGGGAGCGGGCACGTCGGCGAGCACCGCCCGACGGGCCCGCCAGGTGGCCCCGCCGTCGGTGCGTACCCCCATCGCCCGGCCCCGGGCGGTGAGCACCCGGTCCACCTTCGCCTGGTAGGTGATCCGGCCGCCCCGCTCGGTGAGTCGGGCGACCAGCGCGTCGGTGATCCGCTGGGCGCCACCGACCGGCACCGGCCAACCGACCTGCTGGCCCAGCATGGCCAGCAGCCAGCCGTACACGCCGGAGCCGGCCTCCTCCGGGGACAGGTCGGTGTGCAGGGCGCAGCCGGCCAGCAGCACCGGGCCGCCCTCGCCGGTGAAGAGTTCGCCGCCGAGCCTGCGGACCGGCAGGACCAGCCGGCGGGCCAGCCGCAGCGCGCCGCCGACCCGCAGCGCGCGGAGCAGGCCCAGCCCGCCGCGCACCGGGGGGAACGGGGTGGTGATGGCGTCGAGCATCGGCCCGGACACCTGCACCCAGTCGGCGTACGCGTGCCGCCAACGGTCCCCGTCGCCGGGGGCGAACGCCTCCAGCGAGGCGGCGGTGCTGTCGAGGTCCCGGTTGATCACGGCGGCCCGACCGTCGGGCAGCAGGTGGGCCAGCACATCGGGGGCGTGTGTCCAGTCCAACCCGTACCGGGGCAGGTCGAGGCCGTCCAGCACCGGGGAGGCGTACCCGAGGGGGTAGAAGGAGCTGTACAGGTCGCTGAGGTAGCCGGGGGCGGTGACCTCGGCGGAGCGCACCGCCCCGCCGGGCACGGCGGTGGCCTCCAGCACCACGACGTCCCACCCGGCGTCGGCGAGCAGGTTCGCGGCCACCAGACCGTTGTGGCCGGCGCCGACGACGACGGCGTCCGCCCGGTCCGCGCCGGTGGAGATCATCGATCAGGCTACCCGGCCCACCACCGGGCGAAACGCGTTTGCGTCGGCGGGAGCCGGGCATCCCCGCAGCATGTACCGGGTGGAGCAGCTCATCGGCGGGGTGTGGGGTGCGGGCGGCGCGGGTGGTGAGCTGACGGTCCACGACCCGGCCGACGGCTCCCCGGTCGGTACCGTGCCGGTGGCGACGGCGGACGAGGTCGCCAAGGCGGTCGAGGCGGCCCGGGAGGTGGCCGCCGAGTGGGCGGCCACACCCGTGGCGGAGCGGGCCACGGCGCTGCACCGGGCGGCGGACGCGGTGGCGGCGGCCGCCGACGAGCTGGCCGCCGCGACGACGGCGGAGATGGGCAAGCCGCTGGGCGATGCCCGGGGCGGGGTGGCGGCCGGCGTCGGCACCCTGCGCCAGTACGCCGAGTTGGGCCCCCTGCGGGGCGGCCGGACGCTGCACGGCAACGGCGACGCGATCGACTTCATGACGCCGCAGCCGCGTGGTGTGGTCGCCGCGATCACCCCGTGGAACGACCCGGTGGCGGTCTCCTGTGGCCTGCTCGGTGCCGCCCTGGTCACCGGGAACGTGGTGTTGTACAAACCCAGCGAGCGCACCCCGGTGACCGGGTGGCTGCTGGCCCGGCTCCTGGACGGGGTGCTCCCGGCGGGGGTGCTGTCGCTGCTGACCGGGGGCGCCGAGGTGGGCGCGGCGCTGGCCGCGCAGCCGGTGGACGTGGTCGCCCACGTCGGTGCCACGGCGACCGGCCGGGCGATCGCGGCGGCCTGTGCCCGGACCGGGGCGAAGGCCCTGCTCGAGAACGGCGGCAGCGACCCCCTGGTGGTGGATGCCGGGGTGGATCCGAGGTGGGCGGCCGGGCAGGCGGCTGTCGGCGCGTTCGCCAACGCCGGGCAACTCTGTGTGGCGGTGGAGCGGATCTACGCGCACCGGGACATCGCCGAGGACTTCGTCGACGCGCTGGTGGACCGGGCCGCCGCGCTGACCGTCGGCCCCGGCCGCGACCCGGCTACCGAGCTGGGTCCGCTGGTGGACCGGCGGCACCGCGACCACGTACACGGGCAGGTCACGGCGGCGGTGGCGCAGGGTGCGACGTTGCGCGCCGGTGGGGTGCTGCCGGACGGACCGGGGGCGTACTACCCGGCGACGGTGGTCACCGACTGCCGGCACGAGATGACGCTGGTCCGCGAGGAGACGTTCGGACCGGTGGCTGCGGTGGTCACGGTGGACTCGTTCAGCGAGGCGCTGCGGTGCGCCGCCGACTCGCCGTTCGGGCTGGCCGCGACGGTGCTGACCGGTTCGATGAGCCACGCCCAGCGGGCCTGGCGGGAGCTGCCGGTGGGCACCGTGAAGGTCAACGCGGTGTTCGGGGGCGCACCGGGTGGTGCCGCGCAGCCACGCCGGGGCAGCGGCCAGGGCTTCGGGTACGGCCCGGAGCTGCTGGACGAGTTCAGCACGGTCAAGGCGGTCCACCTGGAACCGCCGGCCGGCGGCCACTGGTGAGCAGGCCCGTTACGCCGCTGGTGGGCGGCGGGCCGGACGCCACTGGTGGGCGGCGGGCGCGGGCCGGTGCAGGACGCGGACGGGGCCACCCCGGTCGGGGGCGGCCCCGTCGTCACGCGTACCCCCGGGTCAGTCGCCCCGGGCCCGGCGGGTAGCCCGGTCGTTGGCCTTCTCGATCGCCTTGACCAGTTCCGGCTTGGTCATCCGGCTGCGACCCGGTACGTCCAGCTTCTTCGCCACCGCCATCAGGTGGTCCTTGGTGGCGTTGGCGTCCACCCCGCCGGCCGTGGGAGCCCGCCGGGCCGGGCCGCCGCCGGCCGCCTGCCGGTCGCTCGGCCCCTTGCGTCCCTTCGGCTCCCAGTGGTCACCGACCTTCTCGAACTGGTGCTTGACGGCGGCGAAGGCGACGCGGTGCGCCCGCTGGCCCTCGCCGTAGGTCTCCACCGCCGAGTCGTGCGTCTTCGCCCAGGTGCGCTGGGCCTTGTCCGGGGAGCGTCGCAGTGTGCTGGGCAGAACCTCGCGCCCGGGCATCTCGTCCTCCTCCGCGTCGACTGTCTGGTCCACCTGAACGGTTCCCGGCCTCCGCACCGGCAAACACCGACGTCGGGTTTGTCGATTTCGGCCGCCGGGTACCGCCCGCCCAGACGCGCGCCGGACGTCGGGTCCGCCGGGTCGCCGGGCGACGAGGAGCCGAGCATGGCGGTGGCGCTGCTCTCCTGGATCGTCGTCTCCTTCGGCTTCGGCCTCTACGTGGCCAACTTCGGCTCGTACGACGTCACCTACGGCAGCCTGGGCGCGGTGATCGCCTTCCTGGTGTGGCTGTACCTGTCCAACTCGGCCCTGATGTTCGGGGTGCAGATCAACGCGGAGTTGCAGCGGGGGCGCAGGTTGCAGGCGGGCGAGGACGACCCGGGTGAGCCGGTGCTGCCGCCGAGGGCCACCGCCGATTCGTGACCGGTTGCCGGGTTCGGCGTGCGGTCCGGCGTTTCCCCGGGGCGGGCGCGGGTAGCAGACAGGACATGGAACGGGGCAGCAGCAAGCACGGACCGAGGATCGACGACCAGATGAGCCAGGAGGTCAGCGGCCTCGTGCAGGGGCCGGGGACCGGAGGTTCGCGGGTCGAGGAGTTCCGGGAGGCCGAGCCGGCCGGGGAGGACCAGCCGGGTGCCACCACGGTGCCGGCGGGCGACCTACGGACCGGCACCCCGCAGGGGATGACCTCCCAGGACGTGGAGGCGCGCAGCCGGTTGGGCCGGTTCATCACGATGACGGCCCTGCCCGGGGACCGGGCGGCGCTGGTCGCCAACGCCCGAAACAACGAGGCGCCCGACGACCTCGTGGCCGCGCTGGAGCGACTGCCGGAAGGTACCCGGTACCAGACGATCTCCGAGGTGTGGGCCGCCCTCGGACATCGGAACGAGACGACGCGTTGGTGACCGGATCGGCCCACGATCCGGACGATCGCCAGCGGACAGAGGAGGACTTCTCATGAGTGGCGTTATCGAGCATGTGGACGTGTCCGTACCGGTACGGACCGCCTACGACCAGTGGACCCAGTTCGAGGAGTTCCCCCACTTCATGGAGGGGGTTCAGGAGGTCCGCCAGCTGTCGGAGAGGATGACCCACTGGACCGTGGAGATCGCCGGGGTCAAGCGCGAGTTCGACGCCGAGATCACCGAGCAGTTGCCCGACGAGCGGGTGGCCTGGAAGTCGACCGGCGGCACCCAGCAGGCCGGCGTGGTGACGTTCCACCGCCTCGACGAGGGCAACACCCGGGTGACCCTCCAGATGGACTTCGAGCCGCACGGCGTGGTCGAGCAGGCCGGCGACAAGCTGGGCGTGGTCGATCGTCGGGCCAAGGGCGATCTGGAGCGCTTCAAGCAGTTCATCGAGCGTCGCGGTCAGGAGACCGGCGCGTGGCGCGGGTCGGTCGACCGCCCCCAGCCCTGATCCACATCCCCCGAACACCCACGTCCACCGGACGTCAGGTCCACCGACGGCCGCCGGATCCCCGGCGGCCGTCACCGGGTCCGTGGTCCCCTGCCGACGATCACGTCGGCCCGCCGACCGGGTCGGTTACCGGTCCGGCCCGCTGTCGAGCTGATGACGTTACCGAGTCACCTCGCGCTGCGGGTCGGGCCTGGCCGTTTGCGATCATCGGGTCGGGGTACCGCGATGGGATGACGGACAACGACGGCAGGGTCTGGCGGGACGAGCAGAAGATTCCGCTGGAGGAGCTGGACCGGGCGATCGCCCGATCCACCATCGACGGGCAGGCCGACGACCCGACCGGCAACGACGCGGGTGAGGAGGCCGCCTTCGGGCACGGCCCCGAACCGGTGGACCGGGATGCCGACCCGGAGACCGAGCGTCGGGAGATGACCGACACCGAGCGCGCCTACCGCCCCTCCACGACGGGACGCACCGGCCCCGACACCATGTGAGACCCGGCGGGGCGGGCGAGGGTGGTGGTCAGCCGACGGGCGACGGGGCAACGCGGCGGGCGGCTGCGGCGTGTACCAGCAGCAGGGCCACCGCCAGCACCGTCAGCGCCGGGCCGAGCAACCGCGCCGACGTGTCGCCGAGCAGCACCCCGAGCCCTGCCGGGATGAGGGCCGCCCCGATCCCGGCGGCACCGATCTGCACGCCGATCACCCGGTCCGCGTGCTCCTGGCCGACCCGTTCGGCCGTACTGAGGGTGAGCAGCGGGAACACCGGCGCGGCGGCAAAGCCGAGCACGACCAGACCGGCCACCGTCACCCAGGCGGGGGCCGGCAGCGCGATCAGCACCGCCCCGGCCGCCATCCCCAGCAGGCTGCCCCGCAGCACCCGTGCGGTGCCGAGCCGCTCGGCGACCAGCCCCTGCACCACCCGGCCGACGAAGAGGCTGCCCCAGTAGCCGGAGACACACACCCCGGCGGCTGCGGCGGGCAGCCCGCGCCCCTCGGTGAGCAGCAGGAACGCGTAGAGCCCGGCAGACACCTCGATGGCCACGTAGACGGCGAACGCCAGCGCGCCGAACCAGACGGCGGGCAACCGGAGCGTCTCCCCGATCCGCACCACCGTCGGCCCCGTCGGCCCCGCCGGCCCCAGCGGCCCCGCCGGCCCCAGCGGCCCCACCGGCCCCATCGACTCCACCGGCAGCAGACCGGCGTCGACCGGCATCGCCGGCTCCGGCGCTGAACCCACGCCGGCGTACGCAGGATCGGCAGGGGCGGCAGTGGGCCGGGCTGCCGCGCCCGTCCGGTCCCGCCAGGCACCGACGGTGAGCGCGAACGCGGCGGCCAGGGCGAGCTGCGCTGCGGCGGTGACCGCGTACCCCCAGCGCCAGCCCGCGCCGGCGCTCAACATCGCGGTCATGACCAGGGGGCCGATCGCCACGCCGAGGCCGAAGAAGGCATGCATCCAGTTCATGTGCCGGGGCCCGAAGGCCCCGGCGGCGTACGCGTTGAGGCCGGAGTCGATGGCTCCCGAGCCGAGGCCGAGCACCAGCGCACAGCAGATCAGCACGGTCAGCGCCGGTGCGGCGGCGTACCCGGTCAGGGCCAGGCTGGCCAGGAGGGTGCTGCCGGCGAGCAGCCGGCCCACGCCGAGCCGGGCGAGGGTGAACCCGGCGAGGACGCTGGAGGTGAGGTAGCCGATCGTGCCGGCGGTGAGCACCAGGCCGACCGCGCCGGTCGGTACGCCGAATTCGGCGCTGATCGAGGGCCAGCCGACGCCGAGCAGACCATCGGGCAGGCCGAGACTGACGAAGGCGAGGTAGGCGAGCAGGAGCAGGGAGGAACGGGGCGGGGCGACGGACACGGAGCCTCATCCTGCCTCATCGTCGAGAAGGAGTCGACGTGATCATCACCTCCCCCGAACCGGCAGACTGACCCGCCCGGACGGGCAGGAAACCGGACAGGTCATCCAGAATCCGCCGTTCGGCTGACGGCATTCCGAGGTGGTCGCGCAAGACTTTCGGGATGCAACAGGGTTCCGGTTTCCTCACCCCTCGTCAGCGCCGCCTGGCTTGGCTCGGCTTCCTGCTCGCCGCCGTCCAGGCCCCGGTCGCCGCCAGGTTCGCCTCCGACGACTCGTGGCTGTTCAGCCTCTGCGTCGCGCTCATGGTGGCCACCGTGATCATCGCCGACGATGCCAGCCGTCGCCGCCCGGCCGACGCCACCTCCGCAGACTGACCTGCCCGGCGCGCACCGGGCCGTCCGTCCCGTCCGTGCCCGCCCGGTCCGAACGCGCCGGATGGCGCGCGGTTCTCCTTCTGCCCGCCGGGACCGGGTCGATCCCCCTGGCGGAGGTCGGCCGACCGGAGGGGGACCGGGTACCGGCCGAGTGGCCGACTCCGCCCCGGTTACCCGGTGGTTAACCTCGGTCTTCATGCGAGTGCCCCACCCCCAGGTCGCGACCCGGACCGCCGTGAGCGCGGCGCGCTCCCGCCTGGCCCTGCTCACCGCCTCGGTCGGCACCTCCGGGCTCGCCGCCGCCAGCGCCCGGCCGGCCCTGCTCGCGCTGGTCGACCAGCATGCCGCAGCGATCCGGGACAGCCTCGACGGTGACCGCCGGCCGCTGACCCCGGCCGCCCTGGCCGGTTACGCCGAGGGGATCCGCGACACGGCCCGCGCACACGGCCTGCTCCCCGACGGCGCGACCGACTTCACCGCGCCGGACTGGGTGCTGATCCGGCTGCTCGCGGTCTGCGCCCTGGCCCGCACCCTCGACCCCCGCCACCTCGAACCGGCCTGACCCGCCCGGACCGGGAGCGACCCGGCCCGAACCCGGAGCGTCCCCCGAACCCGGAGCGGCCCGCCCGGACCCGGAGCGACTCTGTTCGGACCGACCCCGGCCGCACCGACCCGACGGGAGGGCACCCGCGCCCCGCGCGGACACCCTCCCGGTGGTACGTGCCGACTCAGCTGCCCGGACGACCGAACTGCTGCGTCTCGTCGCCGGGGTTGCCCGACTGGTAGGTGCCCCGGCCGCCGGCCATCGTCCGGGCCTCGTCGACGCGCGGCATGGTCTGCGTCCGCTCGCCGCCCCGGTCGGCCATCTGCCGGTTCATGTCACCCTGCCCGGCCGCACGGGCCCGGCGGTGTTCCTGGACCGCCCGCGACTCCTCGGCCGCCCGGTCCAGCCAGCCGTCCCAGCGGGCCTGCATCGGCTTCACCAGACCACCACCGACACCGACGATCAGGATGCCGGCCACGGTGGCGAGCACCGCGATCAGCACCGGCGTGGTGACCGTGGTGGCGATGCCGACCTGGTTCAGCGCGGCGATCACCCCGAGCGCCAGGATGAAGACGGCCGTCAGGTCGGCCAGCACCTTGCCGTACGACAGGCCGCCGAGCGCTCCGGAGATCAGGTCCCGGACGGCGTTGGCGATCGCGGCGGCGACGACCACGATGACGATCGCGATGAACGCTCGCGGCAGCCAGGCCACCACCCCTCGGATGAGGTCGCTGATCGCGTTGGGGCCCCACACCCCGAAGGCGAACTGCAGGGTGAACAACAGCACCGCGTAGTACGCCAGCCGGGCCAGGATGTCACTGGCGTCGTACCTGGTGCGTTCCAACGCGCGTCTGATTCCGCCCCGTTCGACTGCTTTGTCGAAGCCCACCCGTTCCAGCGCCGCGTCTACCACCTTGAGCACCGCGCGGGCGATCAGCCAGCCCACCACGAGGATGACGATGAACGCGATGGCCCTCGGCACGAAGAGCAGCACCGACCGCCACATGTCGGTCAACGCGCTACCGATGTCGACCTGCCTGACCGCAAGGGTTTCCGGCATGATGTCCCTCCTGTCCAATGGACTGCGCCGCCCGGTTACCCGCCCGCCGCAACAGCACGCCGCAGAAGCCGTACGGATTTTCCCGACATGTCTTCAGAAAGGCCACCTGACCTGCACGAACACCTCGGGTAGCGGCACCGACCGGGCCGACGCGGGGCACGATCGATTCGCCTCTGTGCGGCTCCGGATAGGCTGCGGACATGCCAGGCACGGTCGGGCGGTTCCCGACGTCACCCACTCCCGTACCGGGACCGGCCGGGGTGTCGCCGGCGGTGGCGGCCGTGCGGGCCCATCCCTGGGCCGACACTCCGCTGGGCCCGCAACAGGGCTGGGACGTGACGGTACGGGTGCTGGTCGACGTGATCCTGTCCTCTCCCGTACCGATGGCGCTGCACTACGGCGACGACTTCGTCCTGCTCTACAACCAGGCGTACGCGGAAGTGATCGGTGACCGGCACCCCGGCGCGATGGGTCGGCCGGCCCCCGAGGTCTACGCCGACCTGTGGCACGCGCCCGGCGTCGGCGAGGTGATCGAGCGGGCCTACCGACACGGCGAGTCTTTCCTGCAGAAGGAGTCGGTGCTCCCCGTCCACCAGCACACCGCGGCCACCGAGCACGCGGTCTTCACCCGCGGCCACTCCCCGGTGCGCGACAGCACCGGCCTGATCGTCGGCGTGCTCACCGTCGCCGCCCAGACCAGCCAGCTCACCCAGCAGTTGCAGAGCCTGTCCGACTTCGCCGCGGCGCTCTCCGGCACCCTCACCCTGGACGACGTGGCCCGGGTGACGCTGCGCTACGCGCTGCACTCCTTCGACGCCGACCAGGTGTCCTTCGCGGTCGACGACGGCCCCGCCTGGCGGATGGTCCGGCGCATCCGTGGCGAGCTGCTCGACGAGGCCGACGAGCGGTTGCCCCCGCTCTGGCGGCCCGTCCCGGCGGACACCACCGCGCCGGTGGTGGTCGGTGCCCGCAGCGGGGTGCCCTTCTTCGCCGGGGACGGCCAGCCCCTGCGGGACATCGCGGTCGACCGGCACGACCAGAAGATCCGCTCGTTGGCCGCGCTGCCGCTGCGCTCGTCGGTGATCCGGGGCGGCCTGGCCGTGGGCTACCAGGCACCGCACGGCTGGTCGGCGGCGGAACGGGCGCTGCTGGCCGCCTCGGCCGAGCTGGTCGGCCAGGCGGCGGAGCGGGCCCGCCGGTTCGAGACCCAGCACGGCACGGCCCAGTTGTTGCAACGCAGCATGCTACCGGAGCAGTTGCCGGCGCTGCCCCGGCTGCGTATCGCCGCCCGGTACGACGCCGGTGTCGACGGCAACGCCGCCGGTGGTGACTTCTACGACGCCTTCCTGCTGCCCTCCGGCGACCTGGGCGTGGTGCTCGGCGACGTCGCCGGCCACGACGTGCAGGCCGCAGCCCGGATGGGGCAGGTACGGGCGGCGCTACGGGCGCTGGCGCTGGCCGATCCACGCCCGGATGCGGTACTGGCCGGCCTGGACCGGCTGGTGGCGAGCCTGGGCACCGAGACCGGTACCCAGGAACTCTTCGTGACCGTGGCCTTCGGGGTGGTCGACGCCGACCGGGGTGAGATCACCCTGGCCAGCGCCGGGCATCCCCCGCCGTTGATCCGGCGGTGCGGGCCGGACGGCGTCGCCACCGCCACCTTCGTCGAGCTGCCGACCGGCGCACCCCTGGGGTTGGGGTGCCGACCCCGGACCGCCACCGTGCCGTTCGCCCCCGGCGACACCCTGCTGCTCTACAGCGACGGGGTGGTCGAGCGGCGACGGCAGAGCCTCACCGCCGGCCTGGCCGGGCTGGCGGCGGCGGTGGCCGGGGCGGCCAGCGGCGACCCCCGGGCGCTCTGTGCGGTCGCCACCGGCGCGGTGGCCGGCACCACCGAGGACGACGTGGCGGTGCTGGCGGTGGAGCACGCGCTCAAGCCGAGCCGTTCCGCCGGGATGGAGATGCCGGCCGAGCCGACCGCGCCGAGCCGGGTCCGGCACTGGATGACGGCGCAGCTGGGCGAGTGGCAGGTGCCCGAGGCGGTGATCGGCGCGGCGGTGCTGTGCACCAGCGAGCTGACCACCAACGCGTTGCTGCACGCCGGTACCGCCGCCCGCGTGGAGATCGACCTCAGCCCGGAGCGGTTGCTGGTGTCGGTCGCCGACTCCGGCACCCGGGGCACGGTGACCCGGGCCCAGACCGACACGCTGAGCAGCCGGGGCCGGGGGCTCGGGCTGATCGAGCAGCTCTCCGACGCCTGGGGCACCGATCCGACGGTACGGGGCTCGACGGTCTGGTTCGAGATCCTGCTGCCCCAGGCTTAGCCCGGCTACCCATTGGGCACAGTCCCACCCCCACCCACATCCGTGGCGGGGGGTGAGAGGTGGTCGGGGTGGAACTGGTCGATGTCGAGTTCGCGCTGGTGGGCGTGGGTGCCCTGCTGGCCGGGGTGCTCCCCCGCCTGCTGGAGCGCCGCCCGCTGTCCATGCCGATAGCGTTCCTCGGCCTCGGGATGCTGGTCTTCGCCCTGCCCATCGGGTTGCCCGCCCCGGACCCGCTGCGGTATCCGCAGGTCGCCACCCACCTGACCGAGATCGGCGTGATCGTGGCGCTGATGGGCGCCGGGCTGAAGATCGACAGGCCGTTGAGGTGGAAACGCTGGTCGTCCACCTGGCGGCTGCTGGCCATCGCGATGCCGATCTGCATCGCGGCGGTGGCGTTGCTCGGCTGGTGGTGGGCGGGCCTGGTGCCGGCCGCCGCGCTGCTGCTCGGCGCGGCCCTCGCCCCGACCGATCCGGTGCTCGCCTCGGACGTCCAGGTGGGCGAGCCCACCGACGCGGAGGACTCCGAGGACGAGGTGCGCTTCGCGCTGACCTCCGAGGCCGGCCTCAACGACGGCCTGGCCTTCCCGTTCGTCTACGCGGCGATCGCGATCGCCAGCACCGGGCTGGCCCCGGCGGGCTGGTTCGCCGAGTGGTTCACCGTCGACGTGCTCTACAAGCTGACCGTCGGCATCGGTGGTGGCCTGCTGGTCGGCTGGCTGCTCGGCAAGCTGTTCTTCCGCGCCCCGAGCGAGCTGCGGCTGGCCCGGCACGCCGAGGGCTTCCTCGCGCTGGCCGCCACCTTCCTGGCGTACGGGCTGGTGGAGGTGATCGGCGGGTACGGCTTCCTGGCCGTCTTCGTCGCCGCCCGCGCGATCCGGGCCGCCGAGCGGACCCACGAGTTCCACGCCGTGCTGCACGACTTCGCCGAGCAGACCGAGCGGCTACTGACCGTCCTGCTGCTGCTGCTCTTCGGCGGCGCGGTGATCACCGGCCTGCTCGCCCCGCTCACCTGGCAGGCGGCGACGGTCGGGCTGGCCCTGGTCTTCGTCATCCGGCCGCTGGTGGCCTGGGTGTCGCTGCGGGGAGCACCGGGTCGGCCGGCCGAGCACTGGGTGATCTCGGCGTTCGGCATCCGGGGTGTCGGTTCGTTCTACTACCTGGCGTACGCCACCACCAAGGCGGACTTCGCGCAGGCGGATCTGGTCTGGGCGACGGTCGGCCTGGTGGTGGTCGTCTCGGTCGTGGTGCACGGGATAGCCGCCACACCCGTGATGCAGCTGCTGGACCGGGCCGGCGAACGGACCTCCGACCCGGCGGAGCGGAGTCAGCCGGACGCGCCGGCCCTGAACGGCGTCCGAGGCTGACCGCAGACCGGCCGTCCACCCGTCGGCGTCAGCGGTCGGCGGAGAGTCGCCGGGCCAGCTCCCGGCCCAGGTCACGCCCCGAGCGCCAGGCGCTCTGCACCCGGGGCTTGCCGAAGGCGTCCCCGGCCAGCCCGACCCCGTCGTCGTCGAGGAAGAACCCCCCGTCGGGCCCCGGCTCGGCCGGGCGGGCGTACGTCCACCGGTGGACGTGTGTCGACTCGGCCGGGTCCGGCAGGCCGAGCAGGTCGCGGACGGCCTCCTCGATCGCCGGACCGGCGGCGCTGGGCTGGGCCAGGTGACCGGCGGCGAACTCGGGCGTGGTGTGCGCGACCAGCACCGGGGCACCGTCACCGCGTCGGTCACCGTCGTCGCAGACCAGGGCGAGCACCGGGTGCGCGTTGACGAAGGCACCCCGGAAGTCGGTCCACCGCCGGCCGGGGAAGTGCAGCACCCCGGTGAGCACCGGTGCCCACCGCTGCCGCTCGGCGGCCCGGGTGACGCCGGTCAGCGCCGGGTCGAGCAGCAGGGCGGCCTGCGGACCGGGGGTACAGAGCGCCACGGCGGTGGTGGGACGGCCGTCGACCACCGGGCCGGGCGCGACGGTCGACACCCAGCGGTCGACGGTCACCGGTAGCTCCCGGGCCAGCTCCTCGACCAGGGACCGCAGGCCGCGCGGGGCAGCCCAACGGACCGGTCCGGGCACCTCCCGCCGGCCGTCCGGGCCGTACGCGACGAAGGTGTCGGTCCATTCGCGCACCAACCCGGCGGCCTGCCAGCGCCGGACGACCTCGACGAAGTCCGGGTCGTCGGCGGTCAGGTACGCCGCGCCCAGGTCCACCGGGCGACCGTCGAAGCGTCTGCTGGCCATCCGGCCACCGGCCACCCGACCACGTTCCCGGATCTCCACCGGTACGCCCGCCCGTGCCAGCTCACCGGCGCACGCCACCCCGGCGATGCCGGCACCCACGACGATCACATCCGACTCCACCGGTTGATCGTATGCACCTCGGCGGCTCAGGCGCCCTGGCCCTGGTTCTGCATCAGGCCGCCGTCCATGAAGTACGTCGACCCGGTCACGTAGTCGGCGTCGTCGCTGGCCAGGAAGACGGCCAGTTTGGCGATCTCCGCCGGTTCGGCGGCCCGCTTCCACGGGATGCTCTGCACCTGCTCCGCCAGGTACCGCGGGTCGTCGATGGCCTGCTGGTTGAACGGGGTGAGCACCATCCCGGGCCCGATGTTGTTGACGTTCATCCGCATCGGGGCGACCTCCAGGGCGAGGCTCTTGGCCAGTTCGAGCATGCCGCCCTTGCTCGCGTCGTAGTCCGCGCCGCCGGCCCGGGCCACCTCCTGGTGGATCGAGGTGATGTTGATGATCTTCCCAGCGCCGCCCTGGTCGCGGCGGTGCCGCACGAACCGGCGGGCACAGAAGAACATCCCGTACAGGTTGGTGCGGATGCAGCGGTCCCAGGTCTCGGTGTCCAGGTCGGCCACCGGAATGCCGGAGGCGTCGACCCCGGCGTCGTTCATCAGCACGTCCAGCGCGCCGAACTCCGCCAGGGCCTCGTCGAACATCGCCTCGACCTGGTGTTCGACGCTGATGTCGCCCTGCACCACCACGGCCCGCCGGCCGGCCTTCTCGATCTCGGCCCGGGTGTGGTTCGCGCCGGCATGGTCGTCCAGGTAGTGCACCACCACGTCGGCGCCCTCCCGGGCGAACTCGATCGCGGTGGCCTGCCCGATGCCCGAGTCCGAGCCGGTGATCAGGGCGGTCCTGCCGGTCAGCCGTCCGCTCATCAGCGTGCTCCCTCCGTCGGTCCCGTACCGGTCGGCACGGGCTGCGGCGACCGCGCCGCGACGTCGTGCTGCCGCTCGGCGGCCTCGGTGAGCCGACCGGCGGCGTTGATCAGGCCGATGTGCGAGAAGGCCTGCGGGAAGTTGCCCAGCTGTTCGCCGGTGGCCTGGTCGATCTGTTCGGCAAAGAGACCGAGGTCGTTGGCCCGGCCGGCGAGCTGTTCGAACAGCCGGCCGGCCCGGTCCGGTTCGCCGGCCAGGGCCAGGCAACTGGCCAGCCAGAACGAGCAGATCACGAAGCCGGCCGGGTCACCGTCCCAGCGGCGCAGCAGACCGTCGCGGGACAGCCGACGCTCCACCACGTCGATGGTGGAGCGCATCCTCGGGTCGTCGGCGGGCAGGAAGCCGACCAGCGGCATGAGCAGCACCGAGGCGTCCAACCGGTCGGAGTCGAAGGCCCCGGTGTACGCGCCCAGCCGGTCGTTCCAGCGTCGAGCACCGCCGCGCGGACCTCGTCACGGGCCCTGGCCCACCGCTGGACGTCGGCCGGGTCACCGAGCCGGGGACCGAAGCGCACCGCCCGGTCCAACGCCGTCCAGCACTGCACCTTGGATGACACGTAGTGCCGTTCGGCGTCGCGCGCCTCCCACATCCCGGCGTCCGGTAGGTGCCAGGCCCGTACCGCCTGGTCGGCCAGCGCGCACAGCAGGTGCCGCACGTCGGGCGTCATCGGGTCCAGGTAGTGCCGCATCAGCCAGGCGGCGTCGAGGATCTCGCCGAGCACGTCGGTCTGTCGCTGCTTCCAGGCGTCGTTTCCGACCAGGACCGGCCGGCTGTCGGCGTACCCGCGCAGGTGGTCGAGGGTGTGTTCGGTGAGGTCCCGCTCCCCCTCGACGCCGTACATGATCGGCACCCGGCCGTCGTCGATCCGACCCATCGCCCGCGCCACCCAGGAGAACTGCCGGTCGGCCTCGTCGGGGCAGGCCGCCCGCCAGAGTGCCTGGAGGGTGAGGCTGAAGTCACGGACCCAGACGAAACGGTAGTCGTAGTTGCGGTCGCCACCCAACTGCTCCGGCAACGAGGTGGTCGCCGCCGCGACGACCGCACCGCTGGGCTGGTACGTCATGCCCTGCACCACCAGCGCGCTGCGCCGTACCTGGTCGCGGTAGTGGCCCCGGTAGTCGTGCAGGTCCGCCCAGGAGCGCCAGCCGGCCACCGCGTCGGCCACCACCCGGTCGGCGTCGGGCAGCGCCGGGTCGGCATCGCCGTAGGTCGGGGCGTACCCGAGGGTGAACCGCAGGGTATCCCCGGCCCGGACCGACGCCCGGCCGGTGGCGTTGCCGTGTCCGCAGGTCAGCGGCGCGTCGGAGCGCAGACTGAGCCGGCACGCGCCGGCCCGCGCGTCGATCACCCCGGCAGACTGCGTCAGGTACGCGGTGACCCGCCCGTACTCGAACCGGGGTGCGAAGTCGATGCGCACCGGCACCTCGCCGGAGAGCCCCTCGACCAGCCGGGCGAGCACCCGCGGCGAGCGCAGGCCGATGTCGTGCCCGCGCGCGCCCGGCTCCAGCGCCAGGGCGTCGGTGACCGCCACCGACCCGCTGGCGGTGCGGAAGACCGTGCGCAGCACCAGCGAGTCGTCCAGGTAGGAGCGGGACACCCGGACGTCGTCGGCCTCGGGCGTGATCGACCAGTGGCCGGCCCGGTCGTCGAGGATCCGGCCGAACACGGACGGGCCGTCGAACCGGGCGGGGCACCACCAGTTGACCGAGGCGTTCCGGTCCACCAGCGCGGCGCTGCGCCCGTCGGCCAGGAACCCGTGCTCGCTGATCCGTCCGCTGTCCACGGGCCGGGTTACCCGGGCGCGTCGCACCGCATTCCTCGGCCGGACGGCGTTCTTGCGACCCGCGTCGTCCCGACCGGACCCGTATTGCCGCGCCGCTCGGCGTTATCCCGTCGGGCTGGCGGGAACGCCGGTCGTTGACGAAGGAGGATGCCATGACCAGAGCATCGAACCCGACCGCCACCTGGCGACCCGGGATGCCGGGCGGCGACAACCTCCCGTCCGGTCCGGCCGGCCGGCCGGCGACGCCGCCGGGGGACGGGTACGGCCCGCAGGCCGGCTCGCCCGCGGTGACGATCGGCGCGTACCCGGACTATCCGTCCGCGCAGCGGGTGGTGGACTACCTGGCGGACAACCGGTTCCCGGTGGAGCACACGGCGATCGTCGGGACCAATCTCACCCTGGTGGAGACGGTGCTCGGCCGGCTCACCACGGGACGCGCCGCCCTGCTGGGCGCTGGCACCGGTGCCTGGTTCGGCCTGTTCATCGGCCTGCTGTTCGGCATCTTCACCGCCGGCAACTGGCTCGCGGTGATCCTGGTCGGGCTGGTGATCGGCGCGATCTGGGGTGCCGTGTTCGGTGCGGTGGCGCACGCCATGTCCGGTGGCCAGCGCGACTTCACCTCGGCCAGTTCGCTGCGGGCCGGCCAGTACGCGGTCACCGTGGACGCCGCCCTGGCCGACCAGGCGCGGCAACTGCTCGGCCGGATGCACCTGACCCCGACCGGGGCGACCGCCCGCTGACCCACCCGACTCCGCCGCCGCCCCGACGCGCCCAGCGCCGGGGCGGCGGTCGCGTCGTCGGCCCCTGACCGGGGCGAGCGGCCCGGCCACGACACGCCGGGGAGCACCCGTCACTCGGGCAGCGAAGGGTGTCCCTCTGCCGCGTCGGCCCAAAGCGCCTCGAAGTGCTCCACATACCTGCTGAACGGCCCGCCGCTCTCCCTGCGGCGAAGGTGCAGCGTGACGGAGTCCTGTCCCAGCGCGCCGCCAATGTGGGTCGCCACAATTGCGTCGTCGTCGAACACCCAGACAGACATGGCGATATGACGGTCAGACAGGCGGACGGGTAGCGGTGTGGGCGACTTCCCGATCTCGGCTTGCGTCATGGCGATCCGGGTTGCGAGATTGAGCGGCGTCGCCTCGATCAGGTCCCGGCTGGCGGTGACCTGGCTCGCTGCGTCGCCCAGCAGGAAACGCACGTCTGCACCTGCCTGGGCCTTCGCGCCGATGGTCTCCGCCGCGTGTGGCACTTCGAGCCACACGAAGTAGCTCGTATAGCCACCGAACCACAGGCGGGAGCGTGCCCCCTCGATCAGCTCCCGAAAGAGAGAACGAGGCAGGTCAGAACGTCGCGGGTAGACACCGACCAGCTCACGGTCAGCGCCCAGCTTGACCGCGCGCCGCACAGCCTCAGGCCACGGCACGTCTACATCTTTTCCCAGGACCCTCGCCACCCGCAACCGCACCCGCGAACGCGGGTGCGGAAGACGCCCCGGGATCGCTTCGAACCCGCTGATGAGCAGTGATGCGCGGAAGCGCAATGCGGAACTGCGTACGGGGGCGCTTGCGCTCGGCGTTCTCGTCGACTGGCGGGAGGTGAACAGCAACCCTCGCCTGATCCTGATGTTCGACGTGGAGACCGCCGACGGCATCTCGTTCCGCGGTATCGCAGACGAAGGCCTCACGATCACCGAGCTCACCCGACTCGCCCCAGGGCAGACGTTGCCCGTGCGCTACCGGCCGGCCGTCATGGACCACTACGTCGCCCTTGCCCGGGACGCGGACCCGGCCCGTGTGCAGCAACTCTCTGACGAGATCGCGCGCCGTAAGCGGACCTGACCCGAAGCCATCGACAGGGTGCGGCTAGCGAGACGCCCTCGCGAAGTTCACGAACCCCCGCCACGCGCCCGGCGCGAACGCCAGCGTCCCACCGTCACGGTCCTTCGTGTCCCGCACCAGGACGACGCCGGGCAGGTTGTCGGCCACCTCGACGCACGCGCCGCCGTTGTCCCCGCTCTTCGTGCTCTTGCGCCACTGTGCGCCGGTCATGTCCATGTCTCCACCATCTGCGTCAGTAGCTCGGTCGTCTGCCAGTGGGACAGCGCCTCGCCGCGCACGTTCTCCCACGCCGCCATTATCGTGCACACGCACGTGCGGGACCTGGCAGACGGCGAGGAGCGCCCCCACCTGATCCGCATGACGGCACGCCCGCCCACCGGCCGCCGCAGCACGGCTTCGTCGATCACAGTGGTGAAGTGCGGCGGGTGCTCGTCGTGTCTCCCGGCGAGATGACGTCAGACGGGGTCACTTCATCACTCCCAGGACACCAAAGACCCCCGGTCGACCGGGGGCCTTCAGATCTCTGATCAGCGAGACGCCCTCGCGAAGTCCACGAACCCCCGCCACGCACCCGGCGCGAACGCCAGCGTCCCACCGTCACGGTCCTTCGTGTCCCGCACCAGGACGACGCCGGGCAGGTTGTCGGCCACCTCAACGCAGTTCCCGCCGTTGCTGCCGCTTTTCGTGCTCTTGCGCCACCGCGCGCCGGTCATGTCCATGTCGCTGCCACTCTCCTGATGAGATCGAGAGACTGTGCCCGAGGTAGGGCCTCGCCGACTATGCGAGCCCAGCTACGTTCAAGGCTAGCGATTTCTGCCGCGTCGTCGGTGATGTGTGCGCTGGCCGGGCCGTCCTGGTGCGCCAGCCGCGCACCGTCCGGCAGCTCGGCCAGCACGAACGGACCGCCCATGCCCAGATAGATCGGCGTGTCGAGCGGCACGATATGCACCTGCACGCACGGCAGTTCGGCGCAGGCCGCGATGTGTTCGCACTGCTCGCGCATCAGCGTGCCGTCGCGTCCTGCGCGCCGCCGGAGGGCCGCTTCGTCGATCACCGCGACGACGAGCGGAGGCTGTGGCCGGTGGAGAATCGCTTGCCGCTGCACCCGCGCCGTCACCAGTTCGTCGACCTCCTCGGGGGCGGGTGTCGCCAGCGCCAGCGTCGCCCGCGCGTACGCTTCCGTTTGCAGGAGCCCCGGCACCCACGCGAGTTCGAACCCCCGCAGGGCGACCGCCTCGCGCTCGATGTCGACCCAGGACCGGAACCATGCAGGCTCGTGGCGCTTCAGCGCATCCGGCCAGAGGTCCAGAACGTCGCGGCCCAGGACCGCCGCGACCTTGGCGCGATGCCGTGTCTGCGGTATACGCCCGTGGCTCGCCCACTTGGCTGCGGTTTTCGGGTCGACACCGATCTGAGCTGCAAGGCTCTCGGCCGTCTGACCGGTCTGCGCCATCGCCTCTTTGACTGCCAGGTTCATCCTGCTCCATCCCCACGTTCCGGCCGAACGTTCCAAACGTCTGCCCCCATAATGCAACGCAGTGTGTTCGCTCCACAACAGTCAGCAAGGTAGATCCCAGAGCGACGCCGCCGGTTGGCGAAGGCATCCGCCGGCCGCGTCTGCTGCGGGGGCCGTCTCCTGTGGAGGGGCAGAAGGCGGCCCCCGTTCCATCCGCCACGACGAAGGGGGAGCACCATGCCGGACACACCGGAGCCCGACAGCTCACCGCCGCCCGAGCCGCGCCGGAAGCCTGACGACGACCCACCACCGGCGCGCCCGTCGGTGCCCGGCCCGATCGGGCCGTTCATCCCACCGTGGCGGGGCCCCGGCCGGCTGGCAAACGCCGTCCCCTGGCACCGCTGGGCCGCCGGCTGGAACGGGAGCTAGCCCGGTGACCCCGCACATGATCCGCCCCGGCGACGTACTCCACCTGACGCGCGCCGCGAGCGTGCAGTTCATCCGTCCGATCACGGTCCGGGTCATCCGGGTGCTGACCGACTGGCACACGTACGACGGTTGGTTGTGGATCGACGCGTACGAGCTGGACGCCGCCGGCGACGCGGTCCGCCGGCGGACCCTGTTCCTGATGCCGTCCGGAGCCACGCACCTGGAGCCCGCGCCCCGTCGACCGGCTCCGCGCAAGCCGATCTCGCGAAAGGTCGTGGTGGCGTGACCGCCCTGATTCCCGGCCGACACACGCCACTACGACCCACCTGGCTCTGCCGGATCGACGCCCACCCGTGGCCCTGTGGGGAAGCGAAGCTCGCGCTCCTCGCGGCGTACGCCGGTGACCGGCCGGGCCTGCTGACCCTGCTGTCGAAGCTCAAGGAGGAGGCGGAAGACCACCTCGCGCAGCTCGACAGCGGCAGGCCCATGGACGCCACCGACCGCTTCCTGACCTGGACACGCCAGCCCGGCCGCTGACCTTCCTCCCCCCTGACCCGCCCCGGGTCGCGCGCCCCCGTCCCCCCAAGCGGGGCCGCGACCCGGGGCGGGTCGCTCTCCTTGGAACATTCCCCGGCGTCGGCCCCGGCCCCGGCGCACAGCACCGGCTACCGGCCGGCGTGCTCAGGTCGATCTTGTCGCCGACGATCGTGAGACTCGGGCCGCCCTCGATCAGCTTCCGCTGCCGGTCCAGGGAGGTGGAAGGGTCAGCGGTCGCGGCGAGGGTAGTCCAGCTCACCGCCCCGGTGATCAAGAGGTTTACGTCAACATTCCGCTAGAAGCTGACCGAAACCTCTTGATCACCGAGCCGGGCGACCGCCCGCACCTCCATCCTTCAAAAGCTGAAATTCCTCAACTCAAGCATGGTTGTCGTGCTGCTCACAGCAGACGTAGGAAGCTTGTTGAAATTTGAAAGAGTGCTAATGTTCCGGGCATGACGGAGAGCCTGGACAGCGAGCGGATGGCGTGCTGGCGTGCCTACATCGAGGCGAGCCAGCGGCTGTTCACCCAGCTGGAGGACGACCTGCGCGCCGACGGTGAGCTGAGCTTCGCCGACTACCACGTGCTGGTCCTGCTCTCCGAGGCACCGGGCCAGCGACTCCGGATGGGCGAGCTGGCCGGCCGGCTGGTCTTCTCCCCCAGCCGGCTCACCTACCAGATCTCGACCATGCAGCGCCGGGGCCTGGTCGCCAAGCAGTCCTGTCCTGGGGACCGTCGGGGCAGCGAGGCGGTGCTCACCGCCGCCGGGCTGATGACCCTGCGCGAGGCCGCGCCGGGGCACCTCGCCTCGGTCCGGCGGCACCTGATGGACGACCTCGACGACGCCGAGGTCACCACCCTGACCCGGATCTTCGACCGGCTCGGCCGGCGGTTGCGCGCCGACCGGGACGCGTCGTCCACCCACCGCGACACCTGAGGAGCCCGAGATGCCCGCGATCGCCGTCGACGACGTCCTCGTCCTGCCCCGCCTGCCCCGGCTCGACGAGACCACCAGCTTCCGGCCGGTCCGCCGGCTGACCACCGCCCCCAGCGGCTACGAGGGTGAGGGTTTCCCGGTACGCCGGGCCTTCGCCGGGGTGCCGATGTCGGATCTCGACCCGTTCATCCACCTCGACCAGATGGGTGAGGTGGACTACGCGCCGGGCGAGCCCAAGGGCACCCCGTGGCACCCGCACCGGGGCTTCGAGACGGTCACCTACATGATCGACGGGATCATGGACCACCAGGACTCGCAGGGCGGTGGCGGCACCATCACCGACGGCGACACCCAGTGGATGACCGCCGGCAGCGGCCTGCTGCACATCGAGGCGCCGCCGGAGCACCTGGTGGCCAGCGGTGGCCTCTTCCACGGCCTCCAACTCTGGGTCAACCTGCCCCGGGTGGCCAAGATGATGCCGCCGCGCTACCAGGACATCCGGGGGCGGGAGGCGGCGCTGCTGACCACGCCGGACGGCGGCGCGCTGATCCGGATCATCGCCGGTGAGGTCGCCGGGCACCAGGGTCCGGGGTCGACCCACACCCCGATCACCATCGCCCACGTCACGCTCCAGCCCGGCGCGGAGCTGGACCTGCCCTGGCGGTCCGACTTCAACGCCCTGGTCTACGCGCTCTCCGGTCGGGGCACGGTCGGCACCGACCGGCGACCGTTGCAGGGCGGCCAGTTGGCCGTGCACGGTCCGGGCGACGCGCTGCGGGTGACCGCGGGCGGGAAGCAGGACGGCCACACCCCGGCCCTGGACCTCTACATCATGGGCGGAAAGCCCCTCCGGGAGCCGGTGGCGCACTACGGGCCGTTCGTGATGAACACCCGCGCCGAGCTGATGCAGGCCTTCGAGGACTTCCAGGCCGGCAAGCTGGGCGTCGTCCCCGCCGAGCGGCTGCCGCACACCGGTGGCCAGGGCGACCGTCCCTGATCGTGCCACGCGGGTGCCCCGGTCCACGCCGGGGCACCCGGGGCGGCGTCACGACACCGCGAAGATCCCGGCCACCCCGAGGATCACCATGAGCAACACCGCCAGGATCGCGCCGCGTTCGCTCTCGACCGCCTGCGGGCGGTGCTCGGTCGCGGGGTTCGTCGTATCGGCGGGCATTGTGGTGCCTCCTCGGCGTTCGCGGCTCTGTGGGGTGCGGTAGGCCACCCTCCGGGCGGTTCCGGGTTACCCGGAGTGCGTACCGGCGGTGGGGGTCCTACCGTGAGGACATCGTCGACCTCGGGAGGCTGGAACGTGGCGATCGAGGACTGGTTCCTGACCGCTGAGGAACGTGCCAACCCGGTCTCGGTGTTACCCGTCTGGACGACCGGAAACCTCGCCGAGCCACTGATTCACGGTGCGGCGTACTTCGACCGGCTGGTCACCGAGGTGGAGGCCCTCGGCGAGGGCGACCACCTCTTCTTCACCGACTGGCGGGGCGACCCGGACGAACGGATGCGCCCGGACGGTCCGACCGTGGTCCAGCTCTTCGCGCAGGCCGCCCAGCGCGGGGTGGTGGTCAAGGGGCTGCTCTGGCGTTCCCACCTCGACGCGCTGTCCTACAGCGAGGCGGAGAACCGCAGCCTGAGTGAGGCGGTCCGCGCCGCCGGTGGTGAGGTGCTGCTCGACCAGCGCGTCCGGCGGGGCGGATCGCACCACCAGAAGCTGGTGGTGCTGCGCCACCCGCACGCGCCGGAACGGGACATCGCCTTCGCCGGCGGGATCGACCTGTGCCACAGCCGCCGCGACGACGCCGACCACCACGGCGACCCCCAGGCCCTCGCCATGTCCCCGAGGTACGGCCCGAACCCGCCCTGGCACGACGTGCAGCTCGCCATCCGGGGGCCGGTGGTCGGCGCGCTGGACACCACGTTCCGCGAGCGGTGGACCGACCCGATGCCGTTGGACTCGGAGAACCCGCTGGCCTACCTGCGGGACCGGCTGCGCGGTTCCGATCTCACCCCCGACCCGCTGCCCGCCCAGCCGGCCGATCCGCCGCCCTGCGGTCCGCACCACATCCAGGTGTTGCGCACCTACCCGGCGGTCCGCCCCCGGTACTCCTTCGCCCCGGACGGCGAGCGGACGGTGGCCCGGGGCTACACCAAGGCGGTACGCCGGGCCCGCCGGCTGATCTACCTGGAGGACCAGTACCTCTGGTCGACCGAGGTGGCCGAGCTCTTCGCCGAGGCGCTGCGGGACAATCCCGACCTGCACCTGGTCGCCGTGGTACCGCGCCACCCGGACGTCGACGGCGCGTTGGCGCTGCCGCCGAACATGGTGGGCCGGGAGCAGGCGCTCTCGCTCTGCGAACGGGCCGCCCCCGACCGGGTGCACGTCTTCGACGTGGAGAACCGGGCCGGCGAGCCGGTGTACGTGCACGCCAAGGTCTGCGTGGTCGACGACGTCTGGGCGAGCGTGGGCAGCGACAACTTCAACCGGCGCTCCTGGACGCACGACAGCGAACTGTCCTGCGCGGTGCTCGACGACACCCACGACGAGCGGCCCCCCGTCGACCCGGCCGGCCAGGGTGACGGGGCCCGGGTGTTCGCCCGGGACCTGCGGCTGCGGCTGTGGCGTGAGCACCTGGACCGGGACGACACCGACGACACCGACCTGCTGGACCCGGCCACCGCGGTCGAGGCGATCACCTCGACCGCCGACGCCCTCCAGCGCTGGTACGACGCCGGCCGGTCGGGCCACCGGCCACCGGGCCGGCTGCGCCCGCACCGACCCGAGCGACTGCCCTGGCACACCCGGCTCTGGGCGCTGCCGGCGTACCGACTGGTCTACGACCCCGACGGACGGCCGCTGCACGCCCGGCGGAAGGGCACCTGGTAAGCCTCCGACGCGGGCCGCGCCGCCGGCGGGGTCGACGTCGACGCGGGCGGCGTGGGGTACCGGGTCAGTCCGCCCGGATGGGCGAACGAGGCACGCGGGGCGTAGAAGCCCCAGGCGATCAGGAGTGGGTTCTCCGGCCGCAGCGCGTAGCTCGGGTGGGCCGGGTCGAGGAACTCCACCGACTCGATCTCGAACGGGCTGACCGGCTCCGAGACGTACGGGTAGACGCCGCTGAACAGCTCGCCGTCGCGCATGGTGAAGTACCGGTGGTGCCCGGCGCGCACCTCGTGCCCGGTCTGGCCGACCCGGGCCCGCACCCGGATCAACGGGACGCCCTCGGCCTCGGTGTCGGCGACCAGCACGTCGCCCCGCAGCCGGAGGGTGGTGTGCCCCAGCACGGCCGGGGCGCCCCGGGCTGCCGCGTAGTCACGCACCCGGGGGCTGGAGGTGACGTAGTGGATCCACCAGCCGCCGGGGGTCACTCCGTCGGGCGCGTCGGCCCCGGCGAGCGCCACCCCGAGGTAGGTCAGCGAGTACGCGCCGAAGCCGGAGGTCTGGGCGGCGTCCTCGACGACGTGCTGGTTCATGAAGACCTGTCGGTCGGGCCGGGGGCGCAGGCCCGGAGGGACCAGGGCGGCGACCGCGTCCGGGTCGGCCGGCAACCAGCTGAAGTGCAGCGTACGGCTGTCGACGACGAGCTGCGGGTCCGCGGGGTCGAGCACGGTGCTCCTCCGTACAGGGATGGTCCCCCGCGACGCTACGGGCGGTCTCGTCAGCGGGACAAGGACGGATAGCCGACACTGCCCCGCACCGTCGGGTCGGGGCGACCGACGGGTGGTGGGTCGGCCCCGACCCGGGCCGGTCGCGGCGGGGCGGTGGGGTGGAGGTCGGGCAGACCAGTCGTCCGCCGTACCCGTGCCTGTGCTCACAAAACACCCCAACCGTGTCCGATATGGTGCCTTGATGACTGAAAATCACTTAAGTACATCAGCCTTTCGGCTAGATTTCCCCTCACCGATCGGGCTATGGTGACTTCCGAACGGCCCATCTGAAGCTAAACCGAAGCGTCACGTCTTTTTGTCCGCGGACGAGGTGCAGGGAGGACCACCAATGACCGCGCCAACCATGAGCGAGTCGGCGACCACAACGTCGTCGACCACCGAGAAGCTGGACCCGCGCGCCCTCACCGACAGCGCCGCCGACCTGCTGAACGCGATGGCCGCACTGCCCGCCAGCCACCCGTCCCGGGCGGCGCTGCGGGACCGGGCGATCGAGGCCTGGCTGCCGCTGGCCAACCACCTGGCCCACCGTTACAGCGGCCGGGGCGAGCCCACCGACGACCTGGCCCAGACCGCCGCCATCGGCCTGATCAAGGCGATCGACAAGTTCGACCCGTCGCGCGGCGTCGACTTCGCCGGCTACGCCATCCCGACCATCATCGGCGAGCTGAAGCGGCACTTCCGCGACCGCACCTGGGACATCCGGGTGCCCCGTCGGCTCCAGGAGCTGCGGCTGGCCATCTCCGACGCCAACAGCTCGCTGCTGCAGACCCTCGGCCGCTCGCCGACGGTCGCCGACATCGCCGCCCACCTCAAGCTCACCGAGGAAGAGGTCCTGGAGGGCCTGGAAGGCGCCTGCGCGTACAACGCGGTGTCGCTGTCCACCCCGACCGGCGACGGTGACCGCGCCACCGAGCTGGGCGACATGCTCGGCGGCGAGGACAACGAGTTCGAGCTGGCCGAGCTGCGGGTGGCCCTCGGCCCCGCGCTGGCCACCCTCGACGAGCGCGAGCAGAAGATCCTCACCCTGCGCTTCTACGGCAACCTGACCCAGTCGCAGATCGCCGACCAGATCGGCGTCTCGCAGATGCACGTGTCCCGGCTGCTCGCCCGAGCGCTGACCAAGCTGCGCGGTCAGCTCGACGGCACCTACTAGGGGTGGAGCGGTCACCGACCCGGTGGGTCGATGACCACCACGACCACAGGGCCCGGTCGGCGGTTCGCCGGCCGGGCCTTCCCGTGTCCGGGAAGTTCGCCCCGACCCGGGACGCCCGCCCCCGCCACCGCCGGTGCCCGGGGCGGCAGCCGGTGCGGACGGACCCGCCACACCGGGCGGGCAGCCCGGCGACCACGACACGCGACGAGGCCCCGACGCGAACGCGTCGGGGCCTCGTCGTCGTCGGTGCGGTCAGCCGCCGGCCGGATCCCGCCACATCGGATAGAACGGCGTGCCGTCCGGCAGCCGGAAGACCTCCCGGAGCCGGTAGCCGTGCCGGGCGTAGAGGTCTCGCCCGGCCTCGCTGCTCGCTTCCAGGTAGCCGGGCACGCCGTGGGCGTCCAGCCAGGCGTGATGGTGCCGCAGCAGCGCGGTGCCCAGCCCCTGGCCCTGCCGGTCCGGTCGGACGGCGAGCAGGGCCAGGTGGTGGTGGTCGGGATGCGGATGGTTGGCCGCGAACAGCTCGTCGAGGTGCTGGAACCGGGGGGTCCACTGTCCACAGGCGGCGGCCAGCCGGTCGTCGTAGTCCACCGGAGCCGGCGACTCGTCACCGACCTTCGGGAACCAGACCGCCACCGCGTCCCGGTCGGCGGTGCCGAAGACCAGCCCGTGCCGCATCGCGTGGTCGACCAGGATCTCGAAGTTGTCGGCCAGGACCGCCTCCCGCCCGGCTTCCTCCGGCACCAGCCACCAGGTCGCCGGGAGCACCAGGAACGCCTCGGCGATCCGCTCGGCGACGAGCCGGGTGTCGGCCCGGACGAGTCGCTCGACGGTCACCACGCTCATCGCCGGGCCTCCACCGGCACCGGGCCGTCCACCGGCAGCGTGAACAGCGAGGTGGACGCGCTCTCCGCGCCCCGCCCGATCCGGGCGTAGACGTCGGGTCGGTTGGACCGCAGCGCCATGCCCCAGAGGATGCCGATCAGCCCGGCGACCGGGTAGACCCCCGGGATGATCCAGCGCAACGACGAGTCCGGCGCGACGCCGAGCAGGGTGGCGAAGTTCGCCACCGCCACCGCGACGATGGCGGCCAGCGCGACGGTGGCCAGCGCCGGGGCGATCGCCCGCCGCCACAGCGACTCCGAGGTGTCGGACCTGGCGAAGTAGACGATCACGGCGACGCTCGTGCTGGCGATCAGCAGCAGTACGCCGAAGCCGCCGCCGGTGCCGGCGTAGTAGAAGAGCTGCACCACCGGATCCCAGCCGTTCACCGCGTACAGCGTGATCACCATCAGGCCGAGCACGCTCTGGGCCAGCGACGCCACCCGGGGGGCTCCGGTGCGTGGCGAGGTCTGCCCGAAGGCGGCCGGCAGGACCCGCTCCCGACCCAACGCGAAGGCGTACCGGGCGGTGGTGTTGTGGAACGAGATCATGGCGGCCAGCACCGAGGTCATGAAGAGCGCCTGGCCGATGGTGACCGCGGTGTCGCCGAGGTGCGCGGCGGCCAGGTTGAAGATCAGTTCGACACTCTGCTCGCCGGCCGCTGCGGAGATGTTCTCCGGCCCGACGGCCACGGTCATCGACCAGGAGGAGAGCGCGTAGAGCCCGGCGATGATCGCCACCGAGAGGTAGGTGGCCAGCGGGACCGTCCGCTTGGGGTCCTTGCTCTCCTCGCTGAACACCACCGAGGACTCGAACCCCACGAAACCGGTCATGGCGAGCACCAGCAGGGCACCCGCCCCCGGCACCAGCAGGTTCGACGGGGCCAGCGCGGCGAAGCTGGTCGAACCACCCTCCGGATGGCTGAGCTGACCCAGGTCGAACACGACGATCACCACGATCTCGGCGATCAGCAGCACCGCCAGGACCAGGCCGTTGACGTCCACCCGCAGCAGGCCGAGGAAGGCGACCAGCGCCCAGGCCACCAGGGCCACCACGGCCCAGTGCGGCTCGACGCCGAAGAGGGTGCCGAGCACCGGGGCGGCGGCGGCGCCGATGGCGCCGTAGAGACCGACCTGCAGCGCGTTGTACGCGATGAGCGCGACCCAGGCCGCGCCGACGCCGGCCGGCCGGCCGATGCCGCGCGAGACGTAGGCGTAGAACGCGCCGGCGTTCTCCACCCGACGGGCCATCGCCACGTAGCCGACGGAGAAGAGCGCCAGGACGGCGCCCACCGCGAGGAAGGCCAGCGGCATCCCGGTGATGCCGGTGACCGCGTATCCGGTGGTGACCACGCCGGCCACCACGGTCAGCGGCGCGGCGGCGGAGAGGACGAAGAAGATGACCGACGGCACGCCGAGGCGGCCGCGGGCCAGGGCGTCACTGACGTTGCTGGGTCGTTCGACTGTCGGATGGGGGGCCATGGGGCTGCTCCGGGGAGAGGGGGCGGAGGGGAGGGGTGGCACGGCGAGTCAGGGGATGCCGCGCAGCACCGCCGCGCCGACCGCGGCCTCGGTGTGCACGACCAGTTCCTTCAGGGGGGCGGGCAGCGACTGGACGAGGGCGGCGAGTCGGTGGTGGGCGCGCGGGCCGACGCTCCACAGCACCTCGCGGGTCAGCCCGGCGGCGGCCACCAGCCCGAGCAGGGTGGTGTCCGACACCAGTGGCTGCTCCGGCCGCTCGACCAGGGCACGGAGCCGGGTCGCCGGCCAGGCGGCGGCGTTGAGGTCGATCGGCAGGTAGCTGACGGTGGTACGCAGCAACCGACGGTTCTCCTGCCGACGCAGCACCCCGGCGCGGGCCAGCCGTTCCCCCACCGACGTGGTGGACGACTGGGACAGGAAGGCGAGCCAGGTGCGTACCGCCTGGTGCTGCGATTCGCCGATCAGTTGGTCGAGCACGGTGTGGGCCAACGCGTCGGACGGGGGACGCCGGTCGATCACGGTGACCAGTCCACCGGAGACGGTGATCTGTCCGAACAGGATCAGCTCGGCCAGCAACCCGGCGGCGAGGCCGAGCCCGGTGGCGCTCGGGTGGAGCTTCGCCTTGCCACGGCTGTCGTTGTGCGCGATGAGAAAGAACTCGTCGGCGATCAGCAAACGAGCCTCCAACGCATTGTCCACAGATGATCCACGCCGGGTGACAGGATGCCTCCACAAGCCCGGGTTTGCAACTCCCGGATTCCATAGTTGCACTCCGTGCTCGAGTGACCTGCGGATCTTGTCGTGACAGACTCGGAGGGTGACTGCCAGCCCCACCGTTCGCCGCCGCCGCATCGCCCGTGAACTCCGTCAACTGCGCGAACGCGCAGGGATGACCCTCGACGTCGCCGCCCGCCAACTCGACATGTCCAAGAGCAACCTGTCCCGGATCGAGAACGCCCAGATCGGCATCAAACCCCGCGACGTGCGCGCCGCATTGGCACTATACGAAGTGACAGGTGTTGATGCCGAGGCGCTCATCGAGATCGCCCGGGGCGCACAGCAGCGCGGTTGGTGGCAGAACTACAGCGACGTGTTGCCCGAGTGGTTCGAGTTCTACGTCGGCCTGGAGGCGGAGGCGGCGGGACTGCGCACGTACGAGGCGGAGTCCGTCCCCGGACTGCTGCAGACCGAGGCGTACGCCCGGGAGATGTTCCGTCGTACGGCCGGCGAGGAGGGGCTGGAGCGCAAGGTGGCCGCCCGGCTGCGCCGGCAGGAGGTGCTGCACCGGCAGTCTCCCCCGGTCGAGCTGTCGGTGGTGCTCAACGAGGCGGTGCTGCTGCGCCCGGTCGGCGGGTCGGCCGTCATGGCGGAGCAGTTGACCCACATGACCCAGGTCGCTCAATCACCGAACGTGACGTTCCACGTACTTCCGTTCACGGCCGGCGGCCACCCCGCGATGAGCACCCCGTACGTCATCCTCACGTTCGCCGACGCCGCCGACAATTCCGTGGTCTACCTGGACAATCTCACCCTGGGTCTGGCGCTGGAGGAAGCAGGACACGTGCGCGGGTATACGCTTGTGCACGAGGAGCTGTGCCGGATGGCACTCGATCCGGCGGGGTCCTTGGCCCGCCTGGAGGAGGCTTCTCGTAACTTTGCGTGATCGCGTCGCACGCGGCACGCCCGGGGGGAACGTGAGGTACGGGATGCATGCGCTGCCTCTGTCCATGATGGACTGGCGGACCAGCAGCCGCAGCAGCGGCAACGGCAACTGCGTGGAGGTCGCCACCACAGACGACCGGATCGCCGTGCGGGACAGCAAGGACCGGTGCGGGCCCGCGCTGGTCTTCTCCGCCGGTGCCTGGACAGCCTTCGTCACCGGCATGGACGCGGTGCGCCCGGGCTGACGCCCGGCGTGCCACAGTGGCAGCCGTGCTCTCCGACGTACCACTCGACCTGCCGGTCCGGCCGGCGCTGCCGCCGCTGCTGCGGGCGCTGACCGGCACCGGCAGCGCGGTCCTGGTGGCCCCACCCGGCACCGGCAAGACCACTCTCGCGCCGCTCGCGGTGGCCGACGGGGTGGCCGGCCGGGTGCTGGTCGCCCAGCCCCGCCGGGTGGCCGCCCGAGCGGCGGCCCGGCGGATCGCCGACCTGCTCGGCGAGCGGGTCGGCGACCGGGTCGGGTACGCCGTGCGTGGCGACCGCCGGGTCGGCCCCGGCACCCGGATCGAGGTCGTCACCACCGGCCTGCTGGTCCGCCGGCTGCTACGCGACCCCGACCTGCCCGGGGTGGACGCGGTGCTGCTCGACGAGTGTCACGAGCGGCAACTCGACGCCGATCTCGCACTGGCCTTCACCGTGGAGGCCCGCGCCGCGCTGCGCCCCGAGCTGTGGCTGGTGGCCATGTCGGCGACCCCGGAGGCGGACCGGTTCGCCGCGCTGCTCGGCGGCGACGCTCCGGCTCCGGTGATCCGCGCCGACGCGGCCCTGCACCCGGTCGCCCGGATCTGGACACCGCCACCGCGACCCGTCACCCCGCCGGGCGCGGGCCGGGTCGATCCGGCGCTGCTCGACCACGTCGCCGCCACCGTCCGGCGGGCCCTGCACGAGCAGGACGGGGACCTGCTGGTCTTCCTCCCCGGGGCGGGTGAGATCGGGGCGGTGGCCCGCCGGCTGGCCGACCTGGGCGACCGGGTGGCCGTCCTACCGCTGCACGGGCGGCTGCCCGCCACCGCGCAGGACGCCGCGCTGCGTCCCGCCGGACGCCGTCGGGTGGTGCTCGCCACCTCGGTCGCGGAGAGCAGCCTGACGGTGCCCGGGGTCCGGGTGGTGATCGACGCCGGGTTGTCCCGGGTCGCCCGCACCGACCTGTCCCGAGGGCTGGGTGCGCTGGTCACCGTGCCGGTGTCGCGAGCCGCCGCGACCCAGCGGGCCGGCCGGGCCGGCCGACAGGCCCCGGGGGTGGTCTACCGCTGCTGGTCCGAGGCCACCCACGGTCGACTCGCCGCCCAGCCCGAGCCGGAGATCGCCACCGCCGACCTGACCGGGTTGGCGCTGGACCTGGCCGCCTGGGGCAGCCCGGACGGCGTCGGTCTGGCGCTGCCCGATCCGCCACCGGCCGCCGCGCTGACCGTGGCCCGGGAGACGCTGACCACCCTCGGCGCGATCGACGCCGACGGTCGGGTCACCGCCCGGGGACGGGCCATCGCCGCCACCGGCACGCACCCCCGGCTGGGCCGGGCGCTGCTCGACGGCGCCGCCCGGGTCGGCCGGGACCGGGCCGCCGAACTGGTCGCCCTGCTCGCCGAGGACGGCCTGGTCGGGCGGCACGACGACCTGACCGCCGGCTGGCGGCGGCTGCGCGACGACGTGGATCCCGCCGCCACCGCCCGCTGGCGCGCGGAGGTACGCCGGCTGCGCGCCGCCCTGCCCGCCGCCGCGCCGTCGGGCGGGGACACCGGCCGGGCCGGTGCGACGGACGGCACGGCAGCCGGCCCGGCCCGCTCCGGCCGAGGGGGCGGCACCGACCGGCTACCGGACGATCTGGCGGCCGGGCTGCTGGTGGGGCTGGCCTACCCGGAGCGGTTGGCCCGGCTGCGCCGGGCCGGCGGGACGTCGTACCTGATGGCCGGGGGGACCGGGGCGGAGCTGGCGGCCGGTTCGGCGCTGGCGGGGTCGGGCTGGCTGGCCGTCGCGGTCGCCGACCGGTCGCCGGGCGCACCGACCGCCCGGGTGCGGTTGGCCGCCCCGGTGGACGAGGCGACCGCCCGGGAGGCCGGCGGCCCGTTGCTGACCGAGCTACGGGAGGTCGGCTGGGTCGACGGCGACGTGCTGGCCCGGCAGGTGACCCGGCTCGGCGCGATCGAGCTGGTCAGCCGCCCGCTGGCCCGGCCGGCCCCGGAGCTGCTGGCCGCCGCCCTCGCCGAGGGGCTGCGCCAGACGGGGCTGGACCTGTTGACCTGGACCCCGGCGGCCCGGTCACTGCGGGAGCGGTTGGCGTTCTGCCGGCAGGCGCTGGGCGGGGACTGGCCGGAGGTCACCGATGCCGCGCTGCTCGCCGCCGTCGACCGGTGGCTCGGGTCGGAGCTGGCCGCCGCCCGCCGCCGCGCCGACCTGGCCCGGATCGACGTGACCGGGGCGCTGCGCCGACTGTTGCCATGGCGGCAGGCGGGTCGGCTGGACGAGCTGGCCCCGGAGCGGATCGAGGTGCCCAGCGGCTCGCGGGTCCGGGTCGACTACGCCGACCCGGCCGCGCCGGTGCTGGCCGTGAAGCTCCAGGAGACGTTCGGCTGGCAGGACGCGCCCCGGTTGGCCGACGGACGGGTGCCGGTGCGGCTGCACCTGCTCTCCCCGGCCGGCCGGCCGGTGGCGGTCACCGCCGACCTGGCGTCCTTCTGGCGCACCGGATATCCGCAGGTACGCGGGGAACTGCGGGGGCGCTACCCGCGCCATCCCTGGCCCGAGGACCCGACCACGGCCACCCCGACCCGGCACACCACGCACCGCCGACGCTGAGCCGGCCCACGGCGTGCTCCGGTCCGGTGCGAGGGATCGCCGGGCCGGCTCACCCGTCACCGGGCCGCTCGATCGGCTCACCCGTCGCCGGCAGCTCCGGGCCGGGTCACTCGTCGCCGGCTCCGGGGCGGGTCACTCGTCCACGACGTCGGCGATGAGCACGGTGACGTTGTCGGGGCCGCCGGCCCGCAGGGCCAGGTCGATCAGGCGGCGGGCGCAGGCCTCCCGGTCCGGGGTCTCCCGGAGCACCTCGGTGAGGGTGTCCGGGCGGACCACGTTGGAGAGGCCATCGCTGCACAGCAGCCAGCGGTCGCCGGCCCGAGGCACCATCGTCGCGTACGACGGGGAGACCTCCTCGCCCTGCAACGCCTGGGTGACGACGGCCCGCCGGGGATGGCTGGACGCCTCCTCGGGGCTGATCACGCCCTGGTCCACCAGCATCTGGACGAAGGTGTCGTCCCGGGTGACCTGCTTGAGGGTGCCCTCGCGGAACAGGTAGGCCCGGGAGTCACCGACGTGCGCGAGCGCCAGGCAGCTACCCGTCCGGGAGAAGAGCAGGGCGGTCAGTGTGGTGCCCATGCCCTGCCGCTCCGGGTCCTCCTGGACCGCCTGGTGGATTCGCGCGGTGGCCAGCTCGATGCCGGTCTGCAACGCGGCCACCAGGGCGTCCTCGGGGGTCTCCACGTCGAGGGGGGCGACCGCGTCGATGGCGATCCGGCTGGCCAGGTCACCGGCCGCCATCCCGCCCATGCCGTCGGCCACGGCGACGAGCCAGGCACCGGAGTGCAGGGCGTCCTGGTTTCCGCTGCGGATCAGCCCACGGTCGCTCGTCCCGACGGAACGAAGCTTCAGGGTCATGGGTGGCAGCCTGCCAGGCGGAGGGCGTTGTTGTCTCTAGGAGATCAGGACGACTGCGCGTGGCGCGGCGAATCTCACTGTCGGACGCGTCGATCCGGGTCCGCCCGGGTGCGCCCCCACCAGCCCGAAGGTATCCAGTCGAATCGATTGACAGGAACGAGACGCGCTGGAAACATCTGGCTGACACTGGGAGCGCTCCCAGTGGCGAACTGCGCCACCACCTCCACCGCCCGGAAAGGAATCCCGTGATCCTGACCCGACGACGTCGGCGGCATCTCGCGGTACTGGCAGCGACAACCCTGATCCTCACCGGAGCCCGCGCCGGCGTGGCCCACGCCGAGGTCCCGCCGGACGCCCCCGAGCAGATCAGCAACGGCGACTTCAACGAGGGCGTCTCGCCCTGGTTCTCCTACGGCACCGGCCCGCTCGACGTCGTCGACGGCCGGCTCTGCGTCACCGTCCCCGCCGGGCTGGCCAACCCGTGGGACGCCGGCATCGGCCACGACGGGGTCCGGCTCAACGCCGGCGCGGAATACCAGCTGGGCTTCGACATCTCGGCCACCCCCGGGCTCACCGTCAACGCCGTGCTCCAGCTCGGCACCGCCCCCTACACGTCGTACGCGAGCGTCCCGGCCGTCGCCGGCCCGACGAGCAAGCGGGTGGAGCAGACCTTCACCGTCCCGGACGACAACCCCAACGCCCAGCTCATCTTCCAGGTCGGTGGGGCCGCCGCCGAGCAGCGGCTCTGCCTGGACAACGTCTCGCTGCGCGGCGGTGAGGCCGCCCCGCCGTACGTGCCGGACACCGGCCCCCGGGTCCGGGTCAACCAGGTCGGTTACCTGCCCGGCGGCCCGAAGAACGCCACCGTGGTGACCGAGGCGACCGAGGCGCTGCCCTGGCAGCTCAGGTCGGCTGCCGGCGCGGTCGTCGCCAGCGGCGAGAGCACCCCGCGCGGGGTCGACGCCGCCTCCGGGCAGCACGTGCAGACCATCGACTTCTCGTCCCACCGCACGCCCGGCACCGGCTACACGCTGGTCGTCGACGGGGAGACCAGCCACCCGTTCGACATCTCCGGTGACCTCTACGACCGGCTGCGCGCCGACTCGATGCAGTTCTTCTACGCCCAGCGCAGCGGCATCGCCATCGACGGTGACCTGATCGGCGGGGAGTACGCCCGCCCGGCCGGCCACCTCGGGGTCGCCCCGAACCAGGGTGACACCCAGGTGCCCTGCCAGCCCGGGGTCTGCGACTACTCGCTTGACGTGCGCGGCGGCTGGTACGACGCGGGCGACCACGGCAAGTACGTGGTCAACGGCGGTATCGCCGCGTACCAGCTGTTGAGCGCCTTCGAGCGGACCAAGACCGCGGAGACCGCCGCCGGTGGCGCGGCGCTCGGCGACTCGACGCTGCGGGTGCCCGAACGGGACAACGCGGTGCCGGACATCCTCGACGAGGCCCGCTGGGAGATCGAGTTCCTGCTGCGGATGCAGGTCCCGGCCGGCGAGCCGCTGGCCGGGATGGCCCACCACAAGATCCACGACAAGGCGTGGACCGGCCTGCCGCTCGCCCCGCAGGACGACGCCCAGCCGCGCGAGCTGCACCCGCCGTCGACCGCCGCCACCCTCAACCTGGCCGCCGTCGCCGCGCAGTGCCAGCGCCTCTTCGCCCCGTACGACGCGGCGTTCGCCGCCCGCTGCGGCACCGCCGCGTCGACCGCGTACGCCGCCGCCAAGGCGCACCCGGCGAACTACGCCGACCCGGCCGACGGCACCGGCGGCGGGGCGTACGACGACGGCAACGTCACCGACGAGTTCTACTGGGCCGCGGTGGAGCTGTACCTGACCACCGGCAAGAAGGCGTACCTGGACGACCTGACCGGGTCGCCGCACCACACCGGTGACCTGTTCGGCGCGTCCGGCGCGTTCGGTTGGCAGAGCGTGGCCGCGATCGGCCGGCTCGACCTGGCCACCGTGCCGAACGGCCTGCCGGCCGCCGACCGGACCCGGGTCCGCGCCTCGGTGACCGCCGCCGCCGACAAATACCTGACCACCCTGCACGCCCAGGCGTACGGCCTGCCGGTGCCGGGCGAGGCGGGCAGCTACGTCTGGGGCAGCAACAGCAACATCATCAACAACATGGTCGTGCTGGCCACCGCCTTCGACCTGACCCGGGACGCGAAGTACCGGGACGGCACCGTGCAGGCGACCGACTACCTGCTCGGCCGCAACGCGCTGAACATGTCGTACGTGACCGGCTGGGGTGAGCAGAACGCGCACAACCAGCACAGCCGGATCTTCGGCAACCAGCTCAACCCGGCCATGCCGAACCCGCCGGCCGGCTCGCTCGCCGGTGGCCCGAACGCCGCCCTCCAGGACCCGTTCGCCGCCCAGCTGCTCAAGGGCTGCGCGCCGATGTTCTGCTACGTCGACGACATCAACTCGTACGCGACCAACGAGGTGGCGATCAACTGGAACTCGGCGCTCGCCTGGCTCGCCTCGTTCCTCGCCGACCAGGGTGACGCCAAGGCGGTGGCCCCGCGCACCTGCGCGGTCACCTACCAGGTGCACGGCACCTGGCCGGACGGCTCCAACACCCAGGTCACCGTCCGCAACACCGGCGACACCGCGATCAACGGCTGGACCCTGCGGTACGCCTACACCGGCGACCAGAAGATCACCCAGGCGTGGACGGCGAAGGTGACCCAGTCCGGGGCCACCGTGACGGCGAAGAACGAGTCGTACAACGCGACGATCGCGCCGGGCGGCAGCGTGACCTTCGGCCTGCTCGCCAAGACCGGCACGCTGGCGAATCCGGCACCGGACCTGATCACCGTCAACGGCGTCGCCTGCACGGTGTCCTGACCGACGCCTTCACCTCGGTTCCCGGGCTGTCACCCGGGGTCCGAGCGCGCCGGGCGGTCGTCCCCCGACCGCCCGGCGCGCCCCACCGCCCGATCCTCGCCACCTGACCGCCCCCACCAGTGGAGACGAGTTCCATGCCCGAGCTGGCCACGATCGACGACGCCGAGCGTCGGCGCATCGTCCACGAGTTCGTCGACGAGACCGTCGGTGACGCCAACCCGGAGGTCGTGGCGATGGTCCGCGACCTCACCCACCGGGTCCGCGACACCGTCGAGCTGGCCCGCGCCGCCGGCATCGCCCCGGAGTCGGCCCGCGCCGGCCACGTGGTGGCCGCGCTGGTCGCCGCGTACGGCGAGGTCTTCGGCCGGGCCGACGAGGCCGGCTACCGCAGCACGCTGCTGACCCGCCTGGAGGTCGCCAACGACCCCCGCACCGAGCGGTACTTCCAGCTCCTGGCAACGGTCAACGGCTGGACCCCACCCCCCACCCTGACCCCGGTCCTCAACTGGTTCATCACCGCCCTCCACCACCACCCCACCCCCTAACCCACAGTTCCCCCCACACACACCCCGGTGATCAAGAGGTTTGCGTCAAAGTGGTGATCGACTTTGACGCAAACCTCTTGATCACCGGGGTACAGCGAGGGTGGGGGTGGGGGTGGGGGTGGGGGTGGGGGTCCAGGTGTAGGTGGTGGGGGTGGGGGTGCGGGAGGTGGCGAAGAGGGAGTTGACCCGGGATGCCTCGGCGGCGCTGGGCTGGGCGTTACGGCATGAGACCGGGGCGCTGCTGCCGGACATCAGGTCGGTGCACAGGCCGGTGCGGTTGTCCGGCAGGCCGAGAATGTGGCCGATCTCGTGGGTGGCGATCCGGGTCCGGTCGTACCCCTGCTCGACGGCCTGGGTGCCCATCCACACCCGGCCGTTGCCCAGGCTGGTGGTCTGCGCCCGGGGCCAGCCGGTGTCGACGTAGATGGTGATGTTGCCGGGCGTGCGGGCGGCCAGCTTGACGTTGGTCACCGAGCTGTTCCAGATCGTCGCGGCCTGGTCGAAGTTGGTGCGGAACTCCCCGGCCCGGCTCGCGTCGTAGTACACGGTCCGTACGGCGGCGGACGCGGTGGTGCCGACCGCGGTGACCGCGCCGGTCGCCGCGAGCACCAGCGCCAGCAGGGTTCCTGCGGTACGCGAGAACTGTCGTCGTCGGATCATCCGACCTCCCCATCGATAGAAGTCCACCGATGCTATGCGGTCGGTCGACTCAGGGTCGAATAGCGGATCCGTCATACCGCCGCGACCGCCCGGTCAGCCGATCTCCTCGTCGACGAAACACCAGCGCCAGCTCTCCCCCGGCTGGATCGACCGCATCACCGGGTGCCCGGTCGCCTCGAAGTGCTTCGTCGCGTGCTGGTACGCCGACGAGTCGCAGCACCCCACCTGCCCACACTCCAGGCAGGACCGCAGATGCACCCAGTCGTCGTTGCCGACGGCGACGCACTCCGGGCAGACGTCGGTGACGGTCGGCTCGGCGGTCCCCGCCCCGGTCAGGTGCTGGCAACTCATCAATCGGTCTCCCGTCGCAACAACGACTCCTCCAGGTCCAGATCACGATAGGCCCGCACCAGCACCTCCTCGGGAATCCGCCCCTCGTCGCGGGCGGCCCGGAAGACCTCCCGCTCGGCGTCGATCATCTCCTGCCGCAACCGACCGTACGCCTGGGACGGGGTCTCCCGGTCGGTGCCGCCGAGCCGCTCCCAGGCCAGGTTGGTACGGCTCTGCACCAACCCGCGCAGCCGCTCCACCACTGCCGCGGGAGCGCCCTCGGCCAGCTCGTCCAGCCGCTCCCGGGCCGCCCGACCCGCCTGCTGCTGCACCGTCGCGGCGGAGAGCGCGTCGGCCACCGGGTCGTCCGGCGGCAGTTTCAACCGGCGGGCCACCCACGGCAGGGTGGCCCCCTGTCCGATCAGGGTCGCCATGATCACCGCGAAGGCCAGCCAGATGAACAGCGCCCGCTGGTACGGCTGCTCCCCGGCCAGCGTCAACGGCAGGCCCAGCGCGGCGGCCAGCGTCACCACCCCGCGCATCCCGGCCCAGCCGATGACGATCGGGAACCCCACCGGCAGCCCCGGGCCCCGTTGCCGGCCCCGGGGCACCAACCGGGCCAGGTAGGTGGCCAGGAAGACCCAGACGAAGCGGGTCAGGAAGACCGCCGCCAGCACTGCCGCGGTGATCCCCACCAGCCGGCCGGTCGGCTCGTCGAGATCCTGCAACACGTCGGGCAGTTGCAGGCCGACCAGCAGGAAGACCAGCCCCTCCAGCAGGAACTGGGCCAGCCGCCAGAACGCGCCGGTCTGCAACCGGGAGGCGGCCGACAGCAGCAGCGGCATCTTGTGGCCGATCCCCAACCCGGTGACCACCACCGCGACCACCCCGGAGGCGTGGATCTCCTCGGCGGCGAACACCACCGCGAACGGCACGATCAGCGACAGCGCGTTGTCCAGCAGCGGATCGGTGGTCCGCTTGTGCAGGAACCCGAAGACCACCACGCCCAGCAACCCGACCAGCACGCCACCCCCGGTGGCGACCACCACCTCCTGTGCGACGTACCCGAAGCCGACCGAACCGGCGCTCGCGGTGGCCGCGACGATCGCCACCCGCAGCAACACCAGCGCGGTGGCGTCGTTGACCAGGCTCTCCCCCTCCAGGATGGTCACCACCCGCCGGGGCAGGCCCACCCGCCGGGCCACCGCCGTGGCGGCGATCGCGTCCGGCGGCGCCACCACCGCACCCAGCGCCAGACAGATCGCGTACGGCAGCTCGGGCAGGAACAGGTGCACCACCGTGCCCACCACGAAGGCGGTGAAGATCACCAACCCCACCGCGAGCAGCAGGATCGGCCGCAGGTTGAGCCGGAACGCCGGCACCGAGGTCCCCAACGCCGCCACGTAGAGCAGCGGCGGCAGGATGCCCACCAGCACCAGGTCCGGGTCGAGCCGGACGTGCGGGAAGCCCGGCAGGAAGGACAGCCCGAGGCCGAGCACCACCAGCAGGATCGGTGCGAGCAGGCCCAGCCGACGTGCCAGCGCGGCACCGAAGGTCGCGATGGCCAGGAAGACCACGACCTCGAACAGAGCTTCCATGGGGTACGAGCCTAGGTGGTCGACATCCCGCCATCGTCGCGCCGCCGGGTTGGCTGAGGTGACTCAGTTGCCGACTGACACCACGCCTGAGGCGGTGCTGCTCGAACTGCTGGACGTCTTCCTGGGCAACTGGCTCGCCGAGCTGGCAGACGAACCGGCCACCGGCATCGACGCGCGGGCGGCACCGCAGGTGCGGGCGGGTCAGCTGGCCGAGATCCTCGGCCGGTCGCTGGCGGAGCGGGTGGTGCTCGGCGACCTCTTCGGTGCACAGGGTGGCGTCCTCGAGCACAACGTGTCGGTCGAGGTGGTCAAGCGGCACAAGCGTTCCTCCCTCGCCAGGCTCGCGACCATGGTCGATCTCGTGCGCCGTCACCTGCCGGAACTCGGCGACGGCGCACAGCTGTTCTGCCTGATGAGCCTCGTCTCGGCCGGTGCCCTGTCGGCGTACGTCCCGCCGCCGCCCAGCCTCCTCGCCGCCTATGCGGACGAGCCCGCCCTCGGCGTGTTCCACATGGAGCTGCGCGACGCCCTGCGGGCCTCCTTCACCTCGACGCTGGTGGGCGTGCTGCCGCGCTCCTGAACCTCTCCGTTCCCGGCGGGGGCGGCCCTGCGGACGACGCATCTGGTACGGCGTACCGGCGCACCGGGTGGATCACCCGGCGGCGCGCAGTTTCGGCAGCACCTCCGCGCCGAACGTGTCGATGAAGGCGCGCTGCTCCTGCCCGACGTGGTGCAGGGCGATCTGGTCGACGCCCAACGCGAGGTACTCCTCCAGCCAGCCGACGTGCCGGCCCAGATCCGCCGAGACGTTCACCACCTCGGCGACCTGCTCCATCGGCACCCGCTCGCTGACCACGTCGAAGTGCTCGGCGGTGTCCAGGTCCCAGCAGACCGGCGGCGGGAAGATATTGCTGCGCCACTGCTCGTACGCGATCGCCTCCGCCTCGGCCTGCTCTTGCGCCCAGCTCACGTGCACCTGGAGGTGCACCGGCCCCCGCCCACCGGCGTCCCGGTAGGCGTCGATCATCTCGCGTAGGTGCGCGGTCGGCGCGTTCACGGTGATCAGGCCGTCCGCCCACTCGGCACACCAGCGGGCGGTGGCCACGCTGACCGCCGCCCCGATCAGCGCCGGCGGTTGCTCCGGCCGGGTCCACAGCTTCGCCCGGTCCACCCGGACCAGGCCGTCGTGACTGACCTCCTCGCCGGCCAGCAGCGCCCGGATCACCTCGACGCACTCCCGCAGTCGGGCGGTACGGACGTCCTTGCGCGGCCAGCCGTCCCCGGTGATGTGCTCGTTGCTCGCCTCGCCGGTGCCCAGTGCCGCCCAGAACCGGCCCGGGTACATCGCGCCCAGGGTGCCGATGGCCTGCGCGATGATCGCCGGGTGGTAGCGCTGGCCGGGGGCGTTGACCACGCCGAACGGCAGCCCGGTGGCCTGGAGCGCGGCGCCCAGCCAGGACCAGGCGAAGCCGGACTGGCCCTGCCGGGTGCTCCACGGCGAGAAGTGGTCCGACGACATCGCGGCGTCGAAGCCGGCCCGTTCGGCGTGCACCACCGCCTCCAGCAGGCGACTCGGATGGATCTGCTCGTGGGAGGCGTGGAAGCCGAACACCGTCATGGCGTCCTTCCGTACCCATGACGGTGTTCGGTTAAAGCTCGCCCGCGCCGGCTACCCGGCGGCGGCGTTCGCTGCCCGGCGCGGTGTCACTCGGCGTGGGCGCCGGCGCCGACGGTGGCGGCGCCCTCCCCCACCCAGACGGTCTTGGTGTTGCAGAACTCCCGCATCCCGAGCGCCGACAGCTCGCGGCCGTAGCCGGAGTTCTTCACCCCGCCGAACGGCAACTCGGGGTACGAGGTGGTCATGCCGTTGACGAAGACGTTGCCGGCGTCCAGGTCGGTGGCGAACCGCTCCTGCTCGGCCGGGTCGGTGGTCCAGGCGTTCGCGCCCAACCCGAAGGAGGTGCCGTTGGCCACCTCGACCGCCTCGTCGTACGACGACACCCGGTAGAGCCCGGCGACCGGCCCGAAGACCTCCTCGGCCCACATCCGCATCTGCGGGTTCAGGTCGGTCACCACGGTCGGCGGGTAGAACCAGCCGTCGCCGGTCGGCTTCTCGCCGCCGCAGAGCACCGTCGCGCCGTGCTCCACCGCGTCCTGCACCTGGGCGTGGATCTCGTCCCGCCCGCCCTCGCTGGCCAGCGGGCCGACGTCGGTGTCGCCGTCCATCGGGTCGCCGACCCGCAGCGCGGCCATGTTCGCGGCGAACTTCCCGGCGAAGGCGTCGAAGACGTCGGTGTGCACGATGAACCGCTTGGCCGCGATGCACGACTGGCCGTTGTTCTGGCAGCGGGCGGTGGTCGCCACCTCGGCGGCCCGGTCCAGGTCGGCCGAGGGCATCACCACGAACGGGTCGCTGCCGCCCAGCTCCAACACCGTCTTCTTCAGTTCCCGGCCGGCGATCTGGCCGATCGAGCGACCCGCGCCCTCGCTGCCGGTCAGCGTCGCCGCCCGGACCCGGGGGTCGCTGAGGACCCGGTCGACCGCCTCGGAGCCGACCAGCAGCGTGGTGAACGCGCCTTCGGGGAAACCGGCCCGGCGGAACACGTCCTCCAGGTACAGCGCGGTCTGCGGCACGTTGGAGGCGTGCTTGAGCAGGCCGGTGTTCCCGGCCATCAGGGCGGGCGCGGCGAACCGCATCACCTGCCAGAGCGGGAAGTTCCACGGCATCACCGCGAGCACCGGCCCGATCGGCTGGTAACGGACGTACGCCCGCTTCGCCCTGACCGCGGCGGCGTCGGCGGGCTCGTCGGCGAGCATCCGCTCCGCGTGGGCGGCGTAGAACCGGCAGGCGCTCGCACACTTGGTGACCTCGGCCTTCGCCGCGGCGTACGTCTTGCCCATCTCGGTGGTCATCAGCCGGGCGGTCTCGTCGCGCTCGGCGTCGAGCAGGTCCGCGGCGGTGTTCATCCACTGCGCCCGCTGGGCGACGGTGGTCCGGTGCAGATCCCGGAACGCCAGGTCGGCCCGCTCGATGGCGGCGTCGATCTGCTCGGACGACATCGGTTCGTACGACTTGAGCAGCTGACCGGTGGCCGGGTTGGTGGTGGCGATGGGCATCTCGTACTCCTGTTCACTCGAAGAGTGAGTGCCGCGCGCCCGGTTCCTCGCGGCGGCGGGCGGCGCGGCGGCGCTGGATGACGATCAGGTCGACCACCGCCACGACGGCGAACAGCACGCAGAGCACGCCCAGCCAGGCCAGGTCGGCCCAGAACGCCAGGACCGCGAAGACGGTCATGGTGACCAGGCCGAACAGGGCCAGCGCCAGCCGGAGGTTCAGCGCGCTGTACGCGTGGCCGACCGTGCCGCGGCCACGCCGGGGCTGCGATCTCGTCATTGTCTCGGGCTACCCCGGCACGGACGCCGCTAACCGACCCCGACGCCCGGATCGCCCCGGACTGTTTCGCGCTGTCGACACTCCTACCAGATCCATGTTTCTAGATATTTAATCTGCCCGGAAGTCGACACGAGCGCACCGGTCCACCTTGCTCGCCCCATAGAGTCACCATACTGTCGCTCTGCGCCGTCTGACCGGGGGAAGCGCATGCCTCGACGCTGGGTCGCCGCCGTGGCCTGCCTGTTGGCGCTGGTCGCCCTCGCCTGCGAGGAGGGCGGCGGAGCCTCCCCCCGCCCCACCCGGAGCGGGTCGACACCGACCGGCCTGCCGACCACGATGGCCGCCCTCGGCGACTCGATCACCACCGGCTTCGCCTCTTGCCTCGTGCTCACCTCGTGCCAACGCAACTCCTGGTCCACCGGGGACGGCATCCGGGTGGAGAGCCACTACCGGCGGCTGCTCGACGCCGACGCGCCGATCCGGAACCGGGCCCGCAACCACGCCGTGCCGGGCGCCCGCGCCGAGGCCCTCGCCGCGCAGGCCGGCGCCGCCGTCCGCGACAAGGCCGACTACGTCACGATGCTGATCGGCGCCAACGACGCCTGCCGCGACGACATCGACCGGATGACCGCGACAGCCACCTTCCGCAGCCAGGTCGACCAGGCGCTGCAGGTGCTGCGGGAGGGCCGCCCCAAGGCCCGGGTCCTGGTGGCCAGCATCCCCGACCTGAACCGGCTCTGGGAGGTCGGGCACACCAAGTCCAGCGCGGTCCGGATCTGGAAGACCGGCATCTGCCCGGCCCTGCTGGCGAACGCCACCTCGGACGCCCCGGCCGACCGGGCCCGCCGGGCCCGCTTCGCCGAGCGCATCGACGCGTACAACAGCCAGCTCAAGGCGGCCTGCCGGGCGTACGGCTCGCGGTGCCACTACGACGGCGGCGCGGTGCACCGGGTGCGGTTCAGCCTGGACGAGGTCAACACGCTGGACTGGTTCCACCCCAACGTGGCCGGGCAGAACCGGCTCGCCGACGCGACCTTCCCGGCCGCCGGCTGGCGACTCTGAGTCCACGCGCTGTCGCACCCGACCGTGTAGCGACCTACCTGGCCGCGCCGCGCACCCCGACCGCGCCGCCACCTACCTGGCCGTGCCGCGCCCGACGGCGGGCCGGGTGCGGCGCGGTGGGGACGTCTGATCAGGGCCGGCGCGGTTGGGGCACCCCGCCCCGGTGTTCCCGGTAGAGCGCCTGGGCCCGCTCGGCGAGATCCTTGGTGGCCGACGAGTTGGCCCAGGTGCCGAGGATGATCGCGGCCCCCGGAACGACCTTGGCGAAGATCCGCTTCGCCGCCCGCACCCCGGCCATCCGGGCCAGCCGGACGCCCAGTTGCAGCATCACCCGACCGAGCGGGTTCTGGGCCGCACGGCCGAACAGCGCGCCGGCCCGCTCCCGACCGGCCGCGACGCCCAGGGCCAACCGGGCCGTCTCGGCCGCCTTGTGCACCTTCTGCAGGACGAGCAGGTCGGTGGCCCGGTCCGGGTTCATCGGGTCCGCCCCGTACGCAGCGGCGACGTGCAGCACCAGCCGAGCCTGGGTCCAGGCCAACACGCCGACGTCGATGACCGCGCCCGGCAACCCCGCCGCCCCGGAGACCGCGCCGGAGAGCCGGGCCCGGTTGACGAAGCGCCGGATCGCCTGCTCGGCCAACTCGTCCGCGGAGGCGTGCGGGCGGTCCGCCCGCGCACGGGCGACCCACTGCGCCGCCTCCGGACCGAGCCGGCGGACCGCCTCCAGGGCGAGGTGCTCCGGGGCGTACTGCGGATCTTCACGCATCCGGTCCCAGAGCCGGGCCGGTGGCGCCTCGGGAGCGTCCCCCGGATCACCGGCCGGCGTGCCGGGAACGGGAGATCCCGGAGCCGCCACCGGTGCGGGAACGGCCGGAGCCGGTGCGGGAACGGCCGGAGCCGGTGCGGGAACGGCCGGAGCAGTCGGAGCCGGTGTGGGAACGGCCGGTGTCGTGGGGACGGCGTGGCCCGGGGTGACCGCCGCGACCGGCGGCGTGGGGACGGTGGGTGCGTCGTCGGCAGGCACGGCGTCGGTCACAGAGGCTCCCGGGGATGGGCTCGGTTCAGGGGTGGTCAGCGGCGGCGGCCCGACAGCTTGCCGGCCGCCTGCTTGAGCCGCGCCTGGTTCTCCGGCTTGGCCAGCTCACGCCGGCCCCGGTCGACCAGTTGCTGCCCCTTCGGTGAGCGCAGGAAGGCGCTGATCCGCTGCATCAGTGCTGACATGTCGTCCTCCGATCGGATGTCCTGCGTCATGTGTACCCGCTCGGAGCAACCACCAACCGTCCATTGTGTTCGGTCGAGGGTAACCAGCAGGTGGTTCCGCTCCGGAACGGCCCCGGCCCGCCTGGGCCGGGCTCAGGCGGGCCGGGTCACCCGGGCGGGGTCGCTCAGACCAGGATGGCGGCGACCACCTCGGTTGCCCGCCACTCGTGCTGGGCGTAGAGATCCGGGTAGGCGGAGATCTGCACGGCCTGCGCCGCGACGGTGAGCGGCAGGTCCTCCCAGCCGGGGATCTCCTGGAGCGCACTGAGGAACGCCCGGGTGGCGAACGCCGGGTCCATCAACTGCCCGACCTCGCCCCAGCCGCTGCTGGGCCGCTGCTGGAACAGCCCGACCGAGTCGTGGTCCCAGCCGATCGCCTGGTGCGGATAGTTCTGCGACTCGGGCAGCACGCCGCTGGCGTAGTTGTAGAGGTTGCTCTCCTGCATCGCGGTGGCCACCGCGATGACCAGGGCACGCCGGGGCACGCCCATCGCCCGCCCGGCCTTGACGATCTCCTTGGCGTTGTCCATCTGGGCCTGGTCGAGGCCGGCCACCGGGCTGATCCGCTTCGGCCTCGGCTTGGGCCGGGGCTTGGTGGTCCTGGTCGAGGTCGCCGTCGGGGCGGCGGTCGGGCTGGCGGTGGTCGGGCTGGGGGCGGCAGCACTGGGAACCGGGGTGCTGGGAGCGATGGTGGCCGAGGTGCGGACCTCACCTCGGGAGGCGGCCTGCTGACCACGCTCGGCGAGCGCAGCCTCGGTGCCGACCCGGTCCGCCCGATCGGTCGGCAGGTCCTGTACGCCGGCCACGGCGGTGACGCCGAGGCAGCAGAGCACACCGGCGGCGAGGGCCACCCGGGTGCCGGTCGGACGGCGGTGCAGGGGGTTAGTGAGCCCGCCGAGGCGGGTACGGAGGGAACGAGGTGCACGGAGAGCGCCGACCTGAACGGACGAGGGGGTGTCGTCCGAACGGCCAGTCGTGCCCCTGGGGGCGCCCTGGTCGTCGATGGTGTCGTCGTCACGCATCCGCCGAGGCTAGGCACGCCCTCCTCCGGCCACCCACCGCCACAGAGTGGCCCTCGCCACAATTGCCGACCCGCCTGCGGGACTCCCGCCCTGGACGCGCAGCCCAGCAGACAGACCACATGCAACGGGCATTACGGTCAATCTCCTCCTGCCCCGTCGCCAGGCGCGGTCGATCGCCCAGACCTCCCCGCCCGGCAGCATGATCCACCATGTCCACCTTTCGGCTGACAAGCCGGAACCGTCCGGCCCAGCCACCTCGGCACACTTGGCGAATTGACGGCTTCCTCCGGGTTTGACAGCCGGATCGGTCACGACGCGCCCGGTGATGGAATGGATGCCCGCGACAGGTACGTTCCCCGAACCGGGTGCCGCCCGTGCACGGCCGCCCGTACGCGCGTTTCCTCAGGAGGTCCGACCGGTGCTCGACCCACACGAGCTCTACCAGCTCACCGACGATCTGCCCGACCTCGGTCAGCCGGTGCTGATCCAGGCGCTCACCGGCTTCGTCGACGCCGGCAACGCCAGTCGCCTGGCCCGCGAGCAGTTGCTCACCTCGCTGGACGCCCGCACGATCGCCACCTTCGACGTCGACCAGCTCTTCGACTACCGGTCCCGCCGCCCGGTGATGACCTTCGTCGAGGACCACTGGGAGGACTACGACGCCCCCGAGCTGGCCCTACACCTGCTGAACGACGACGACGAGACACCGTTCCTCCTGCTCACCGGCCCGGAACCGGACCTACAGTGGGAACGCTTCGTGGCAGCGGTCAGCGGGGTCGCCGCCCGGCTCGACGTCCGGCTCACCGTCGGGCTCAACTCGATCCCGATGGCCGTCCCGCACACCCGTCCCACCGGGGTCACCGCACACGCCACCCGGCGGGAGCTGATCGCCGGTTACGAACCGTGGTTGCAGCGGGTGCAGGTCCCCGGCAGCGTCGGCCACCTGCTGGAGTACCGGCTCGGCGAGGCCGGCCGGGACGCGCTCGGTTTCTCCGCCCACGTGCCGCACTACGTCGCCCAGACCGAGTACCCGGCCGCCGCCGAGGTGCTGCTCTCCTCGGTGTCCCGCAGCACCGGGTTGCTGCTGCCCAACGACAGCCTCCGCTCCGCCGCCGAGGTAGTCCGGGTGGAGATCGACCGTCAGGTCGCCCAGACCGACGAGGCCGCCGCCCTGGTCAAGGCCCTGGAGGAGCAGTACGACGCGTTCGCCCGGGGCAGGGGCGAGAAGAACCTGCTCGCCGCCGAAACCGGTCCACTGCCCACCGCCGACGAGCTGGGGGCCGAGCTGGAGCGCTACCTCGCCGAGCAGACCCGCCCCGGAGACACCCCCGGCACCTGACCAGCCGTACGCCGACGGCGGTGTCCCGATCCGGGACGCCGCCGTCCGACCGCCCTCGGGGAGCCTCGCGCGACGGCGAGCTGCTCGCCGCTGCCGGGGCCACGGGCCACGATGCGGCAGACCCGGCGACTCCCACAGGTGACCGTCCGACCCGGCCGGCCCGCCCGACACGGTAGGCCGACACGGCGCGGTGGGCCGCGATGCGGCAGGCTGGTCCCATGCGCCTGGCGACCTGGAACGTGAACTCGGTGAAGGCCCGCCTACCCCGGCTGCTGGACTGGCTCGCCGGCACCGGCCCGGACGTGGTCTGCCTCCAGGAGACCAAGTGCCCCGACGGGGCGTTCCCGGTCACCGAGGTCGGCGAGTTGGGCTACGAGGTGGCCAGCCACAGCGACGGCCGGTGGAACGGGGTGGCGATCCTGTCCCGGGTCGGCCTGACCGACGTCGCCGTCGGCTTCCTCGGCGAGCCGGGCTTCCCGCAGCCCGAGGCGCGGGCCATCTCCGCCAGCTGCGCCGGGGTCCGGGTCTGGTCGGTGTACGTCCCGAACGGCCGGGCACCCGACGACCCGCACTACACGTACAAGCTGGCCTGGTTCGCCGCGCTGCGCGACGCGCTGGAGCCGGAGCTGGCCGCCGGCGGCCCGGTCGCCGTCTGCGGAGACTTCAACGTCGCCCCGACCGACGCCGACGTCTGGGAGCCGGCGCTCTTCGCCACCTCGACGCATGTCACCCCGGCCGAGCGGGCCGCCCTGACCGCCCTGCGCGACCTCGGGCTCACCGACGTGGTGCCCACCCCGATGAAGGGCCCGCACCCGTACACCTACTGGGACTACCGGGCCGGCATGTTCCACCAGAACAAGGGCATGAGAATCGACCTGGTGTACGCCTCCGCGCCGCTGGCCCGGACGGTCCGCTCCGCGTACGTGGACCGGGAGGCACGCAAGGGCAAGGGCCCCTCCGACCACGCCCCGATCGTGGTCGACACCGACACCGACACCGACCTCGGCACCGGCACCGGCACCGACCTCGGCCCGCCGCCCGTCGTCGAGGCGTCCTGACACCCCTTCCCGGGTCCGCGGCGACACCGCTGATCCCCGGCCCAGCGACGAGACCGGGGGTCCGCGGTGACACCGCTGATCCCCGGCCCAACGACGAGACCGACCGCCGGCTCAGGCCAGATTCGATGATCGACTCCTTGTCATCGATGTGGCGGTCCACCCCGCTCAGGACCTTCCTCCGCCGACCAGATTCGCTCCGCCGACCTGCCCGGTGGCGGCCCACCCTCGTCCCTCGATCCCAGTGGCTGGGACAGAGGGCGACATCCGATGGATCGTGAAGAGTTGTTGCGGTCCTGGCGACAACAATTCTTCACAAACCCCGCCGCACTCTCGTCAATCCGCACCGCACCACACCGCAGGGCACCCACCGCCCACACCGCACCGCCCACCGCACGGCAGGCTCACCAGCACCCGGACCGGAATCGGCAGGGCACTCGCCGAGCACTTCCTGGAATCCGGGCACCAGATCGTCGGAAGCACGGCACCGCACCGCACCGCACCGCACCGCACCGCACCGCACCGCACCGCACCGCACCGCACCGGCCCCATGCTCACACCTCGACACCTCGACACCTCGACACCTCGACACCTCGACACCTCGACACCTCGGCGCATCGGCACCTCGACACCTCGACACCTCGGCGCATCGGCACCTCGGCGCATCAGCGCATCAGCGCGTCGGCGCATGGGCGCATCAGCGCGTCGGCGCATGGGCGCATCGGCGCATCGCGCGGACCACCGCGCATCCACCGGCCTGCTCAACGCCGTACCGCCACCGCACCCCGAGGAGCGCCGCCCGGCGTCCTGGACGGGGCGGGCGGGGCTAGGGTGGGGAGATGGCAGTCGTGAAGATCAACGCGATCGACGTCCCGCCCGGTGCCGGCGAGGAGTTGGAGAAGCGGTTCGCCGCTCGGGCCGCAACGGTGGAGAACTCCCCCGGATTCCTCGGCTTCGAGCTGCTGCGCCCGGTAGCCGGGGAGAGCCGCTACTTCGTCTACACCCGGTGGGAGACCGAAGAGGCGTACCAGACCTGGGCAGCCGGGCCGTCCCGGGCCGCGCACGCCGGCGGCGAGGGTGGCGAGCAGCGACGCCCGGTCGCCTCGGGCGCGACACTGCTGGAGTTCGAAGTCGTCCAGCAGGTGACCGGCAAGGGCTGAGCGGCGTACGGCCCGGTTCAGCGAAGGCGGGTCGGGCCACGCCGGCAACACGTGCAGCGGCCAGCGGCGGGGACGCACCGCGACGAGCCGGCAACACGCACCGCAGCACGGCGGCGAGCCGCGGGAACACCCATGGATCAACGAGCCGCAGGAACGCACCGCACAGCGACAAGCCCAGGGACACACCGCACAGCGACGAGCCCAGGGACACACCGCACAGCGACGAGCTGCCGGAACGCACCGCGCATCGACGATGCCTGCGGCACATCGCAGCACAGCGGGGAGCTGCGGGGACACACCGTGTCCCGACGAGCGGCGCGGCGGTCAGGGTGACCGGGTCTCGGCCAGCGAGGCAAAGGCGATGACGTTGTCGGCGTAGCCGCTACGCCCGCCGATCCACTGGCCGCCGCAGGTGATCAGCCGAAGGGCGGGCGGACCGTCGTCGCCGTAGACCCGGTCCGCGGGCAGGGCCGACTTGTCGAAGAACTCCACCGAGTCGACCCGGAACACCACCACCCGCCGGTCGTCCCGGGTCACCTCGATCTGGTCGCCCGGTGTGAGCTTGCGCAGGTCGTAGAAGACCGCCGGCCCGCTCTTGGAGTCGACATGACCGACGATGATCGCCCGGCCCGGCTCTCCGGGGGTCGGACTTCGGTCGTACCAGCCGGTGTCGTTGTGCCGGTCGAGCGGCGGGACGTCGATCGACCCGTCCCGGGCCTGACCGACCGGGGCCACCGGAGCGGCCACCTTGATCGCCGGGACGGCGAGCCGCACCGGCCGGCTGGCCGGCAGACTGCCCGGTGCGGGGCTCTGCCGGGCACCGGCCGCCGGGCGCTGCGACGTCGCGTCGGTCCAGCCCAGCGGCCCGACCGAGCGGCCCAGCCCGGCACCGGTGGCGAAGACTCCGAGCAGCACCAGCAACACGGCCAGCGGCACCGACCAGGGCCCGCGTGCCGCTACCGCCCCAGAGGCCGACGTCGTCGGATGTGCTCGGCCGCGGTGCTGCGGCGTCGGACCAGTGGGCTGCGGCGCGGGGCGGGCCCGGCCACTGGGCGACGGAGCCGGGCCGCTGCGCTGCGGCACCCCGCCACCGCGCGGCGCTGCCGGATCACCACGATCCACGGCCCGACCACCGCCCTGCGGCACCCAACCACCACGCACCACCCCCGGATCACCACGATCCACGGCCCGACCACCGCCCTGCGGCACCCAACCACCACGCTGCGGGATCGGGTCACCGCGCGACACCGCCGGGGCACTGCGCTGGGATGCCCAGCCGGTGTGCTGCCCGGCCGGGCCGGGCCGGGGGTCCGAGGGGACAGGCGGCGGGGGCATGGTCAGCTCCCGGCGACGCCACGCGGCCGACGAGCCGCCACGATCCCGACGACCGCCCCGGCGATGGTCAGCGCCAGCCCACCGGGAACCAGCAACCCATCGGCCATTCCGTTGCCGGCCGCGCCGCCGAAGCCGGTGTGCGGCCCGGGACTGGGCTTCACCCTCTTGACCACCTGGAGCGACGTCGAGGCGGTCGCCCCGTCGGGGCATTCCAGCTTGATCCGGTAACTGCCCGGCCGGACGCGCTCCTTGACCATCGGGGCGGCGGTGAGCAGACCTCGCTGCGGCTGCACCTGGACCCGGCCGAAGGCGTCCGAGACGACGGTCGCCGGGATCGAGTTGTCGTGACAGCTCGCCTCGATGCCGACCAGGTACCCCGGCTCGACGGTGCTCGGGGTCACCTCGACGAAGAGCAACCCGGGAGGCGGCTGGGTGCTGCCACCCTGTTCCGGCGCGGGCTGTTCCGGCCCGGGAACCGGAGCGGCCAGCGGCCGGACCGGGACGGCTGCCAGGGGCGGGACGGCAACCGCAGGCAGCACAGCTGCGGGGGGCGGGACGCCAACCGGCAGGGCGGCCGAGGCCGGGGCAGCGCTCCACAACGCGGGACCGAGGGCACCGGCGGCGACCGCCAACGCGGTGCGGTACAGCGCGATCGACACCATTCCCCCTTCCGGCGTCTCGGGCAGCGCCGGACCGACACGCGCGCTGACCTGCAGTACGGGATGAATCGTCTCACTCCCCGACCGACATCACATCCGATACGGCGGAACCGTCGCGTACGCTCGGCTCGCTGTGACCTCCATCGACCAGAACCCCGCCGCCCCGGTGGCCCCGCCGGCCACCCGGATTCGCACCTTCCACCCCCGTCGTGGCCGGATGAGCAGCCGGCAGACCGACGCGCTGGCGCGGCTCCAGCCGACGTACGGGATCGAGATCGCCGACCTCGACGGGCCGGTCGATCCGGCCGGGTTCTTCGGCCGTGCCGCCCCGGTGGTGCTGGAGATCGGCTCCGGGATGGGTGACGCCACCGCCGCGATGGCCGCCGCCGACCCGGATCGCGACTACCTGGCGGTCGAGGTGCACACGCCGGGCATCGCGAACCTGCTCGACCTGGTGCATCGCCACGGCCTGCGTAACGTCCGAATCGCCGAGGGCGATGCGCTGGACCTGGTCCGGGCGATGCCGGAGCGGTCCCTGGACGCGGTGCACGTCTTCTTTCCCGACCCGTGGCCCAAGTTGCGGCACCACAAGCGGCGGATCATCCAGCCGGAGCACGTGGCGCTGCTGCGCTCCCGGCTGGCCGGCGGCGGAATCCTGCACTGCGCCACCGACTGGGCCGAGTACGCCGAGTCGATGCGGCTGACCCTGACCGCCGACCCCGAGCTGGACGACGTGCACGCGGGCTTCGCGCCCCGGCCCGCCCACCGCCCGGTGACCAAGTTCGAACGCCGGGCCCTGGCTGCCGGCCGCCCCGTCTTCGATCTGATCCACCGCCGTCGCTCCTGACCGACAAGGTGGGCTGGGGTGGGTGGCCCGGTTGGCGTGGGGGTGGTGGTGCGGGCACGATGGGGGCGCTATGACGCTTACTGCCGCGCTGCCTCGAAGCGCCGACCCCGACACCCTCTTCGACGCGTTCGCCGGCTGGGCGTCCGAGCGTGGGCTTGACCTCTATGCCCACCAGGAGGAGGCGGTCATCGAGATCGTCTCCGGCGCTAACGTGATCATGAATACGCCGACCGGCTCGGGCAAGAGCCTGGTCGCCATCGCGGCGCACTTCACGGCCCTGGCCGACGACCGGACGAGCTTCTACACCGCTCCGATCAAGGCCCTGGTGTCGGAGAAGTTCTTCGCGCTCTGCGAGGTGTTCGGCGCGGAGAACGTCGGCATGCTCACCGGCGACGCCAGCGTCAACGCCGATGCCCCGATCATCTGCTGCACCGCCGAGATCCTGGCCAACCTGGCGCTGCGCGAGGGCGCGAAGGCCGACGTCGGCCAGGTGGTGATGGACGAGTTCCACTTCTATGCCGAGCCGGATCGGGGCTGGGCCTGGCAGGTGCCGATCATCGAGCTGCCGCAGGCGCAGTTCGTGCTGATGTCGGCCACCCTCGGCGACACCACCCGGTTCGTCGACGACCTGACCCGGCGTACCGGCCGGCCGACCGCCGTCGTCCGCTCGGCCGAGCGGCCGGTCCCGCTGATCTTCTCGTACGCGATGACGCCGCTGCACGAGACCCTCGAAGAGCTGCTGGAGACCAAGCAGGCCCCGGTGTACGTCGTGCACTTCACCCAGGCCGCCGCGCTGGAACGCGCCCAGGCGTTGATGAGCGTGAACGTCTGCACCCGGGCCGAGAAGGACATGATCGCCGCCGCGATCGGCAACTTCCGGTTCACGTCCGGCTTCGGCAAGACCCTGTCCAGGCTGGTCCGGCACGGCATCGGCGTACACCACGCCGGCATGCTGCCCAAGTACCGCCGCCTCGTGGAGACCCTGGCCCAGGCCGGGCTGCTCAAGGTCATCTGCGGCACCGACACCCTGGGCGTGGGCATCAACGTGCCGATCCGCACGGTGCTGTTCACCGGCCTGAGCAAGTACGACGGGGTACGCACCCGGCTGCTCAAGGCCCGCGAGTTCCACCAGATCGCCGGCCGCGCCGGGCGGGCCGGCTTCGACACCCTGGGGCGGGTCGTGGTGCAGGCCCCCGAGCACGTCATCGACAACGAGAAGGCCCTCGCCAAGGCGGGCGACGACCCGAAGAAGCGCCGCAAGGTGGTGAAGAAGAAGCCGCCGGAGGGGTCGATCGGCTGGGGCGAGCCGACCTTCCAGCGCCTCGTCGAGGCCGAGCCGGAGCCACTGACCTCCAGCTTCCAGGTCAGCCACTCGATGCTGCTCAACGTGATCGGCCGCCCCGGCGACGCGTTCGCCTCGATGCGGCACCTGCTCACCGACAACCACGAGGACGCCGCCGCCCAGCGCCGGCACATCCGCCGGGCCGTCGCCATCTACCGGGCACTGCGGGCCGGTGGGGTGGTCGAGCAGCTCGCCGAGCCCGACGAGACCGGCCGCCGGGTCCGGCTCACCGTCGACCTCCAGCTCGACTTCGCGCTCAACCAGCCGCTGTCGCCGCTGGCCCTGGCCGCCATCGAACTGCTCGACGTCGAGTCCCCGTCGTACGCCCTGGACGTGTTGAGCGTGATCGAGTCGATCCTCGACGACCCGCGCCAGGTGCTCTCCGCGCAGCAGTTCAAGGCGCGCGGCGAGGCGGTCGCCGCGATGAAGGCCGAGGGCATCGAGTACGAGGCCCGGATGGAACTGCTCGACGAGGTGACCTGGCCCAAGCCCCTCGCGGAGCTGCTGTACGCGGCGTACGAGATGTACCGGCAGGGGCATCCCTGGGTCGCCGACCACCAGCTCTCCCCCAAGTCCGTGGTCCGGGACATGTACGAGCGGGCGATGACCTTCGGCGAGTACGTGCAGTTCTACGGGCTGACCCGGTCCGAGGGGCTGGTGCTGCGCTACCTCGCCGACGCCTACAAGACACTGCGGCAGACCGTCCCCGAGGACGCCAAGACCGAGGAGCTGGTCGACCTCATCGAGTGGCTGGGCGAGCTGGTCCGCCAGGTCGACTCCAGCCTGATCGACGAGTGGGAGCGGCTGCGCAACCCCTCCGACGTCGCCGACGCGGCCCAGGCCCACGCCGCGCTGGAGGAGCGGGTGCCGGCGGTCACCCGCAACGCCCGCGCCTTCCGGGTGCTGGTCCGCAACGCGCTGTTCCGCCGGGTCGAACTGGCCTCCCTGCGCCGCTGGTGGGATCTCGGCGAGCTGGACGGCGCATCCGGTTGGAACGCCGACGCCTGGGCGGAGGCGCTGGAGCCGTACTTCGAGGCGTACGACGGGATCGGGGTGGGGCCGGACGCACGGGGGCCGGCGCTGCTCATGATCGAACAGGGCCGGGAGAAGTGGACCGTCCGGCAGATCCTGGACGACCCGGAGGGCGACCACGACTGGGGGATCAGCGCCGAGGTCGACCTGGCCGCCTCCGACGAGGTCGGTGCCGCCGTCGTCCGGGTGACGGAGGTCGGTCAGCTCTGACCCGGCCGTCGCGGTGCGGACGCGACGGCACTGTCGTCACGCCTGCGGAGGCACGACTGCGTCGGCCTCCGGGACGGGAAGCCCGACTGTCGGAGGAAGCGCCACCGCCGGTGGGCGCAGCCCGCGCGACCGTTGGCCCGGACGTGGATCGACGCAGGCCAGGGCTAGTTGACTAGACAGCTAGACGGTGTAATGTACGCACCGTGTCGGACAGATCGCTACGGGGTACCGAGTTCGCGCCCAGGTACTACCAGATCGAGCAGGAACTCAAGGCGCGAATCCGGACGATGCAACCGCATGAGCCGTTGCCGTCCGAGGCCGCCCTCACGGAGCAGTTCGAGGTGAGTCGGATGACCGCCCGCGCCGCAGTGCAGCGGCTGGTCGCCGAAGGGCTGGTCTACCGGCAGGCGGGCCGGGGCACGTTCGTGTCCCCTCCGGTGACCCAGCGTCGCGCCGACACCCTCGTCCGGTTCAGCAGCGAGATGCGACGACAGGGCCGCGTCCCGTCGTCGCGGGTCATCTCCGCCCGCCTGCGCCCGGCAGCGCCCGAGGAGGTCAGCCGGCTACGGCTGTCGACCGGGGCCGAGGTGGTGGCCATCGAGCGGGTACGGCTGGCCGACGCGGTGCCGGTCGCCCTGGAGCAGGCGGCCTTCCCGCCCGACGTCCGCGAACTGCTCGCCGTCGACCTGGCCCACCGGTCGCTGCACGAGACGTTGATCCGGCTCGGCCGGGTGCCCATGCGCGGGTATGCCGCCGTGGAGGCGCACTCCGCCGGCGAGGACGACTGCCGACTGCTCGACGTGACCCCCGGAACCGCCCTGCTGGTGGAGAAGCGGCTGGTGCTCGACCAGGACGACAACCCGCTGGAGTTGACCCAGTCCCGTTATGTCGGAGCGCGGTATTCCCTCCAGGTCGCGTTCTCCGTGGACCACGACAACTCACCCGCGTCCCGAAATCCGTAGGCAGAGCGATCATCGGCCCGCCAGCCGTAGCGAAAGGTGGCCCCCGTGAGTGCAGCCATGACCCCAGTGAACATTTCCGTCGAGCGGGTGGCGAAAATGATCGACCACTCCCTGCTGCGACCCGAACTCACGATCGGCGAGGTCGGTGACGGCTGCGAACTTGCCCTCCGATACGACGTCGCATCGGTCTGCGTGAAACCGGCCGACGTGCCATTCGCGGCCGGCCTGCTGGCCGGCACGGATGTCGCGGTCGGTACGGTCGTCGGCTTTCCGCACGGCAGCAGCACGAGTCGGATCAAGGCCGCCGAAACCGCCGCCGCGCTCAACGACGGAGCCCGCGAGATCGACATGGTGATCAACATCGGCTGGCTCCGGCAGCGTCGGGACGACGACGTCCTCGCCGACATCGAGATGGTGGTCCGGGAGGCCGGCGACGCGGCCCTGGTGAAGGTCATCCTGGAGAACGCCTACCTGGACACGGAGGAGAAGATCCGCGGCTGCCGGATCTCCGAGCAGGCGGGGGCGGACTACGTCAAGACCTCCACCGGGTTCGCCCCGGGCGGGGCGACCCTCGACGACCTGCGCCTCATGCGCGCGACCGTACCGCCCAGGATGGGGGTGAAGGCTGCCGGCGGGGTCCGCACCCTGGACCTGCTCCTCACGATGGCCGAGATCGGCGTCACCCGGTTCGGCGCCACCGCCACCGCCACCATTCTCGATGACCTGCGCGCCCGGATCGACGGGCAACACAAAGAAGTGTAGAAGGTTATCCGCAACTAACCCGGTGAATACTTCCCGGAAACAATTCAGGACGCGATCAATTGTCACCACCGGCCCCGCACCGGACGTATACGCATTTCCCAAAACAGGTAGCCGCAACTGTGACCCAGTGCACAATAAATTCGGCTAGCCCGCACCAGAACCGCCGACCTAACCTTCACTCAGCGGCAATGAACACGGATTTCCGATCATTGTCTCCACGGATTCCGGATCATTGTCTCAGGGATTCTCTTTGGGGAGGTTCGATGCAGGCGTATGTCATGTATGGGCCGGGCGTTCTGGATTCGACCGAACAACCCGAGCCCATTTACGGCGAAGACGAGATCCTGCTCCGTACGGAAGCGGTGTCGATCTGTTCGACCGACGTCTCGTACTTCCGGGGCCACCTGTTCCCGGAAACCTGGCCCATCGTGCCCGGACACGAGTACGTCGGCGAGGTCTCCGGCATCGGCGCCCGGCTCAAGGGAGCGGTGGAACTCGGGCAGCGGGTCTGCTACTGGGGACAGACCGACTTCGGCGGCATGGCCGAGTACCGGGTCATCCGACCGATCTTCGGTCACCAGGTCGCCGCCGAGACCGCGTGGTACACCGAGCGGAACTTCTACGACGCCGACCAGGCCGCGGCCGTCATCGTGCCCGACTCGCTGTCCTGGGACGCGGCCACCATCATCGAGCCGCTGACCTCGGTGCTCCGCTCGATCCTGGTCAACCCGCCCCGGCCCGGCGACGTGTGCGTCGTGCTCGGCTGCGGTCCGAGCGCGGTGCTCGCCACGCAGATCCTCACCCGCTACGTGGGGGCCCGTTCGGTGACGGTGGTCGACCGCAACGAGTACCGGTTGAAGATCGCCCTGAGCAATGGGGCGTCGCTCGGCTTCAACACCTCGACCGACGCCGAATCACTGGAGGCGTTCGTCCGCGACAACCACGACCAGTATGCGGACTACGTGTTCGACGCGCTGCCGCACGTGGCCGTCGACGGGCACGGCAAGGACGTCCGCGAACTGGCGATGGGGCTCCTGCGCCCCGGTGGCACCTACGTCGTCTACGGCGCGACCGGCGTACGTCAACAGATCAACACCTGGCTCATTCTCGCCAAGGGACTCAACGTCCGGGCCACCCCGTTCGACGTACGGCTGTTCCCGATGGCCAGGTCGGCGCACGTCGCCAACATCGCCGTACGACTCCTCCAATCCGGACTGGTCGACGCCGCGCCGGTGGTCAGCCACCGGATCTCCTTCTACGACCCGAAGGCCGTGGTCGGGGCGTTCGAGAGCTACGGGCAGGGCGACTCCATGAAGACGTGCCTGCGGCTGTCCCCGGTCGCCCACGCCACGGCCGGTGCCGAGGTGCTCCTCGGAGATCTGCGATGACGACCGATGCCCCGTACACCCGCGACCGGGTCACCTGGCTGGCGTTCGCCGTCCTGGCCGTCTACGCCTACGTCCTGTACGCCCTCGGGCCGATGCTGACCCTGCTGCGTCGGGACCTGGACCTGCCGTACGCGATGATCGGCATCCACTCGACGGTGTTCGCCGCAGGCGTGCTCGTACCCGGCCTGTTCTTCTCCCGGCTGGTGGCCGCGTTCGGCCGGCGGCGACTGCTCTGGGCTGCCATGACCGTCGTCGCCGTCGGATCGGTCGTCCTGGCCGTGGGTCGGGCGCCCGCCGTCACCCTCCCGGCCGTGGCGATGCTGGGGGTCGGCGGCGTCTTCCTCCAGATCATGGCGTTGGCACTCCTCGCCGACCGGCACGGCCAACGGCGGGACCGCTCGATCGTGGAGGCGAACGCCGGTGCCAGCGCCGCCGCCGTGCTGGCCCCGCTGCTCGTCGGCGCGCTCGACGCGAGCGTGGCGGTCTGGCAGGTCAGCCTCGCGCTGCCGGTCGTGGCGCTGCTCCTGCTGAGGGTCGGCTACCGCACGGAGACCCTCGTAGTCCACCCGGCCCCCGGCACGACGCCGCGCCCAGCCGGTCCCCGACCGCCGCTGCCCGGCGCCTTCTGGCTGATGTGCGCCGTCTGCGGGCTGGTGGTCGGGGCCGAGTTCTGCGTCGTCTTCTTCGGTGCCTCCCTGCTCCGCCAGGTCACCGGAATCGACACCGGAACCGCCGCGGCGATCATGACCGTGTTCGCGGTCGGGGAACTCGTCGGCCGGCTCGCCGGCAGCCGGCTCACCTCCCGCCCCGGCCAGACCCGACGAATCCTGCTCGCGACACTCGGGCTGAGCGCCGTCGCGTTCGTCGCGCTCTGGGTGTCACCGAGCCTCGTCCCGATGGTCGTGGCGCTGCTGTTCCTCGGTCTCGGCATGGCCAACCTGTTTCCGCTGGCGCTGTCCCTGGCCGTCGCGACCGCACCGGACCGCACCGACGACGCGACCGCACGGACCCAGCTCGTCGTCGGGGTGGGCATCATGCTCGCGCCCCTGCTGCTCGGTACGCTCGCGGACCGGCTGGGCGTCGCCCCGGCGTTCGGCGTCAACCTGGTCCTGCTTGCCGCCGCGACCCTGCTCCTGCTCGTCCGGCGTCAGCCCGCCCGCACCGGCGCGGACCAGGGCACCGAGCAGCAGTTGGCCGCCCGATGAGCGGCGACACCGCCACCGCCGCGGTCGCCGCCGCCACCGACGTCCTCCGTGGCAACCTCCGCACCGGCTACTCCGCCGGGGCCGGACACGAGTTCCGGTTCACCTGCCCGTCACCGGACACGTATCCGTTCCAGTGGTCGTGGGACAGCGCCTTCCACGCGATCGCGCTGTCCCACCTCGACCCGGGCCGGGCGCAGGCCGAGATCGGCTCGCTGCTCACCGCCATGACGCCGCAGGGCTTCCTGCCCCACATGCTCCTGTGGCAGGACCACCTGCGCCCCCGTGCCGTCGAGGACTTCCGCATCCGGGTGAGGGGCTGGACCTCGGCCACCATCGCACCGCCGGTACTCGCCCGCGCCGTGGAACGGGTGTTCCTCGCCACCGGTGACCGGGACTGGCTGCGCAGCGTGCTGCCCCGCACGCTGTTGTGTTACGAGTGGCTGCGCACCCACCGGACCAACCCGCACACCGGCCTGCTGCTCACGTTCCAACCGGACGAGTCCGGTCTCGACTCCAGCCCGAAGTACGACGAGGCGATCGGGTTGGACGTCACCACCGGGGACGTCTCGCCGCACTGGCACGACGCGATGCGCAAGCTGCTCGACTCGTACGCGACGGCGACCAGCGACGCGGAACTCCTCGCCGCCCGCCGGTTCGTCTGGCACGACGTGCTGTTCAACAGCATCTACGCCGACGGGCTCCGGACGGTGGCCCGGCTGTGCCGGCTGTCGCCGCAGGCACAGCGAGTCGCCGACGTGTGCGAGAACCGCGCGCACGCGGTCACCGCCGCCCTGGCCCGGCACTGCTGGGACGAGGACCGGGGCGTGTTCTGGGACCTCGACGTGGTCCGTGGCACACCCGCCCGGTGCCTCACCGCCAGCAGCCTGTTCCCGCTGATCCTCGAGGACCTTCCCGCCCCGATGGCCCGCCGCCTGGTCGAGGAGCACCTGCTCAACGACCAGGAGTTCTGGACCGCCTTCCCGGTGCCGAGCGTGGCGGCGAACGAACCGGTGTTCGACCCGGACTTCCGTACCGGGGCCATTTTCCGGGGGTCGAGCTGGGTCAACCTCAACTGGTACCTGCACGCGGGACTGCGCACCCACGGCTTCACCAGGGTCGCCGACGTACTCGCCCGCCGCACCCTGGAGATGACCGCCCGATCGGGGATGCGGGAGTGCTACGGCCCGTTCGACGGGGCCGGGCACGCGGCCCGGGAGTTCGGCTGGAGCAGCCTCGTCATCGACCTCGTCGCCGCCGGGGAAGGGGACCGACCATGACGATCCGGTGGGGATTTCTCGGGGCCGGTTCGATAGCTCGCTCCAGCGTCGGACCGGCCGTCCGGAGCGCGCCGGGCCACACCCTGCACGCCGTTGCCGCCCGGGACGAGCGACGGGCCGCCGCGCTGCGACCGGCCCGGATCTACCGCCGGTACGAACAACTCCTGGAAGACCCCGAGGTGGACGCGGTCTACGTCTGCCTGCACAACCGGGCACACCGGGTCCGGGTCGGCGCGGCGCTGCGGCACGGCAAGCACGTCCTGTGCGAGAAGCCGCTCGGGCTGACCGCCGACGAGGTCGCCGCGATGACCGCCGAGGCGACGGCCGCGCGACGCCTCCTCGTCGAGGCCGCCTGGAACCGGTGGCATCCCCGTACCCGGGCGGCGGAGACCCTGCTGACCGCCGGCGCCGTGGGCCGGGTCGAGCAGGTCGTCACCCGGTTCCACGGCGCGTCCCCGGCCCCCGGGAACTACCGACGCGAGGCCGCCCTGGGTGGCGGCGCGCTGTGGGACGTCGGTTGTTACGCCGTGGCCGGAGCGCTGTCGGCGCTGTCCTGGCAACAGCCGACGAACGTCACCGCCACGATGACCTGCTGGGACGGCGGTGACGCCGACCTCGCGACCCGGGCCCGGCTCGACTTCGGTGCGACCACCGTGGTGCACCTCGTCGCGGCGTTGGACGGCCGCGACGAGCAGTTCCTCGAAGTACGCGGCGACGCCGGCGTCCTGCGGCTGCTGCGTCCCGCGTTCACCGCCGGCACCGCGCCCGCCACGTTGCAGTTGACGCTGGGCGGCGCCGCGCCGAGGGTGATCGAATACCCGGCCACCGATCCGTACCGCCTCATGGTCGAGGCGTTCGGCGCGGCGGCGCGGGGCGAGAACGCCTGGCTCGTGCCGCTCGCCGAGTCGTCGGCGGTCGCCACGACGATCGACGCCGTCCGGGCGGCCGGCCTCGCCCCGGACCAGGCACCGGGCCGGCGTCACCCGGGTCCGGTCGCCCACTCCTGAACCGGCGTCAGGTGGCGGATCAGCGGCGCGGCACGGGTCACGCACCACTCCTGCGGAGGCGACACCGAAAGCCCGCTCCACACACTGGGCGATGTCACCCCCATCGATTAGAATGTGTGTACTAATCGAGTTCCTGACCTGGGAGGACGCTCGTGACCGCGCCCATCGCCACCCCCCTCACGCCGTACGCCACCCTCCTCGGTTTCACCCGGTACGTCGACCGCACCGGGCCCACCAAGGCCACCTTCGTCGGCGGCCTGCGCAAGCAGCGGGCCAGCCGGCACGGCTTCAACCCGCACGGCCAGTTCGTCAAGGCGCTCAAGGCCGACATCGCCTTCCACACCGGCGGCACCCACCTGGCCGGCGTGGCCGACCTGGTCAAGCCCCGCTGGCGTCCGCTCTACCAGGCCCTGGTGCCCGGCGCGACGGCCTGGCTGGAGTCACTCGGCGAGCCGGCCGGCGTGGACCTGGCGCAGACCCGCGACGCCCTCGCGATGCTCGGCGACCTCCCTGTCAAGATCAACCCCCAGTTCGGCGTCCGGTACGCCGACGGGCATGCCGAGGCGATCCGGCTGCACTTCGACGAGACGCCGCCGAGCGAGGAGGCCATCCTGGCCACCCTGCACCTGATGGCCCGGCACATGGACGCGGTGCTGCCGCACGCCGCGCCGATCCTGGTCGACGTGCGGCGCGGCGTGGCCCACCGGATGCCCGACGCCGCCCGCCCCGAGCAGATCGAGCAGTGGCTGGCCGGCGAGGCCGCCGCCTTCCGCGCCATCTGGTCCACCGCCGCCTGACACCACCCGCGCCCCGCTTCCGACCTCTCCCCGGGGCGGGGGCGGGGCCCTCCCGCGCTGAAGGGCAGGGACCGGCCCGGCGGGCCCGGCCCGGCAGGGACATCCCTGCAGAGACCAGCCGGGCGGGGAGCAGCCCGGCGGGGAGAGTCAGTCCTCCGAGGCGGGCCGGCTCGCCGGGACCGTCGGCAGCGGCCACGGCCCGGTCCGGACGGTCGGCGGCTCGTCGCGCCGATGGTCGGCCCAGACGTAGGTCTCCGGCAGCAGGTCGGTCACCGGCAGCCTCCGCAGGGCGTCCATCGGCCCGAGGATGACCTGGATGGACGGGTGGTAGTCGAGCAGTACCTGCCGGCACCGGCCGCACGGCGGAAGCACCCCGCGCCCCCGGTCGCCCACCGCGACGATGGCCTCCAGCTCCCCCGCGCCCTGGGTAGCCGCCGCCCCGAGGGCCACCACCTCGGCACAGGGGCCGCCGGTGAAGTGGGCGAGGTTCACGCCGGTGAAGACCCGACCGTCGGCGGTCCGGGCTGCCGCCGCGACGGTGTGGTTGTCGCTGCGGCAGCGCAGCTTGGCGACCGCCGTGGCGGCCTGCACCAGCGCGCGGTCGGTGTCGAACAGCATCGTCGTCGTCATCCGGCAGCCCCCCGTGGTCGCATCGTCCGGCGGTCAGCGTAGCCCGGCGGAGGCCGGTTTCCCGGGCAGCGCTCCGGCGCGGTGACCTGCGTGCGGTCTCTCGGGGCGTAACCCGGGAGCGGTCCGGCGGCGGGCTGCCTATCCTTGGCGACGACATGCAGAATCCAGCCGCATCCGATCCCGCCGACGCCGTGACCGCCGACGCCGCATCCGATCCCGCCGCATCCACCGACGCCGTGACCGTCCGTGAGCTGCACCGCCGGCTCATCCCGCTGATGTTCCGCGACCAGCGCCGCCTCCAGCGCCGGCTGGACGGGGTACGCAAGCTGCGGAACCCGCAGCGGCGCGACGCGACGCTGGCCGAGATCGCCGAGGACGTGTCCCGGGCGGAGGCGCGGCTGGCCACCCGGCGGGCCGCCGTGCCGACGATCACGTACCCGGCGCAGTTGCCGGTCAGCGAGCGGCGTGACGACATCGCCGCCGCGATCCGCGACCACCAGGTGGTGATCGTGGCCGGCGAGACCGGCTCCGGCAAGACCACCCAACTGCCCAAGATCTGCCTGGAGCTGGGGCGCGGGATCACCGGGCTGATCGGGCACACCCAGCCGCGCCGGCTCGCCGCCCGGACGGTCGCCGACCGGATCGCCGAGGAGCTGGGCACCGAGCTGGGCGACGTGGTCGGCTACAAGGTGCGCTTCACCGACCAGGTGAGCGACCGCAGCCTGGTCAAGCTGATGACCGACGGCATCCTGCTGGCCGAGTTGCAGACCGACCGGATGCTGCGCCAGTACGACACGTTGATCATCGACGAGGCGCACGAGCGCAGCCTCAACATCGACTTCATCCTCGGCTACCTGCGGCAGCTACTCCCCCGCCGTCCCGACCTCAAGGTGATCATCACCTCGGCGACCATCGAGACCGGCCGGTTCGCCGAGCACTTCGCCGACGCCGACGGCCGGCCCGCGCCGATCGTCGAGGTCTCCGGGCGGACGTACCCGGTCGAGGTGCGGTACCGGCCGCTGGTCGAGGTCGCCGAGGGTGACGACACCGAGGGTGACGACGAGGAGAACGTCCGCGACCAGATCCAGGCGATCGGCGACGCGGTCGAGGAGCTGGCCGCCGAGGGGCCGGGCGACATCCTGGTCTTCCTCAGCGGCGAACGGGAGATCCGGGACACCGCCGAGGCGCTCGGCAAGCTGACCCAGTCGAAACGTTCCCTGCTCGGCACCGAGATCCTGCCGCTGTACGCCCGGCTCTCCGCCGCCGAGCAGCACCGGGTGTTCGCCGCGCACCCCGGACGCCGGGTGGTGCTGGCCACCAACGTCGCGGAGACCTCGCTCACCGTCCCCGGCATCAAGTACGTGGTGGACCCGGGATCGGCCCGGATCTCCCGCTACTCCAGCCGGCTGAAGGTGCAGCGGCTGCCCATCGAGCCGGTCTCCCAGGCGTCGGCCAACCAGCGCAAGGGCCGCTGCGGCCGGACCTCGGACGGCATCTGCATCCGGCTCTACGACGAGTCCGACTTCCTGTCCCGGCCGGAGTTCACCGACCCGGAGATCCTGCGTACGAACCTCGCCTCGGTCATCCTCCAGATGACCTCGATCGGGCTCGGTGACCTCGCCGCGTTCCCGTTCATCGACCCGCCGGACCGGCGCAACATCACCGACGGGGTCAACCTGCTGCACGAGCTGGGCGCGTTGGACCCGACCGAGGCCGACCCGGCCAAGCGGCTCACCCCGCTCGGCCGCCGGCTGGCCCAGCTCCCGGTCGACCCCCGGCTGGCCCGGATGGTGCTGGAGGGCGAACGCAACGGCTGCGCCACCGAGGTGCTGGTGATCGCCGCCGCACTGTCGATCCAGGACCCCCGGGAGCGGCCGGCGGAGAAGCAGGCCCAGGCCGACCAGGCGCACGCCCGGTTCGCCGACCGGGAGTCCGACTTCGTGTCGTTCCTCAACCTCTGGCGCTACCTGCGCGAGCAGCAACGGGAGCTGTCGTCCAGCGCGTTCCGCCGGATGTGCAGGGCGGAATACCTCAACTACCTGCGGGTCCGCGAGTGGCAGGACATCGTCGCCCAGCTGCGCCAGGTGCTGCGTACCCCCGAGGGGGGTGACGGGCGGCGGGGTCGGCGCGGCGCGACGGAGGCCCCGGCCGACGGTGGCCGGCGCGGTCCGGCCGCCGACCTGCCGGAGGAGATCGACACCCCGAAGGTGCACCAGTCGCTGCTGCCCGGCCTGCTGTCGCACATCGGGCTCAAGGACGCGCAGAAACACGAGTACCTGGGCGCCCGGGGGGCGAAGTTCGCGGTCTTCCCCGGTTCGGCGCTGTTCCGCAAGCCGCCGCGCTGGGTGATGGCCGCCGAGCTGGTGGAGACCTCCCGGCTGTGGGGGCGGGTCGCCGGGCGGGTCGAGCCGGAGTGGGTGGAGCCGCTGGCCCAGCACCTGGTCAAGCGCAGCTACAGCGAGCCGCACTGGGAGAAGAAGCAGGCCGCCGTGCTGGCCTACGAGAAGGTCACCCTGTACGGCGTCCCGCTGGTCACCTCCCGCAAGGTCAACTTCGGTCGGATCGACCCGGTGCTGAGCCGGGAGCTGTTCATCCGGCACGCCCTGGTCGAGGGTGACTGGCAGACCCACCATCAGTTCTGGCGGGACAACCGCAAGCTGCTCACCGAGATCGAGGAATTGGAGAACCGGGCCCGCCGCCGGGACATCCTGGTCGACGACGAGAGCATCTTCGCCTTCTACGACCAGCGCATCCCCGCCGACGTGGTCTCGGGGCGGCATTTCGACGCCTGGTGGAAGCAGACCCGCCGGGAGCAGCCCGACCTGCTCACCTTCACGAGGGAACTACTGGTCAACGCCGGGCGCGGCGGGGTCGACGAGGCCGACTTCCCGGACGAGTGGCGGGCCGACGGGGTGACCCTGCCGCTGACGTACACCTTCGACCCGACCGCGCCCACCGACGGCGTCACCGTCGACATCCCGCTGCCGTTGCTCAACCAGGTGCCGGCGGAGAGCTTCGACTGGCAGGTGCCGGGCCTGCGCGAGGAGTTGGTGATCGCGCTGATCCGGTCGCTGCCCAAGCCGATCCGGCGCAACTTCGTCCCGGTCCCGGACTACGCCCGTGCCGCCCTGGCGGCGATCACCCCCGGCGAGGAGCCGCTGCTGGACGCGCTGACCCGGCAGCTGCGCCGGATGACCGGGGTGACCGTCCCCCGGGAGGCGTGGGAGCCGGGCCGGCTGCCGCCGCACCTGCGGGTGACGTTCCGGGTGATCGGCGACGCGGACAAACCGGTCGCCGAGGGCAAGGACCTGCCGGCCCTGCAACGCCAGCTCCGCCAGGAGGTACGCCAGGTGGTGGCCGCCGCCGCGCCCGAGGTGGCCCGCGCCGGGCTCACCGAGTGGAGCATCGGCACCCTGCCCCGCACCATCGAACAGGTGCGGGCCGGGTACGCGGTGACCGCGTACCCGGCCCTGGTGGACGAGGGCACGACGGTCGGGGTGAAGGTCTTCGACTCCGAGGCCGAGCAGGCCGCCGCGCACTGGGCGGGCACCCGTCGGCTGCTGCGGTTGACCGTGCCGTCACCGGCGAAGTTCCTCCAGGGGCGGCTGAGCAACGAGGCGAAGCTGGCGTTGAGCCGCAACCCGCACGGCGGGGTGCAGCAGCTCATCGCGGACGCCGCCGGGGCCGCCATCGACAAGCTGATCGCCGACGCGGGCGGCCCCGCCTGGGACGCGGACGGCTTCGCCGCGCTACGCGAACGGGTCCGTGCCGACCTGGTCGACACGGTGGTCGAGGTGATGGGCCGGGTCCGCCAGGTGCTCGCCGCGGCGTACGCGGTGGAGCAGCGACTCGGCGCGACCCGCAACCTGGCCGTGGTGGCCGCCCTCGCCGACCTGCGCCAGCAGCTCACCGGCCTGGTGCACGACGGCTTCGTCACCGAGGCCGGTTACGCCCGCCTGCCCGACCTGCTGCGCTACCTGACCGCGATGGAACGCCGGCTGGACCGGTTGGCCGCCAACCCGCAGCGGGACAAGTCCCAGCAGGACCGGATCGCCACGGTGCAGAAGGAGTACCAGGACCTGCTGGCCGCCCTGCCCCCGGCCCGCCGCGCCTCGGCCCCGGTGCGGCAGATCCGCTGGATGATCGAGGAGCTCCGGGTGAACGTCTTCGCCCAGGCCCTGGGCACCCCCTACCCGGTGTCCGAACAACGCATCTACCGGGCCATGGACGACGCCGAAGCCCGCTGACATCCGCTGCCCTGCCCACCTCGGCGGGTTCGCCCTGACGCCGATCTCGCGGCCCACGGGCGGACGCCGCCGTGCCGACGACCCTGCGGGTCACGGGAGGGGTTCCACACCCGGGGGGAGGTCGCTGGTGGTGGTGGCCGCCTGCACGTAGTCGAGGAGGATGCGGCGCAGCTCGCGGCCGGCGTGGGTGGGGACCACGTCCCGGCGGCGGGCCACCGCGATGGTACGGCGGACGCCGGGCGGGGCGAGTCGGGTGACCCGGATGCCGGGGCGGCGGCTGACCACGATGCCCGGCACCAGGGCGATGCCCAGTCCGGCCTCGACGAAGCTGAGCACCGCGTCCATCTCGCCGCCGTCGACCGAGAAGGTGGGCTCGAAACCGGCCTCCCGACATGCCTGGATGGTGGCGTCGCGCAGGTCGTAGCCCTCGCGGAACATCACCAGCGGTTGATCGCGCAGGTCGGTGATCCGCAGCTCGCCGCTGCCCGACGCGGCGGGCAGCGGGTCCACCGAGGCGACCACCAGGCTCTCCCGCAGGATCGGGTCGACCCGCAGCCCGGGGTCGGCGCCCTGGGCCGGCATGATGATCAGGGCGAGGTCGAGGTCACCGCGCAGCAGGTCACGCACCAGGTCCTGGGAGCCCCCCTCCTCGACCCGCAGGTCGACGGCGGGGTGGGCGTCGCGGAACCGGCGCAGCACCGGCGGGGCCAGCGAGGTGGCCAGGCTGGGGGTGGCCCCGAGCCGGACCCGGCCCCGGCGCAGGCCGACCAGCTCCTGCACCTCCCGGGTGGCGGTCTCGACGTCGGCCAGGATCCGCTTGGCCAGCGGCAGCAGCACCTCACCGGCGGCGGTGAGGGTGATGTTGCCCCTTACCCGCTCGAACAACGGGGCACCGAGGTCGGTCTCCAGGGCGTGAACTTGCTTACTCAACGATGGTTGGGTGATGCCGACGATGTCGGCGGCTTGGGTGAAATGTCGTACTTCGGCCACCGCAACGAAGTACTTCAGCTGATGGAGCTGCATCTACATAGCTTATGGCTATCGAGACTGCGAGGTCGATGCATTGGACGACTGATCAGTGGCCTCCTAGCGTCGGTCAGGTGGTAATCACGAAAACTCGGTCGCCCATCCGCTCGAACGTCGGCCTGAAGGCCGTCATGGCGGTGACGGGCATCCTGCTGGTGCTGTTCCTCGTCGCCCACATGCTCGGCAACCTGAAGATCTTCACCGGCGCCGAGGCGTTCAACCACTACGCGCACTGGCTGCGTGACCTGGGCACGCCGCTGCTGGCCCCCGGCTGGTACCTGTGGCTGCAACGCGGTGTGCTGCTGCTCGCCCTCGTCGGCCACATCTGGGCGGCCACCGTGCTGGCGGTCCGCGCCCGCGCCGCCCGTCCGGTCCGGTACGCCCACCGCAGAAAGGTCCAGGGCAGCTACGCCGCCCGCACCATGCGCTGGGGCGGGGTGATCATCTTTCTCTTCGTGGTCTACCACATCCTGGACCTGACCACCGGTCACCTGAACCCGGTCGGCGACCCGGCCCGGCCGCAGGCCAACGTGGTCGCCGACTTCGCACCGGAGCGCTGGTACGTGACGCTCTTCTACACCCTCGCGGTGGTCGCCCTCGGCTTCCACCTGCGGCACGGGCTGTTCAGCGCCGTGCGCAGCCTCGGCCAGCAGACCCCGGCGGGCGAGCGACGGGCGCGCGGCGTGGCGCTGGTCGGGGCGGTCACGCTGACCGTCGGCTACCTGGTGGTTCCGTTCGCCGTACTCACCGGATTGGTGTCCTGACATGGATCTCTTCACCGAGGGCGACCCGATCGCCGACACGAAGGCACCCGACGGCCCGGTCGAGAAGCGCTGGGAGACCCGCCGCTTCGAGGCCAAGCTGGTCAACCCGGCCAACCGCCGGAAGATGACCGTGATCGTGGTGGGCACCGGCCTGGCCGGCGGCTCCGCCGCCGCCACGCTCGCCGAGCAGGGCTACCAGGTCAGGAGCTACTGCTACCAGGACAGCCCGCGCCGGGCGCACTCGATCGCCGCCCAGGGTGGCATCAACGCCGCCAAGAACTACCGCAACGACGGCGACTCGGTGCACCGGCTCTTCTACGACACGGTCAAGGGCGGCGACTTCCGGTCCCGCGAGTCGAACGTGCACCGGCTGGCCGAGGTGTCGGTCAACATCATCGACCAGTGCGTCGCCCAGGGCGTCCCGTTCGCCCGCGAGTACGGCGGCCTGCTGGACACCCGCTCCTTCGGCGGCGCGCAGGTCCAGCGCACCTTCTACGCCCGGGGCCAGACCGGCCAGCAACTGCTGCTCGGCGCGTACCAGGCGTTGGAGCGGCAGATCGGCCTGGGCAACGTGGAGATGAACACCCGGCACGAGATGCTGGAGCTGGTGATCGTCGACGGCAGGGCCCGGGGCATCGTGGTCCGGGACCTGGTCACCGGCGAGATCAGCACCGAGATGGCCGACGCGGTGGTGCTCGCCTCCGGCGGCTACGGCAACGTCTTCTACCTCTCCACCAACGCCAAGGGCTGCAACGTCACCGCCACCTGGCGGGCGCACCGCAAGGGCGCGTACTTCGCCAACCCCTGCTACACGCAGATCCACCCGACCTGCATCCCGGTCTCCGGCGACCACCAGTCGAAGCTGACCCTGATGAGCGAGTCGCTGCGCAACGACGGCCGGGTCTGGGTGCCGAAGACCAAGGACGACGACCGCGCGCCGCGGGACATTCCCGAGGACGAGCGGGACTACTACCTGGAGCGGATCTACCCCTCCTTCGGCAACCTGGTCCCCCGGGACATCGCCTCCCGGGCGGCCAAGAACGTCTGCGACGAGGGCCGGGGCGTCGGGCCGACCAAGCTCGGCGTCTACCTCGACTTCGCCGACGCGATCGACCGGCTCGGCCGCAAGGCCATCGAGGCCAAGTACGGCAACCTGTTCGAGATGTACGAGCGGATCACCGGTGAGGACCCGTACCAGGTGCCGATGCGGATCTACCCGGCCGTGCACTACACGATGGGTGGCCTCTGGGTCGACTACGACCTCCAGTCGACGATCCCCGGCCTGTTCGTGATCGGCGAGGCGAACTTCTCCGACCACGGCGCGAACCGGCTCGGCGCGTCCGCGCTGATGCAGGGCCTGGCCGACGGCTACTTCGTGCTGCCCAGCACCATCGCCCACTATCTGGCGTCCGGGCCGCTGGAGAAGGTCGACGCCAGCCACCCGGCAGCGGTCGAGGCCCGCCGCGACGTCACCGACCGGATCAACCGGCTGTTGGCGGTCGACGGCGACCGGACGGTGGACTCGTTCCACCGGGAGCTGGGCCAGATCATGTGGGAGCACTGCGGCATGGAGCGCTCCGAGGCCGGGCTACGCAAGGCGATCGACGAGATCCGGGCGCTGCGCGAGCAGTTCTGGCAGCGGGTCAAGGTGCCGGGCGACGGCGAGGGGCTCAACCAGTCGCTGGAGAAGGCCGGCCGGGTGGCCGACTTCTTCGAGCTGGCCGAGCTGATGTGCGTCGACGCCCTGCACCGCGAGGAGTCCTGCGGCGGCCACTTCCGGGCCGAGCACCAGACCCCGGACGGCGAGGCGCAGCGCGACGACGACCGGTTCGCCTACGTGGCGGCCTGGGAGTACACCGGCACCGGTGAGCCGGCCGTGCTGCACAAGGAAGACCTGAAGTTCGAGTACGTCCACCCCACGCAGCGGAGCTACAAGTGAACCTGACCCTGCGCATCTGGCGTCAGTCCGGCCCCCAGGACAAGGGTCGGATGGTGACCTACCCGGTCGACGACGTCTCCCCCGACATGTCGTTCCTGGAGATGCTCGACGTGCTCAACGAGCGGCTGATCCTCGCCGGGGAGGAGCCGGTCGCGTTCGACCACGACTGCCGCGAGGGCATCTGCGGCATGTGCGGTCTGATGATCAACGGGGACGCGCACGGGCCGCAGCGCGGCACCACCGCCTGCCAGCTGCACATGCGGCAGTTCTCCGACGGCGAGACGATCGACATCGAGCCGTGGCGGGCCCGCGCCTTCCCGGTGATCAAGGACCTGGTGGTCAACCGGAACGCCTTCGACCAGATCATCGCGGCCGGTGGCTACATCACCGCGCCGACCGGCAGCGCCCCCGAGGCGCACGCCGCCCCGGTGGCCAAGGCCAACGCCGACGCCGCCTTCGAGTCGGCCGCCTGCATCGGCTGCGGCGCCTGCGTGGCGGCCTGCCCGAACGGCTCGGGGATGCTCTTCACCGCCGCCAAGGTCACCCAGCTCTCGCTGCTGCCGCAGGGGCAGCCGGAGCGCTACACCCGGGTGATCGGCATGGTCGACGCGCACGACGAGGCCGGTTTCGGCGGCTGCACCAACGCCGGTGAGTGCACCGCGGTCTGCCCCAAGGGCATCCCGCTGAACACCATCGGCCGGCTCAACCGGGACTACCTCGCCGCGACCGCCAAGCGCGGCGACACCCCGGGTTCCTGAGACCGCCGTCCCACCCCGACCGTCCGACCGACCGCCGCACCCCCGCCCGGGTCGCGGCGGTCGGCGTCTTTCCGGGTACGCCGACACCCGGCGGCCCCTCCCCGGTGCACCGACGGCGGGTTGCCGCGATCGGGCACGCCGATGGGGATCGACCTGCCGAATCAATCTACGGCTCGGTCCCCGGCGGCAGGCCGAGTGCCTGCGAGCCTGCGGGCGATGAGCAGGCCCACGCGGATCGATCCACTCACCTAGAGTGGTGGGTCGGAGACATTCGGTCCCACCACTCGACGGAGAGACATGACCACCAGGGTGAACCGCAGGACCGCGTTGGGACTCGGAACGGTCGCCACGGCCGGGGCGGCGCTCGTCGGCGGCACACCGGCCGCCGCCGCTGACCGGCCGGGCCGGTCCGCGCCCGCCGCCGCGCGCCCGGAACTCGTCGCCCCGAAGATCGCTGCGGCGTTCCACCGGGAGAAGACGCTCACCGGTGGGAACTGGCAGGCGCACATCAGCCTGGAGAACGGTGCCAGTCCGCTGGTCGCGGTCTCCGAGTCGGCCGACCGGCGGGTCGAGGCGTACAGCGTCAACAAGATCGCGGTGGCCGTGGCGGTGCTCGACAGGATCGACCGTGGGTTGCTCACCCTCGACCAGCGGGTCGACGTCCCCGCCTCGATCGTGGTCCCCGGCGGCGACGGCATCTTCGTCCTGGACACCGCGTACCCCAGTTCGGTGACCCTCGGCCACGTGCTGGCCAACCTGCTCACCGTCTCCGACGACACCGCCTCGCGGCTCTGCGGCCTGGTCTGCCCGGCCGCCGAGATCAACAGGACCCTGGTCGCCAAGGGCTTCCCCAACACCCAGGTGCAGCCGTTGGCCGACCCGAACCGCTTCTACCTCGGCACCAGCACCGCCCGGGAGACCCACGCGCTGCTGCGCGCCCTGGTCGCCGGCACGCTGCTCTCGCCGTCGTCGACCGCCCTCGTGCTCAGGCTGCTGCGCGCCCCGGTCGCGTTCACCGACGGCATCCGGCGCACCATGTCCTCGGCGGAGCGGGCCCGGGTCGCCACCAAGGCGGGCTGGTTCGTCGACGCCCGGCACGAGGCCGGTGTGATCTTCGACGCCGCCGGGGCGGCCGTGCTGACCTACGTGCTCTTCGCCGACGGCCAGGCCGACCCGGACAACTTCGGCGCCACCCACCCGGTGGTGCAGGCCCGCGCCCGGCTCGGTCGGTTCTTCCTGGACGCCACCGCGCAGCTGGGCGGTGCCGCCGACGCCCCCCGCCACCGGGTGGCCCGGCAGCGCCCCAGCAACGGCGGCTGACCACCCCCCCCCTGCCGTCCGCCCGGCCGGTCCGCCGCCCGACGGGCCGAGGGCCGGCATGGGCGGGCCGGCCCGTCGGTGACTACCGTGTACTGCGGGACACCGGCGAGGGGGACGAAGCATGCGGGAACCAGCGGAGCGAACGGTCGAGCGAACGGTCGAGCGGACGCTCGGCGGGCGGCTGTGGCGGATGGCGGGACTGGCCGCGGTCGCCGGCCTGGCGTGGACGGCGCGGGACGTGCCGGCGGCGCTGGGTGGCCGGCTGACCGGGGCACGCGCGGAACGGGCGGCCCGCTCCGCGCAGTTCCGCGACGGCACCTTCCACAACCGGGTCGCGATCCGCACCATGCCGGGCGGCGACTCCGGCCGCAACCTGCTCCGGGAGCTGCTCTTCGGCAAGCAGCGCCGCCGTCCGACCGCTCCGGTCCCGCTGCTGCGGCCGACCGCCGCCCCGGCCACCGGCGTCGCGGATGAGCTGAACATCGTCTGGTACGGCCACGCCTCGGCGCTGATCGAGATCGAGGGGCAGCGGGTCCTGATCGACCCGGTGTGGAGCGACCGCTGCTCCCCGTCCGCCGCCGTCGGGCCGAAGCGGCTGCACGAGCCGCCGGTACGTCTCGACGAGCTGCCCACCGTCGACGCGATCCTGATCTCCCACGACCACTACGACCACCTCGACATGGCCACCGTCCGGGAGCTGGTCCGACGGCAGTCCGCGCCGTTCCTGGTGCCGCTGGGTGTCGGCGCGCACCTCGACCGGTGGGGTGTGCCGGCCGACCGGATCATCGAGCTGGACTGGTCGGAGCGGCACCGGGTCGGCGGCCTGGAGATCATCGCCACCGCCGCCCAGCACTTCTCCGGCCGGGGGCTGCGCCGCGACGGCACGCTCTGGAGCTCCTGGGTGGTCGCCGGGGCGCACCGGAAGGTCTTCTACACCGGCGACTCGGGCTACTTCGACGGGTACGCCGAGATCGGCGCCGAGCACGGGCCGTTCGACGCGACGTTGATGCAGATCGGCGCGTACGACCGGGCTTGGCCGGGCATCCACATGTTCCCGGAGGAGGCGGTCGCGGCCCACCTCGACCTGCGCGGCGACCTCCTCGTCCCGGTGCACTGGGCGACGTTCAACCTGGCCCTGCACGACTGGTCCGAGCCGGTGGACCGGCTCTGGGCCGAGGCCAAGGCCCGCGACGTCCGGCTGGCGGTGCCCCGCCCCGGCGAGCGGGTGGTGGTGGCCGACGCACCACCGGTCGACGGCTGGTGGCAGACGATCGCCTGACCCGCTGCCGGCCGGCCGCGTCCCGTTCGGGCGGCCGGCCGGCCCGCAACCAGCCGCAACCACCCGACCGAACGACCGGCCGCGAAGATCAGCACCCGGTGGCTGTTCATCCCCGGCACCTTCCCCACGCCGTCAGAGGACGAAGGCGTCGGTCCAGAGCGCGCCGGAACGGCCGGAGAGCGCGTCCAGCATCGCCACCGCCTGCCCGTCGGTGAGTTGGGCGACGAAGTCGACGATCGCCCGGCCACGGGCCCGGCCGATCCGGTCCGGGGTGCGCGGATGCAGCTCCGCCTCGGCCAGCTCGACCAGGTCGTGCAACCGGCGTGGCAGCCGGGACTCCTCCTCGGGGTCGAGCAGCCATTCCCACAGCGCCTCGACCAGCGTGCCGAGCAGCCGGGCCTGGCCCCGCTGGTGCAGCGCCAGGTCGGGTCGGGCCAGCACGAACCGGTGGTGGACGAACTTGAGCACCTGCACCTCGTGCCACTGCGCCTTCGCCAGCAGCACGTGGCCGGAGCGCACGTCCGGATCGGCGGTCACCGTGATCGCGTCGACCAGCCGGGTGGTCCACCGGGCCGAGAACCGGGCCACGTACTGCTCGGCCTCGATCGAGCCGTCGAACGGCAGGGCCAGCAGCCCGTCCACCAACTCCTCGCGGACGTGTTCGACGGCGGCGGCGAACGCCTCGTCGTCGGCGATCCAGCCGTCCTTGCGGTGTAGCTGGCGGCGGAGGACCTCGATCGCCGAGCCGGGCCGGCGGGCCGCGCTGGTCAGCGCCGCACCGGTGATCGCCCGCAGGTGCCCGCCCTCGCGCTGCCAGGCCATCAGCTCGGCGGCGACGGCGCCCTGCTGGAGCACCCCGACCCGGTAGAAGTCCTCCACGTCGTGGATGGCGTACGCGATGTCGTCGGCGGTGTCCATCACCGACGCCTCGACGGTCTGCTGCCAGTCGGCGATCCGCCCGGCGAACGGCTCCCGGGCCTGCCGCAGATCGGCCAGCTCGGTGCGGTACGCGCCGAACTTCAGCGAGCCGCTGTCCGGGTCGTCCGGTGGGGCGGCGGCACCCCGAGGTGCCGGGCGCAGGTGCCGGGGGTGTGGATCGGGGTGGTCCAGCCGGGTCCACGGGTACTTCAGCAGGGCCGCCCGCACCGCGGCGGTCAGGTCGAGACCGGTGGTGGCCGCGCCGCGGATCTCGGTGCTGGTGACGATCCGGTACGACTGCGCGTTGCCCTCGAAGCCGTCGGTCAGTCCCAGCCGCTGCCGGGCCAGCCGGTCCAGCACCCGCTCCCCCAGGTGCCCGAAGGGCGGGTGGCCGAGGTCGTGGGCGAGCGCGGCGGCCTCCACCACGTCCGGGTCGCAGCCGCCCAACTTCTCCAGCACGTCCCGGTGCGTGGGATCGGCGGCCAGCCGCTCGGCGATCGCCCGCGCCACCTGGGCGACCTTGAGGCTGTGGGTCAGCCGGTTGTGTACCAGCAACCCGGAACCACCCGGGCTGATCACCTGGGTCACGCCGTTGAGCCGGGAGAAGAAGGGTGAGGCGACGATCCGGTCCCGGTCGGCCCGGAACGGGCTGGCAGCCAGGTCGCCGAGCGCCCGGGCGCTGCCGCCGAAGAGCCGCCGGGCCCGGGGATCAGCTGGTTGTTCCATGATCGCCACGCTAGCGCAGCGGGCCCCCCGACAGCGGCGGCTCGGCCGGCCGACCAGCTCGGCCAGCCAGCCAGCTCGGCCAGCCCGTCAGGTCGCCGGCCCCCCGAGGTCGCCGGTGGGCTGGACCGGGGTCGGCACGGGCGGGGGTGACGAGCGGTGTCGGCCCCGGGCGGCAGAATACAACCGGAACCCACAGCGAAGGCGGATGAAGATCGTGACCCAGTCTGTCCATCAGCGGATCGCCGACGAGCTCGGCGTGGCCGAGCGCCAGGTGCGGGCGGCCGTGGAGCTGCTCGACGGCGGCTCGACCGTGCCGTTCATCGCCCGCTACCGCAAGGAGGCCACCGGCCTGCTCGACGACGCCCAGCTGCGCACCCTGGAGGAGCGGCTGCGTTACCTGCGTGAGCTGGACGAGCGGCGGGCCGCGGTGCTGGAGTCGATCCGCAGCCAGGGCAAGTTGGACGAGGCGTTGGAAGCGCAGATCATGGCGGCCGACTCCAAGTCCCGGTTGGAGGACATCTACCTGCCCTACAAGCCGAAGCGGCGGACCAGGGCGCAGATCGCCCGCGAGGCCGGCTTGGAGCCACTGGCCGAGACGCTGCTCGGCGACCCGACCCGGGAGCCGAAGGAGACCGCCGCCGGGTTCGTCGACGCCGAGCGCGGGGTGGCCGACGCCGCCGCCGCGCTGGAGGGGGCGCGGGCCATCCTCATCGAGCGGTTCGCCGAGGACGCCGACCTGATCGGCACGCTGCGCGAGCAGATGTGGTCGCGGGGCCGGCTGGTCTCCCGGGTACGTGACGGGCAGCAGGCCGCCGGAGCCAAGTTCGCCGACTACTTCGACTTCGCCGAGCCGTACCCGAAGTTGCCCTCGCACCGGATCCTGGCGATGTTCCGGGGCGAGAAGGAGGGTGTGCTCGACCTGACCATGGCCCCGGAGACCGAGGACGTCCCGGATACCGGCCCGACCCGGTACGAGGCGGCCGTCGCCGGCCGGTTCGGCGTCAGCGACCACGGGCGGCCCGCCGACCGGTGGCTGGCCGACACGGTGCGCTGGGCCTGGCGTACCCGGATCCTCATCCACCTCGGCGCGGACCTGCGGATGCGGTTGTGGCAGGCGGCCGAGGAGGAGGCCGTCCGGGTCTTCGCGATGAACCTGCGCGACCTGCTGCTCGCCGCGCCCGCCGGCACCCGGCCCACCATGGGTCTCGACCCGGGCCTGCGGACCGGTGTGAAGGTGGCGGTGGTGGACGCCACCGGCAAGGTGGTCGCCACCGACACGATCTACCCGCACGAGCCGCGCCGGCAGTGGGACGCCTCGATCGACATTCTGGCGAAGCTGGCCGAGGCGCACGGGGTGGAGCTGGTGGCGATCGGCAACGGCACCGCCAGCCGGGAGACCGACAAGCTCGCCGGTGAGCTGATCAAGCGGCACCCGCAGCTCGGCCTGACCAAGGTGATGGTCTCCGAGGCCGGCGCGTCGGTCTACTCGGCGTCCGCGTACGCCTCGCAGGAGCTGCCCGGCCTGGATGTGTCGCTGCGCGGCGCGGTCTCCATCGCCCGCCGCCTCCAGGATCCGCTGGCCGAGCTGGTCAAGATCGATCCACGTTCGATCGGGGTCGGCCAGTACCAGCACGACCTGTCCGAGGTGAAGCTGTCCCGCTCGCTGGACGCGGTGGTGGAAGACTGCGTCAACGGGGTCGGGGTGGACGTGAACACCGCTTCCGCGCCGCTGCTCACCCGGGTCTCCGGCATCGGTGCCGGGCTGGCCGAGAACATCGTGCTGCACCGGGATGCCAACGGGCCGTTCCGCACCCGGGCGGAGCTGAAGAAGGTGGCCCGGCTCGGGCCGAAGGCGTTCGAGCAGTGCGCCGGCTTCCTGCGTATCCCCGGCGGCGCCGACCCGCTCGACTCGTCAAGCGTGCACCCGGAGGCGTACCCGGTGGTGCGCCGGATCCTCGCCAGCACCGGGCAGGATCTGCGCTCGCTGATCGGGAAGTCGGCGATCCTGCGCGGGCTGCGGGCCACCGACTACGTCGACGACACCTTCGGCCTGCCCACCGTCACCGACATCATCGCCGAGCTGGAAAAGCCGGGCCGCGACCCGCGACCGGAGTTCCGGACCGCCACCTTCGTCGAGGGGGTGGAGAAGATCGGCGACCTGACCCCGGGCATGGTGCTGGAGGGCGTGGTCACCAACGTGGCGGCGTTCGGCGCGTTCGTCGACGTCGGGGTGCACCAGGACGGGCTGGTGCACGTCTCGGCGTTGTCGCACACCTTCGTCAAGGATCCGCGCGACGTGGTGAAGTCCGGCGACGTGGTACGGGTCAAGGTGCTCGACGTGGACGTGCCGCGCAAGCGGATCTCGCTGACCCTGCGGCTGGACGACGAGGCGGAGCCAGGTGCCGGGCGCGGCGGTGGCCGTGCCGACACCGACCGGCAGAACCGGGGCGACCAGGGACGAGCCAGCCGGAGCGACCGCGGCCGGGGCGGCCAGGGACGAGGCGGGCAGGGACGTCAGGGTCGCGCCGGCGCGGACAGGCCCGCCGATAGCGCGATGGCCGACGCCCTGCGCCGGGCCGGCCTGCTCTGACGGAATCGCCCGATGCCTGGGGCCTCGGTCCGCCCGGCCCGAGCCTGGTACGGAACGGCACTTCTCAGTGCCGTTCCGTACCAGACGCCTGCTGCTCGTGGTGCCCCGGTCAGGAACCGGCGTGTAGCGAGCGACGCGGCGGGCCTGGGTGGGGTGCCTGATGACGGCCTTGACCGGCGTACCGTCGGGTGATGGTTATGGACGACGGCGCGGACTGGCGCGAGGCGCGACGGCACGCGGTGCACGCGCACGCCGCCGCCGACGAGCGACTCCGGCAGGCGGAACAGGCAGAGGCTGCGGGGCTGGTCCGCGCGTTCGTCGCCGAGGCACAACACCGGGGACTCGCCACCACCCGCCTGGCCGCCCTGTCGTACGACGGGCGGCACCGCTACCGGACCCGACTGCACGGTTGGTACGTCGACCGGGCACAGCGCCGGGCGATCGACCTGGCAGGACGTTTCCACCTGCTGACCGTGCCGGCCAGCCTGCGCTCGTTGCTGTTCGGCGCAACCCCCGAGCCGTCTCCGCCGCCGCTGGTGATCGGCCGTGGTGGCCGTGACGGCGAATCCCTGCCGCTGGAGGTGTTGCTCCGCCGCCGCCTCAGCGCGGGCGACGACTGGCCCTGAACCTGCGGCTCTCCACCATCTCGTGCAGGGCCTGCTCGACCCGGTCGGCACCGGCGGTAACGGAGAAGACCTGGTCGTAGTACGCCCGACCGGCCTGGCCGAGAAGATCCAGCTTCTCCCGGCCAAGGTCGCAGATCTCCCGAAGGGCATCGGCGATCGAGTCGGGGTCACCGGGCCGGGCCGTGATCCCCGCACCGCTGCTGATCGCCACGGCGGCGGCGTCCCCCTCTGCGGCGACCAGCAGCGCACGCCCGGCGGCCAGGGTCGCCTGCACCTTGCTCGGCATCGTGTACGCGGACATGCCACCGCGCCGCAGGCTCACGTAGTGCGCGTCCCCGGTGGCCATCAGCGCGGGCATCCGGTCCCGGGGCAGTTGCCCGAGAAAACGGACACTTGTCGCCCCCACCGCCTCGGCCCGACGGCGCAACCGCTCCTCGGTGGTGCCGGAGCCGGCGATCAGGCAGACCAACCGCGGATCACCGGTACGGGCGCAGGCATCGATCAGCGAGTCGAGCCCCTGCGCCTCACCGAGCGCACCGGCGTACACCAGCACCACCTGGTCCGCGCGGAGACCCAACTCCGCACGCAGGTCCGCAGCGCGGATACGCAGCGTCTCGTCCGCCCACATCGGAATGTGCACGAGCTTCTCCCTCGGCACGCCCCGGCCGGCGAGCAGATCAGCGGCACCGGGTGAGACGTGGGCGACCCGCGCGGCGCTTCGGTACATCGCGCCGCACCAGGCCGCCATCCCCCGCTCGATCGTCCGCGGCACCCGGCCGGTGCCGAGAAAGCCGCTCGCCACCACGCTGTCCGGCCACAGGTCCAGTACGTGCAGCAGCACCGGTACCCGCTGCGCATACCGGGCGAACCACATCGGCAGGGCGACGCTGATCGGCGAGTTCCCGACCCAGAGTGCGTCCAGGCCCCGCAGCGCCGGAGTGCCGGAGACCAGCGCGGAGACCGCGAAGGAGCCGTAGTTCGCCACCCGACCCAGCGCGGAGCGGTCATGGCTGGGATACAGCGCCACCCGGCGGATCCGAGCCGCACCGTCGGTCTCGTCGAAGCAACGGGCCATCCGGTAGCCGGGCACCAGCCGGCCGGTCGGATAGTTCGGGAAACCGGTGAGCACCTGGACCTCGTGCCCTCGGCCGGCGAGAGCCCTGGCGAGCATCCCCGGCAGCGCCGCAGGCCCCGGTTCCGGGTCGAACCACTGGGTGAGCAGGCCGATCCGCATCGCCCTCACCTCGCCGCCACGCCGGCGACCCGGCGAGCGGGCCACTCACCGTCGGCCTGCCACAGCGTGTTCAGCGACTCGTTCAGGTCGTACGCCGGAGCCCAGCCGAGCACCCGGTGAGCACGGTCGATGTCGGCGCACATCCAGGGCACCGCGGCGGATCGGGCGGCGTCCGGCGTGAAGCCTCCGTGCCGGATCTCACCGGTGAAGCCGGCCACGTCGGCCAGCAGTCGGACGACGTCGCGCGTCGCCACCGCTCGTCCGCTACCCACGTTGAAGACCCGCTGCGGACCCGCCGGGCACCGCGCTGCGGCCAGCACCGCCGCCGCGATGTCCCGCACGTCGACGAAGTCCCGATACGTGTCGTGCAGCCCCAGTGCGATGTCGGTCGCGCCGCCGGCCGCCGCCGAGCTGACCATCGCGGTCACCCGAGACAGGATGTTGCCCGGTCGCATCCCCGGTCCGACCGGATTGAAGACCCGCAGCACGATCGTGTCGAGGCGGCCGGCTTCGCCCGCGAACTCCGCCAGGCGGGTCGCGGCGAGGTGACTGAGCCCGTACTCGCTCACGGGTGCGGCCGGTTGCTCCTCCCCGACGGTGAGGCCGTGCGGCACGGCACCGTACTCTGCCGCCGAGCCGATCCGGATCAGCCGCGCCCCGGGGGCGGCGGCGGCCACCGCCTCGATCAGTTTCGCGGTCGTCACGACATGCGCCTGCACGAAGTCTGCGCCGGAACCGACGATCTGCCCCGCCGCGGTCACCACCACGTCCGGCCGCTCCCGGGCGACCAGCGCGATCAGTGCCGGCAGGTCCATCCGGACCAGGTCGCACTCCGCACGGGTGGGCGACCGGACGATGGTGTGGCCGACCAGCACGGAGCGGATATGGCGGCCCAGGAATCCGCCGGCGCCGAGCAGCAGTACCCGGTTCATCGGCGGGGCGCGGCATCCTGGCCGCCCGTCGGCGACGGCACGGGGGGCTGGTCGTTGCCGGTGAACTCGTGCCAGGTGGCCGCGCCGGGGGCCGAGATCCCCTGTCGGCTGAGCACCACCCAGACGGTGGCCAGGAAGATCTTCAGGTCCAGCAAGAAGGATCGTCGGTCGACGTAGTCGACGTCGTACGTGAACTTCGCCTCCCAGCTGAGCGCGTTGCGCCCACGCACCTGGGCAAGCCCGGTGATGCCCGGCCGCACCTCGTGCCGGCGGGCCTGCTCGGGGCTGTAGAGGCCGAGGTAACGCACGAGGTGCGGACGGGGGCCGACCACGCTCATCTCGCCACGCAGCACGTTCCAGAACTCCGGCAGTTCGTCGAGGCTGCTCGCCCTAAGCCACCGCCCCACCCTGGTGAGGCGCTGCGCGTCGGTCACCAGTCCCCGGTCCGGCTCGGGATGGCGCATGGTGCGGAACTTCACCACCTCGAACAGTTCGCCGTGCAGGCCGGGGCGGGTGTGCCGGAACAACACAGGTCGGCCATGCGTCACCAGCACCACCACGGCGACCAGGGCCAACAGGGGTGCCCCGACGGTCAGGACGAAGAGCGCGCCGAGCACGTCGAGGAGCCGCTTCCAGCGGTCGTACGGTCGCCGGGTCGTCGGGGTGGCCGAGGCGGCTCCCCGTCCGGCCGCCGGGCCGGAGGCACCGGCGCGCGTCTGCGCCGTGTGGACAGCAACTTTGGGCATGAAACACACCTATCACCTTTGCGGCGGACGACTCGCGCTTTCACATTCGCCACCCCGGGCGGGTCGACAATGGAGAGCGCGGAGCACCTCGCGGAACGTGAAACGTGACCGTTCCTCCCTTTACCGCAAAGCGCGCACGGTCTCGTTATTGCAACAGTATGGTCACCTTTGACGAGAACGCGATTCCCGAGGATGGTCCGCCGGGAAACAGGCAGGAGGAGATATGCTTTCCTCGCTTTCGGACAGGCGTTTCCTGATCACCGGGGGCACCGGGTCGTTCGGCCAGACGATGGTGTCCCGACTGCTCGACGCCGGTGCCGCCGAGGTGCGGGTCCTCAGCCGTGACGAGTCGAAGCAGGACGCCATGCGGCACCGCCTCGGCAATGACCGGGTCCGCTACTACGTCGGCGACGTCCGGGACTACGACAGCGTGCTGAAGGCCGCTCGGGGAATGGAGTTCGTCTTCCACGCTGCGGCTCTCAAGCAGGTGCCCTCCTGTGAGTTCTTCCCGCTTGAGGCGGTCCGCACCAATGTGCTCGGCAGCGCGAACGTGGTGGACGCCTGCGAGCGTGTCGGCGTGGAGACGCTGGTCCTGCTGAGCACCGACAAGGCCGTCTATCCGGTCAACGCGATGGGCATGACCAAGGCGCTGATGGAGAAGGTGGCGCAGGCGCACTCCCGCAACAACGCGGCGGCCCGGACCCGGGTCTGCTGTGTGCGCTACGGCAATGTGATGTACTCGCGCGGATCGGTGATTCCGCTGTTCATCGACCAGATCCTCCGGGGCGGGCTGCCGACGGTCACCGATCCGTCGATGACCCGTTTCCTGATGTCCCTGCCCGAGTCGGTCGAGCTGGTGGAACACGCGTTCACCTTCGGCCAGCCCGGGGACGTCTTCATCCGCAAGGCCGACGCCTGCACCATCGGCGACCTGGCCACGGCGCTGTGCAACCTGTTCGGAGTGCCGGCGAAGTTCAACGTGCTCGGCATCCGACACGGGGAGAAGCTCTACGAGACCCTGGCCAGTCGTGAGGAACTCGCGTTCGCCGAGGATCTCGGCGACTTCCTCCGGGTGCCGGTGGACAGCCGTGACCTCAACTACTCCCTCTACTTCGAGGAGGGTGACGTCGAGCACGGCCGCCTCGCCGACTTCCACTCGCACAACGCCCGCCGGCTGTCCGTACCCGAGATCGAGGCGCTGTTGATGACGCTGCCCGAGGTGCGCACGCAGGTCGAGGCCGCCGCAGCGGCCGTGGTGACGACATGAGCACGGCCGCCGACGCCGCTCGCCCCGACCGGGTGCCCCGCCGGCGCAGCGACCACCAGGCGGATCAGCGGGGCGACCGCCGGGGGGACCAGCGCCCGGCACGACGGGTTCTCGTCGTCGGCGTCACCGGCATGCTCGGCCACGCCGTGCTGCGCGAACTCGGCGACGATCCGGATCTCGACGTCCACGGTCTCGCCCGCAACATCGACGACCGGGCGGAGTGGTTCCCACCGCACCTGCTCGCCCGCATCGTCCCTGCGGTGGACGTGACCCGGTTCGGTCGCGTCCGGCAACTCGTGGACGAACTGCGGCCGGATGTCGTCGTCAACTGTGTGGGCGTCATCAAGCAACGGCCGGACGTGCAGGACGCGGTGCCCACGGTCACCCTCAACGCGCTGTTCCCGCACCTGCTCGCCGACGCGTGCGCCCAGCTGGGCAGCAGGCTCGTCCACGTCAGCACCGACTGCGTGTTCTCCGGCCGACGGGGCGGCTACCTGGAGGACGACCTGCCCGACCCGCCCGACCTATACGGGCGGTCCAAACTGCTGGGTGAGGCGACGGGGGTCTCGGCGCTGACGCTGCGTACCTCGATCGTCGGACACGAGCTGACCACGAACCGTTCCCTGGTGGACTGGTTCCTCTCCCAGCGAGGTCAGGTTCGGGGCTTCACCAGGGCCATCTACAGCGGAGTGACGACCGTGGAGTTCGCCCGACTGCTCCGGACGGTGATCCTGCCCCGCGAGGAGCTGTGCGGGCTGTACCACGTCGCCGCCGCACCGATCTCGAAGTACGACCTGCTCCGACTGGTCGCCGAGGTGTACGGGTGGTCCGGTGACCTGGTGCCGGACGATGAGTTCACCTGCGACCGTTCGATGCGCGCGGACGCCCTTGCCCGGGCGACCGGCTACCGTCCGCCGAGCTGGCCGGACATGATCGGGGCGATGCACGACGCCCGGGCCCGGTGGGCGCTCGATCAGGCTCGGCCCGGCCGGCAGACCGTGCCGTTCTGACGGACCAACGACCACCGCCGGCGCTGCCGGCCCGCCGGAGTCAAAGGACAGCACGTGGGGAACCGAGTGGGTCAACTGACCCCGATCATCGGGGCAGTCGTCATCGTGGTGGTCACCACCATCGTCAGCGTCAACATTCCACTGATCGCGGCCGGCGCGGTGGTGCTGTTTCCTCCACTGCTGTTCGCGCTCGCGCGGCAGGTGGACGGCTGGCGATGGCTGCTCGGCCTGACCATGACGCTACTGCTCTGCGCCTCGTCCAAGCTGCCCGACCTGGTCGATGCCAGCTTCTATGCCAGATACGTGGCGGTCGCCGCCCTGGTCGTCTGGGCGCTGTGCACGCCGAGCCGGACGGTGTTCCGGATCGACCCGTGGACCCGCCTCCTCATCGGCGCGCTCTGGGCGACGGGGGGTCTCGCCACGCTGAGCTTCGCCTGGTCGGTGGTACCGCTGGAGACCCTCCAGCGCGGCATCGCGTTGCTCCTGCTGGCCGCGCTGGTGCACGTACTGTTGCGGTTCCGCTGGCCGGCTCGGGCGGTCATGATGGCCGACCTCCGCGTGGTCTACCTGGTCCTGAGCGCCTCCGCCCTGGTCAGCCTCGGTCTCGGGCTCACCGACGGCACTCTCCTTGCCGCGCTGTCCCGCACCGAGCGGTTCGAGGGCCTCTACAACAATCCCAACATGCTCGGCGTCGTCTGTGCCCTGACCATCCCGTTGGGCTGGACTGTCTACCGGCAGTCCCGACGACGCGCGGAGCTGCTCGGCGTGGTGCCGGTCACCGCCTGTCTCCTGCTCTCCCAATCCCGCACCGGGCTGATCGCCGTGCTCGTCGGTGCCCTCTGGATCGTGCTGCGCCACGGGCTCGGCCGGCTGGCCCGGCTGACCGCGGGGCTGACCGCGGGGCTACTGGTGGCCTACCTGTTCAACCTGCTGCCGGTCATCTTCGCGGCACCCTGGATGCAGCAGTTCGTGCTGCGCTTCACCGATCCCGCCGGCGGCGACCTGTCCAACGGCCGGACGGAGATGTGGCGGGCGACTGTCGACCTGTGGTGGCAGAACCGCCCCGCACTGGGCTTCGGGTACGCGTCCCGGAATCACCTGGTCTCCCTCGCCGGTCTCGACGAGTCATTCGGGCCAGGGGTCAGTGTGGTGCACAACAGCTATCTGCAACTGCTGCTGGAGCTGGGCCTCGCTGTGGTGCCAACGCTGCTGCTGCTGCTCCTGGCCGTCGGCCGGGTCGTGCTGCGGGCACCGGTGCGCCGGGCCAACTCGGGGCTGGTCTGGCTCGTCGTCACCGGCCTGCTGATCCAGATCACCGAGTCGGCCATCTTCGGCACGGGACAGGCGTACCCGTACGTGTTCTGGTCCGTGGTCGCCGGTGTCCTGCTGCACCTGCCCGAGGATCAGGCCCACGCCGGTCGGGACGCCGCCGACCGCACCGAGCCGTCCGACGCCGAACCGCACCCGGAACGGATCAGCGGCCTGGTGGACGACCTGCCGCGCCGGCCGTCCCCGGTGCTGCGCTGAGATCCGGGGGGTGGGCGGGCCGTCCGCCTCCCCTCGGATCGCGCTGCTCAGCTGCGGTCGTCGGCTACCACGAAGGCACTGACCCGGTCCCGCCAGGCCCGGTGGTCGAACGACTCGCAGGCCCTCGACCGCGCGGCCCGGCTCATCGCCCTCCACTCCTCGTCCCGGAGCCGCAACGCGCGCTCGATCGCCCACCGCACGTCGTCCGGCCCGTTGCCGTCGAGCACCAGCCCCTCGACGCCGTCGTGCACGTAGGCGGCCAGGTCGCTGGTGTGGTTGAGCAACACCGGGCAGCCGGCGGCGAGACTCTCCGGCACCTTGGACGGGAAACCGTTGGCCGCGTACCCCCCGGTGGGGCGGACCAGCATCGAGAAGTGCGACTCCGAGAGCAGTGCCAGCACGGTGGCCCGGGAGACGCGACCAAGGAACCGCACGTCAGCCGACAGCCCGTCCAGCACCGCGACGTCGAGGTCCGAGCGAGTGGCAGCGTCGTCCCGGGTGATCCCGGCGATGGTGAGGCTGACCCGTCGCTGTTGGTCCGGCGTGAGTCGGCTGATCCCGCGCACGATCACGTCCAACATGTCCTTACGTCCGGGGGTGCCGGCGTACAGCAGACGCAGGCCGGCGGAGAGCGGGGGCGGTTGCGCCGCCCGAAACTCGTCGCAGTCCACTTGCGGCGGCACCACCAGCACCTCCAGCCCGTGCCCCGAGAGGTAGTCGGCCAACGTGGTGGAGACCGCCGTGGCCCGATGGACCAGCCGGGTGGCCAGGAAGGTAGACCAGCGGTGCCGGACGAAGTACGGGATGAGCCAGCCGTGCCGGAACTGACGCCGGTCGTGGCGCTCGCTGGCGTCCACCACCACCGGGCAGCGCAGCACGAGACGCAGGACCGTCCAGTTGCCGAGGGTCATCAGCGCCATCGGTAGCAACACCACGCTGACGTCGCCTGGGCGCACACCCTGCCGCCGGATGGCCCGCAGCACCCGAATCGGCCGAGCCAGCCGGGCCGGCATCCGAGTGAGCCGGTGCAGGCCACGGACCCGCATGGTGACCAGGTCGACGCCGGCTACGTCGGGCAGCCGGGCCGGGAAGGCCACCTCACAGGGCCAGTCGTTGACGACAAGCGTGCACGCACCGTCGGGCGCGGCGGACCGGGCGAGTTGCAGCAGACGATTGGAGGTGGCGTCCCCGTGCGGAAAGGCGTACGCGCCGACGAGCAGCGGACGGGGCCGGTCGGCCCGCCCGGGCGATCCGCCGTCCGGCCGGGGCCGCGGGCCGACGACCAGGGTCTGATCGTTCATCTCTCTCACCGTTCCGAGCCGACCGGTGGTCGGCTGCTCTCTCGTGATGCCCGTTCCTGCCCCGGGCGGACCGATGCCCACCGTCGGTAGATCTCCAGGTAGATGCTGGCCGCCGTGTCGATGGCGAAGACGCTGCGCGTGAAACGCTCAGCGGCCACCGAGGCGGCGGTCGTCGCGGTGTACGCCGCCGCCGCACCGACCGCACGTGCCCACACCTGCGGTGCGGCTTCGACATCGACGATCGTCACGCCGGGCAGCCGCTCGCCGATGAAGCGCACGCCCGGCAGGTCGGCGGCCACCGTGCCGACGCCCAACGCGACCGGCTCCAGCACTCCCCCCGGTAGCCCTTCCAGGCGAGAGGGGTGGACCACCACGTCGGCCTGTCGCAACAGCCCACCCACGTCGTCACGCGGGCCCAACAGGTGCACCCGGTCGCCGAGCCCGGCGGCAACCGCCGCCGCCCGGACGCGGTCGTCGTCCGCCCTGTCGCCCGGGCCGACGAGCACGGCGTGCGCCTGCACGCCCCGGTCACGCAGGGCAGCCAGGATCGGCGGCAGGAGCCAACGGCGCTTGTCCGGTGAGGCCCGACCGACGGTCACGCACACCAGATCCGCCGCTCCCGCACCGATCAGCGCCCGCAGATCGTCGGAGCTGGGCCGACGGAGCCGGTCCAGGTCGAGCCCGTTGAGAACCACCCGGCAGCGGGGGTCGTCGGGCCAGGCGGGGTCGTAGCCGAAAGTGAGCGAGCTGGGCGAGACGCCGAGGATGTCGGTGGCGAAGAAGCGCAGCAGCCTCCCGCTGATCCACCGGTAGGCCCGGCGACGGGGGTTCCGGTGCTGATTGTCGTCCCCCCGGAAGTGCGCGACGCGTCCGGACACACCGCGCAGCGCGCCGAACGCGAGCAGCACGCCGGAGAAGTTGGCGCAGTCGACGTGCAGCACGTCCGGCCGCAGTTGCCCGATCAGACGCAGGAACCGGACGGCGAACCGCAGGTCGAGTGGCAACGCGGTGACCGTGCCGCCGTGTCGGATGACCACGTCGGCCAGGGGGCCCGGCCCGACCTCGTCGCTGAGCGTCACCAGGTGCACCTCGACGCCGGCTGCGGACAGCCGGGGCAGCAGCTCCGCCGTACGCACCTCGGTGCCGCCGAAGTTCAGCTCGCCGACGACCCGCAGCACCCGCAATCGGCCGGCGTACCCGGTCATGACGGGCCGTACCGGGCGACTGCGCGCCAGTACCCCAGCAGCGCAGCCGGCACCATCGTGAGCAGGTACGCGACGCAGGCCGCCGCAGGCAGGCCGGCCAGGCCGAACTGCCGCAGTCCCCAGATCTTGAGCACGGTCGCCAGCAGCAGGAACAAGGCCCAGCCGACGAACTGCGGCCGGAGCAGGCCGATGCTGTTCTGCACCATGATCAGCGGGGAGGTGATCGCCACCAGAAAGGACCAGCTCGCCAGCCCGACGAGGACCGGGAGCCGGATCGTCGAGCGGTCGACGCCACCGACCCAGAGTTCGATCAGCCGGTGTCCGTAGCCGACCAGCACCACTCCGGCCGCCCCCACGACCAACCCGTACAGCAGCACCATGCGGCGGGTGTTGCGGCGTACCCAGGCCACCTCGCCCCGCGCCAGGGCAGCGCCGTTGACCGGCCACACCGTCATGCCCACCAGCCCGACGAAGATCCACAGGACGCCGAACAGCTTCCCCACGACCGCGTAGTGCGCCGCCGTCGCGAGCCCCAAGATGTTCGCGATCAGCGGGTTGTCCACGTTCAGCGCGATCGATGACATCGTGGTGAGCGCGAAGAACTGCAGGCCCAGCCGGAGCAGGCCGACGACGGTGGCCCTGTGCACGAGTCGCGGCCCCGGCCTGTCGGCAGGGTCGGAGGACCAGAAGTAGGTCACGGTGTTGAGCAGGTTGGTCACCGGCACGGCCAGCACCGCGCCAGCGATGACCGTCAGCGGTCCCCAACCGGCAGCGATGGCCACGAGCACGACGGCCATCGCGGCCAGGGCTCCGGCCGACTGCCAGACGTTGCTCTGCACCATCTCACCGCGGGCGTACTGAACCCGCTGGATCAGCGAGAGCGGCATGTTGACCGCGAAGGAGCCGAAGCAGATCAGGACCAGGGTGGGGGCCTGCGCGGCGACGGCCGGGTCACGGACGGCGAACAGTTCGGCCCAGGGCACCACGGGAGTGACCACCACGAGAGCAGCCAGCAGCAGCACCGCGACCACGCCGAGGGTGGCGAAGGCGCTGGAGACCTCCCTGGCCTGTTGGCGGGGATCGCCGGTCAGCTGACTGAGCCGGGTGAGCAGCCCGTTGCCCAGCCCCAGATCGGCGAACCAGGCCATCCCGGTGAGAGCGGTGATCGCCATCCACAGGCCGTACCGCTGGTCACCGAGGTACCGGAAGCAGGCGGGGGTGATGACCAGCGGTGCGGCCAGGCCGATACCCTTCGCCACCATCGCGGTGGCGATGCCCACCGTGACGGTACGGTCCCGATCCACCGCCGGGGCCGGTGCCGGTGCCGGTGCCGTCATCCCGGCCGGCGAGGCGGCGACGAACGGCCCCGGTTCTACCCGACTCGCGGCCCGGGTCACCGCAGCGTGGCAGGTACGACGCCCAGTCGCCCCGCCATCCACTCGCCCGTCGCCCGCAGCCCCTGCGGGCGGGCGACCGGCGTCACGTCCGGAAACAGGTGCCGCAGGGTGGCGTTGTCCGCCAACGAGTGCGGGACGTCTCCGGTACGCGGCGGCGCGTGTTCGCGGGAGATCGGCCGCCCGAACAGCTCCTCCAGTTCGTCGAGGACCTGGAGGAGACTGGCCCGGGCACCGAAGGCGAGGTTGACCGGATGCGGATGGTGCACCCGGCGACGGAGCGCGTCGAGGATGACCTCGCAGACCGTGCCGACGTAGGTGAAGTCGCGGGACTGGGTGCCGTCGCCGTGCACCAGCACCGGTTCGCCGCGCAGGGCGGCGTGCACGAACCGGGGAATGACGGCCGCGTACGCGTGATCGTGCCGCTGCCCGGGGCCGAAGACGTTGAAGAACCGGAAGGCCAACGTCGGCAGCCCGAACGACGCCTGGTGAGCCAGGGCGTACGCCTCGGTGGCGAGCTTGCTGGCCGCGTAGGGGCTCATCGGGCGGGTCCAGCTCAGCTCCACCTTGGGCAACGCCGGGTTCATGCCGTACACCGAGGAGGAGGAGGCGACGAGCACGTGTCCGACGTCCTGCCGGCGGGCCGCCTCCAGCACCATCAGAGTGCCGGTGGCGTTCGCGTGATGGGAGGCGAGTGGGTCGCGCAGTGAGCGGGGAACGCTGGGCAGCGCGGCCAGGTGGACCACCGCCTCCTGCCCGGCCATCGCCGTGTCCAGGGCGAGCGGGTCCAGGATCGAGCCCTCGATGAGGTCGACGTCCAGCCCGTCGAGGTTGCTCCGCAGCCCGATCGAGAAGTCGTCGAGGACGCTCACCTCCTTGACGGCAGGCTCGGCCAGTGCGGCGCGGGCCAGGTTGGACCCGATGAAGCCGGCACCACCGGTGATCAGAACGCGCATGAAAACCCCCCGGAATACGCACGATCACCTGTACATCGAACGAGCGCGCAGGGCGTTACGGCGACGACGGAGATTCACCTGTTCAGGACACCCGCACCGGCCGGCTGGTTGGCTGGCCGACATCCACCGAACGGCCTGCGGTGCTGTCCGAGAACCGACGGAGAACCGCCGTGAGCTGCGTAAACGCGCACAGTGACAGCAGCAATCACGGGTTCGCGGTGGAGGTGTGCAGGATGCCCGAACTGATCGTCTACCGGTCCAACGCCCTGATGTCCATCAGGTCACGCTTCGATGCCACCCGGGACGTGGTCATGCCCGCCAACCTCGCGTACGCGGAGAGCATGGTCGGTCTGTGGCACTCCGGTCTTCCCCAGGTCGCCCTGGTGCCCTCGACCGCGACCGACGCCCAGGTCTGGCCGGTCATGTCGGCCGTCGGCACCCGTGTCCATGACACCTCGGACGACAACTGTCCGATCAACACCGGCTGGTCGTACGTCGGCGGCAACCACGGTTACAACGTCGGCAACCAGATCGCCGTGGCCAACCACGGCAAGACCACCGCCGACGTGGGCTCGCAGTGGAGCGACGGGGCCCGCATCTTCACCCTGCTGGCGGTGACCAACGCCAACAGCCTGCTCTTCGGCAACCCGTACACGGTGGTGGACGGTATCGCCCAGGGTGCCCGGGTCAGGCCGGCCGCGCCGCTCACCCACGCCTCGGGGGCGACAAACCGGACCACCGTGCCGATCACCGACCTCACCCCGGACGTGCAGATCCGCCCGGCCACCCACTCCCACACGGTGGTCGTCGAACTCGACGGCCGGCCGTTGCCCGACGGTCGGTCGACCGGGCAGGAGCTGGTGATCCGGGAGTCCTACGTCATCCCCTCCTACCAGGGGATGATCGACACCGCCAGGGCGAACATCGGCACCCCGATCGCCACGATCATGCCGCAGCTCCCCTCCCTGTGCCGCATCTCGAACCTCTATCGATGGTCGCCCGGCGGCAGCCTGACCGTCGCGCAGACGGTCACCGCGCTGACCCGGTTCACCCTCAACGCGGGGGTCACCCAGTGCGGGCCGTTGACCCCGGTGGCCGGGGGCAGCCGCCGGCAGTTCATGCCGAACGTGGGGGTGGCCGGCGGCCTGAACTGGTCCGTCTGGGCGAACATCGACACCCTGACCGCGCTCACCGACTTCACCCCGGCGACGCTCCGGAACCCGCTGATGCCGGCGAGCAGCATGACCCAGTGGGTGGTCAGCGGCGGTGGGATGCAGCAGTGGGGCATCGCCGTCGGATTGCTGCCGGTCGCGGACGGGGCCCCCGAGATCCGGGTCCGGTACACCACGGCCAAGGGCTGGTTCATCAGCTCCAGCCTGAAGAAGAACTACCCGCAACTGGTGTGGGGTCGCACCCTGGCCGCCGGGGAGTCGGTGACCGGCACCGCCTACCGCCGCTACCTGGCGCCGCCCTCGACCGCCACCGAGATCGTGGTGTCCGACGGCGGCGCGGACTTCGTGGTGATCGAACGGGTCGACACCGTGGCCCAGGCCGAGATGGCGGCGCCGCAGCTGTTCCACCGGCTGCTGGTCCCGGTCGGTCCGACGAACCTCAGCGTGCCGGATCGGGTCACCGTCGACGGAATCCCGTACAGCGTGCCGGTCTCCCCCGGGTACGGAATGTGGCGCGCGGAACCCGACCAGGCCGGTTCGGGACCGTTGCCGGGGGCGACCGGGCCCCGGGGCAGTTACTTCCTCACGCTGTCCGGCCCGACCCAGAACCGCACCTACACCGGCACCTACCAGCGGCTGCTGCTGCACCCGGTCCATCTGGCCGAGCCCACCCCGATCGACCGGGTCTGCGTGGAGGTCACCGTGGCGGGCACCGGCGTGCTGCGGCACGGCGTGTACGCCCACGATCCGGCCACCGGTCGTCCCGCCGTCCTCGGCCCGATCGCCGACTTCGGCAGCGTCGCCGTCACCTCCCCTGGGGTGAAGGAGTCCGTGCTGAGTGCTCCCGTGGTGCTGCCCGCCGGCTGGCACTGGTACGGGCACGTGTGGCAGACCAACGGCACCACCCCGCCCACGTTGCGGGCCAGCGGCGTCAGCGCCGCCACCACGCTGAACCTCGGCGGCAGCGCGGCGGCGATGACCGGGGACCGGTTCGGCTACGAGGTGACCGGGACGACCGGTGCGCTGGGGGCGATCACGATCGCCGGAGTGCACCAGTTCCCTCCGCCGCAGGTGGCGTACCGGCGGGCCTGAACCGGGCGGCACCGTCCCGACCTGCCCTCAGCCGGTGGTGACGCCGTAGATCCGCTTCATCGCCTCGTGTTTCGCCGGGACGGGGAGGTGCCCGATGCCCAGCGACTTGGCCCGCAGCCGCTCCAGGTACTCGTCGGTGGTGCGCAACGGCCGTGCCGGCACCCCGGCGGCGACGGTGTTGTCCGGGATGTCCCGGGTGACGACCGAACCGGCTCCGATGACGCACCGGTTACCGATGGTGACGCCGGCCAGGATCATCGAGCGCATGCCGATGTAGACGTCGTCGCCGATGGTGATCGGTGCGGTCCAGTCGAGATCCGGATAGTCCTTGCGCAGGATCAACGTGCCACCGTCGTGGGTGACGAACTGCACCTCGGAGGTGATGTAGACGTTGTCGCCGATGGTGATCAGCCACGGTTCCGAGCCGAACATCGCCCGGTTGACGCCATAGAACCTGACCCGTCCGGTCAGGTTCACCCCCAGGGACCGGACGAACGCCTCAGGGTCACGAGACGCGGCCAGGTGGTCCCGTACTCGCCGGGCCATCGTACGAACGCGACTGGGCACTGGCGGTCCTTGATCGCAGGGATACGGCAACTGACGACCGACCCGCGTACGCCGGCCCGGTCACTGGGCCAACGACTCGGCTCCGTCCACGGTGACGGGTCTCCCGCCCCGGACGCATCAGCGACAGAACTGGCGGGCGTGGTCCAGCACGTTGCGCTCCCGGTTGCGCTGCCGCCAGCACCGGTACCGCCGCCCGGCCGTCTCCTTCGCCTCGGCCCGCTCGCCGGCCGATCGGCCGGCGAGCAGGTCGAGAACCCGGCTGAGGCCGGCCGCGGTCGCCGGCCGGACCACCTCCCCACCGGTGTCGACGATCAGCTCGCTGAACGGCGTCTCGTCCGAACAGATGACCGGGCAGCCGGACGCCAGACTCTCCAGGATCACGTGGCCGAAGTTCTCGCCGAGGGTCGGAAAGAGAAAGGCGTCGTATCGACGGAACGTCGGCATGACGTCCGCCGCCTCGAGTTCGCCGAGGTATCGGACCCGGACGTGACCCGGCATGGCCGCGATGATCCGCTGGCACCGCAACCAGTAGTGCGTGTCCTCCCGGGGGCCGAAGATGTCAAAATCCACCGGACGGGTGGTGCCGGCCACCGCCTCCAGGGCCAAGGACAGGTTCTTCATCGGCGAGATCCGGCCGACGAAGACCAACCGCAGCGGCCCGTCGTGCGCGACGACCGGCGGGGCCGGGAGCGCCGGGATCGGGCTCTCGTTGCCGTTCACCATCACCTGCGCCCACGGCATGTTCGCCTGGATCTGCTTCTCCTCCAGCCAACTGCATGCCTGCCAGCGCACCTGGAGCCGGCGTAGCAGCGGTGCCCACACCGCCAGGAAGAGGCGTTTCTTGGGTGCCTTGATCGCCAGGGCACCGGGCGACAGCTCGCCGCGCGGGGCGACCAGGATGGCCCCGACGCGCACCAGGCGCAGCCCCACCGCCAGGATCGACAGCACCGAGAACAGCGACCAGATGCTGTTGACGTAGAGCAGGTCGACCGGGCGGGAACGGATGTGCCGGATCAGCCGGACCCAGTGCCGTGGCGCGTACGGATCGAGATAAAAGACGGCGGAGCGGTCGTCGCGCCGCAGTAGTCGTCCGGACAGCCCGGGGTAGGGTGCAGGCGAGTGGAGATCCCGGTCCCGGGTGATCAGGGTGACGTCGAGATCCCCCGGGAGGGTGTCCAGGATGTACCGCAGGGAACGGATCGGGCCACCGCCACGGAAGCCCGGCTCGAACACGCCCGCAGTCGCGACCACCCGGTAGTTGCCCACGGCACCGCTGGTCCGGAACGATCGGCGCGTCGTCGCGGCGGAGTCGTCGCGGGGGAGCGTCCTTGTCAGTCTCTTCACTATCGGCCCACCTTCACCGTGCCGTCCGGAGATCGGCACCCCCATATGAGTCTCTGGAACGCATGGACAGCGATGAGAGCACCGGCACCCGCCGGGCGCAGCCCGCACCGGATGCCGGGGCCGGCGGAACGGGCGCGCTCGTGGCCCGCGGCGTCGCACCCACCGAAACACCGGTGCCGCGACAGGGCCCAGGGGCGGGGCGCGACGGGCATTCTCCGTAGCCGAGGGAGCAACGGTTGACCACCGACGTAGTGATCGTAGGCGTGGGCGGGATGGGCCGTGAGATATACGGCGTAATTCGGTTGCTGAACGCCCGAGCGGACGACGACGGGGCCCGGTGGCAGGTTCTCGGCTTCGTCGACGACTACCCCACCGAGCCCAACGTGGAGCTGGTGCGGCGTCTCGGGGTTCCTTTCCTCGGTCCGACCCGCCGGCTGGCTGGGCTGTCGTCCACCACCCGGGTGGCGCTGGGCGTGGGACACCCGCGGCTGCGCCGCGAGACAGACCACGTCCTCACCCGGTACGGCCTGCCCGCCGCCACGGTGGTGCATCCGGCGGCGGAGATCGGCCCGGACTGTGTCTTCCAGGAGGGTCTGTTCGCAGCCGGCGGTGCCAGGGTGACGACGAACGTGGTGCTGGGACGCCATGTGCACCTCAATCAGAACTGCACCGTGGGCCACGACGCCGTCCTCGGTGACCATGTCTCGGTCAACCCGCTCGCGGCGGTCTCCGGCAACTGCCGACTGGGCGACGGCGTCATGGTGGGCACCACCGCCGCCGTCCTGCCGAGACTGACGGTCGGCCGGGACGCCGTCGTGGGCGCGGGAGCGTGTGTGACCCGGGACGTCCCGGCGGGCACGGTGGTCACGGGCGTGCCCGCCCGGCCGGTGGCTCGGTCATCGGCGGATGCCCGCCCAGTCGTGATGCCGGCGCACGGTCGAGAGGATGAAGTCGACCACCCGGCGTGACGTGTCCCGGACCTGGTAGTCGAGCGGGCACGCGACCGCACCGGCCGCCACCTGGGCCGCCACGGCCCGCACGCCCTCCACCACACCGGCCGGGTCCAGACCCGTCATCACGATCGCCCCGGAGTCGAGCGCCTCGGGACGCTCGATGGACTCCCGGAGGGTCACCGCCGGGAACCCGAGAATCGCCGCCTCCTCGCTGACGGTGCCGCTGTCGGACAGCGTGCACCGGGCGTGCCGTTGCAGGGTGACGTAGTCGAAGAAGCCGAACGGCTCGTGAAAGGTGATGCCCTCCAGGAGCGTGCCGTCGACGGCGAGCGCCTCCAGGCGCTTGCGGGTACGCGGGTGGGTGGAGACCAGCAGCGGCAGTCGCCACTCGTCCCGCACCGCGCAGAGGCAGTCCAGCAGCCGGCGGAGTCGGTCCGGGTGGTCGACGTTCTCCTCCCGGTGCGCGCTGACGACGAAGTAGCCGCCCGGTTCGAGTTCGAGCTGCGCCAGGATGGTGGACCGCTCGATCTGCGGCTGGTAGTGGCCGAGCACCTCGCGCATGGGCGAGCCGGTGTGCAGGATACGGCGGGGATGCAGCCCTTCGGCGAGCAGGTTGCGCCGGGCGTGCTCGGAGTAGACCAGGTTGAAGTCGGCGACATGGTCCACCAGCCGGCGGTTGGTCTCCTCCGGGACGTTCAGGTCGAAGCAGCGGTTGCCCGCCTCCATGTGGTAGACGGGAACCTTCATCCGTCGCGCCATCAGCGCCGCGATGGCGCTGTTGGTGTCGCCGAGCACCAGCAGCGCGTCCGGGCGCAGCTCACCGATCGCCTTCTCGGTGCCGACCAGAACTGCGCCGAGCAGGCTGCCGAGCGACCGGGTGTCGGCCCGCAGGAAGCGATCGGGCGGCCGTACGCCCAGCTCGGTGAAGAAGATGTCGGACAACGCGGGATCCCAGTTCTGTCCCGTGTGCACCAACGTGTGTTCCACGGTCCGGTCCAACATGTCGATCACCCGGGACAGGCGGATGATCTCCGGCCTGGTCCCGACGACGGTCATCACCCGGGTCACTGGACGCCTCCTAGTAGCCGATGGTGGGGTTTCGGGCGGGGTGGCCGGTCAGGACGACCGGCCCTGTGGGGGCACCCGGCACACCGGGTCGTTGATCGCCTGCCACGCCTGGTCGAGGACGCTCACCCGTGGCCGCTTGGCCCGCCACCGGCGGTAGGCGTCCCCCGCCGCCACCCGGGCCGCCTGCCGCTGCTCGGGCGAGGCGACGGCGACCTGGTTGACCAGCGCGCCCAACGCCGCCGGGGTCAGCTCGGTGAGGACCTGCCCGCCGCCGTCGCGCAGCACGACCGTCCACGGCGTGCGATCCGAGCAGACCACCGGGCAGCACGCCGCCAGACTCTCCGCGATCGCGTTGCCGAAGTTCTCACCCCGGGTCGGCAGGACGAACGCGTCGTATCGCGAGAAGGTCTCGCCGACCTGCTCCGGACGCAACTCCCCCCGGTAGCTGACCACGGACGGGTCCGGCAGGGCGACGCGCAGTTCCTCACAGCGCTGCCAGTACTTCGGATCCTCCACCGGACCGTAGATGTCGAGCCGCACCCGGGCCGGCACGTGGGCGAGTGCGGCGAGCAGCAGGTCGAGGTTCTTCATCGGTGATATCCGCCCGATGAAGACCAGTCGCGCGTGATCGGTCGCCGGCAACTCGGCCGGAGCGCAGCGCGGCTCCGGGCCGCTGGCGATCGCGACGACCCCGATCCGCGCCCGGGGCAGCACCCGCCGGATGTCGGCGGCCTCCAGCGGCGTGGTGGCATGCCACAGCACCCTGGGCCCCCGTAGCATCCATCGCCAGCCCACCAGGAACATCCGCTTACGGGCCCGGTGCAGGCCCAGAGCGGCAGCACCGAACTCACCCCGGGGCGCCACCAGAATGCGATCCACCCGCAGCAGGCCGAGCCGGGCCGCGACGATGGGCAGAATCGAGAAGGTCGACCACACGCTGTTCACGTAGAGCAGGTCGAATCGCGCCCCTCGCAGGGAACGCCAGAGCATCCGCCAGTGCGCCGGGTGTCGGACACCGAGGTAGAAGATGTTCGTCCGGCCACGCCGCACCCAGGTGCCGGAGAGACCGGAATAGGAATCGCCGGAGCCGAGGTCACGGTCGCGGGTCAGCAGGGTCGTGGAGACGTCGGCACTGGCCATGTCGAGCACGTCGGAGACGGAACGGACGGGCCCGCCGGCCCGCCAGCCGGGACTGAAGTAGCTCGCGGTGACAAGAACCCGGAACCTCCCCCTGTCCACACTCGCCGACCGTCCTCTGACTTCCGCCACGGGGGTGGTGTCGCTGGCCATCCTCGCTCCTCAGCTCAAGACGTAGGACTGAGTGGGCCAACGAGCGAACATCCATTCAGTGACTGAGAATCGCAATTTTCACAAAACCATCGGACACTGCATGAAAACTGATGATCGCCGACCCGGATTTCGGTATAAGGAAGTCGCGGAAACAACCTCCGACACAGCACGAGAGGATCCCATGTCGCGAGTGGCACTCATATCCGGCACCACCGGTCAGGACGGCAGCTATCTGGCGGAGCTCCTGCTCGGCAAGGGATACACGGTGCACGGGATAAAGCGAAGATCGTCCTCGTTCAACACCGAGCGGATCGACCGCATCGACGTCCACCCCCGCAGTGACGACGCACGCCTGTTCCTCCACTACAGCGACCTGTCCGACCCGGCCTCGTTGACCTCGCTGATCCGCGACATCCGGCCCGACGAGATCTACAACCTCGGCGCGCAGAGCCACGTGCGCGTCTCCTTCGACATCCCGGGTTACACGGCGGACGTGACCGGGCTCGGCGCTCTCCGAATGCTGGACGCGGCGCGGGCAGCCGACATCGACTGCCGCTTCTACCAGGCGTCCTCCTCGGAGATGTTCGGCTCCACCCCGCCCCCGCAGCGCGAGGAGACCCCGTTCCATCCCCGCAGCCCGTACGCGTGCGCCAAGGTCTACGCCTTCTGGTCGGCGGTCAACTACCGCGAGTCGTGGGACATGTTCTGTGTCAACGGCATCCTGTTCAACCACGAGAGCCCTCGGCGGGGCGAGAACTTCGTGACCCGCAAGGTCACCCGTGCGGTGGCCAGAATCGAGGCCGGCATCCAGGACAAGCTCTACCTGGGCAACCTCGACGCGGTCCGGGACTGGGGTTACGCCCCGGAGTACGTCGAGGCGATGTGGCTGGCCCTCCAGCAGGACACCCCGGAGGACTACGTAGTGGCCACCGGGGAGGGGCACAGCGTGCGCGAATTCGTCGAGGCCGCCTTCGACCGGGTCGGGCTGGACTGGCAGCGGTACGTGGAGATCGACCCCGCCTACTTCCGGCCGGCCGAGGTCGACGCGCTCATCGGCGACTACTCGAAGGCACGGCATCGCCTGGGCTGGGCACCGAAGACGCTGTTCAGCGACCTGGTACGGGTGATGGTGGACGCCGACCGTCAACTCCTCGAAGACGAACGGATGGGACGTCTCGTTCGGGTGGACCGATGAGGATCACCGTCGACGCCACCCCGATCCGCCCCGGCCACGCCGCCGGGGTCGAAGCCTTCACCTACGGCCTGCTGACCGGCATGGCAGCAGACACCTCCTGCGAACTGCGGGTGAACGTCCTGCGTGGCACCCTGGGCCAGTGGCGTGACCAGGTGCCCGCCGGGCAGTTCGGCTGGACCGAGGTCGCCCAACCACTACGCTCGGACACCGCTCCCGGGCAGCTGCTGCGGCGCTGGACACCGACGCGGGTCCGCGACTCCGTCGCCGTCCGAAGGGCGGTCAACGCGGTCCGGCAGCGCTCGGTCCCCCGGCAGCGGGGGTCGGACGTCACGCTGTACCCGTTCCACAGCGCGCCGATCGGTCCCGGCCCGTCGGTCGTCGTCGTGCACGACCTCCGGCACCTGCACGCCGCCTTCCACGCCCCCGGCTTCGCCGCCGTGGTCAGGGAGAACATGGCTCTCGCGTCCGCGGTCGTGGTCACCTGGCCCCATCCGTACCGGGAGACCCTGCGGCTGTTCCCCGAGGCGGCGGAGCGGACCGCGCTCATCCCGACTCCGACGTTCCAGCCCGCGCCCGCACACGCCTCCGCGCGGCCCGAACCGGGTCTGCTGGTCTACCCGTCCTCCACCGCGACCCACAAGAACCACGCGACGCTGCTGGAGGCGATGGCGTTGCTCCCGCAGTGCCGGCTGATCTGTCCCGGCCCGTTGGTCGAGCCCGAGGCCAGCCGCCTGCTCGCCCGCGCCGCGCTGCCAGATCTGCGGGGCAGGGTGTCCTTTCCCGGCTTCGTCACCCTCGACGAGCTGAACGCCATCTACGCCCGCGCCGACGCCGTGGTGATCCCGTCGCTCTGGGAAGCGGCGAGCGGGGCGATGCTGGAGGCGTTCAGCTGGGGACTGCCCGTCGCCTGCGCCGACGCCGAGCCGTTGCTGGCCCAACTGGAGTTCACCGGTGCCGAGGCGACGGTCTTCCGGTCCGAGGAGCCGGCCTCCCTGGCCGAGGCGGTCCAGCGGCTGCTGGACGACCGGGCCCACTACGCCGCCGCCGCGTGGCACGCGAACGGCCGGTTGGCCACCCGCACCTGGGAGGCCGCCGGAGGCGACTACCTCGACGTGCTGCGCTGGGTGGCACACGGACGACCGGGGCCGATGCCACGGTCCGCCTTCGCCTCCGAGCTCAACGGGGAGGAAGCATCATGAGCATGGTGGAAGACCGCTATCCGGTGGCCCGACCGAGTCTCACCGAACATGAGGAACGGTACGTCCTCGACGCCCTGAGAAGTGGATGGGTCTCCTCCCAGGGCCCCTATCTGAACGACTTCGAGAGCCGTTTCGCCAAGCGGTGCGCCGCCGGGACGGCGGTGGCGACCGCGAACGGCACGGTCGCCCTGCACCTGGTCCTCGCCGCCGCCGGTATCGGTCCGGGCGACGAGGTCATCGTTCCCGCCCTGACCTATGTGGCGACCGCCAACGCCGTCGCGTACTGCGGAGCCCGCGCCGTCTGTGTGGACGTCCTGCCGCAGAGCTGGTGTGTCGACCCCGCCGCGGTCCGGGCCGCGATAGGCCCCCGCACCCGGGCGGTCATCGCCGTCGACCTGTACGGCCATCCCGCCGACTACCCCGCCCTGCGTACGCTCTGCCAGCAGCACGGCCTGCTCCTGGTGGCCGACGCCGCGGAGTCCTTCGGCGCCACTGTCGACGGACACCCCACCGGTTCGCTGGCCGACGCCACCACCTTCTCCTTCTTCGGCAACAAGGTGATCACCGCAGGTGAGGGCGGCTGTGTGACCACCTCCGACAGCGGGCTGGCCGACCGGATGCGCCTGTTACGCAACCAGGGAATGGACCCGCAACGGCGGTACTACTTCCCCGTGTTGGGCTACAACTACCGGATGACCAACCTGTCGGCCGCGCTGCTCTGCGCCCAGCTCGACCGGGCCGACGAAATCATCGCCAAGCGAGACGCGGTGATCGCCGGCTACGAGGCCCAGTTGGCCGACGAGCCGGCGTTGTCGGCGCAGCCGGTGGTCGCCGGCATCCGCCGCGCACCGTGGATGGCCGCCTTCCTGGTCGGGGCCGAGGGGGACGCCACCTCCCGGGACGCGGTGGCCCAGGCACTCGATCGACTCGGCGTGGAGACCCGGCCCTTCTTCGTGCCGATCCCCGACCTGCCCGCGCACCATGATCCGACGGCGCACTGCCCAGTGACCGTCGACCTGAGCCGGCGCGGCATCAACCTGCCCACGTACGCCGAACTGACCGAGCCGGCGGTCAAGGCGGTGGTGGAGCGTGTGCGCGCCGCCCTGGCGACCATCGCCTGAGGTGAGTCCGCCCCCGCCCGATGCACCCGCCGGGCAGGGGCGGACTCACCTCGGCCGGGTCACGTCGGCCAGGTCGCGGACGGGGTCTCGCGGTGGAGTCACACGTGCCTGGTCCGCCTCACGTCCGCGCAGCAGCAGGAGGTAGCTGCCTCCCCAGGCGACGGCGCTCACCAGGGCGAGCACCGCGAATGCGCCAGCCGCACCGACGGCACCGAACAGGACTGCTGCGGCGACGACCACGGGCACGCGCAGCCCGCCCAACAGGACACCGAGCAGGATCGCCCGCCGGCTCGCCTGCTCCACCCGCAGCCCGGCGAAGCCGACGGCAGCCGGCACCGAGAGCAGGCTCTCCAAAGCCAGCAACACCAGCAGACTGCGGGCGAGTTCCCAGTTGACGCCCAGCAGCGCCGTCCCGACCGGGTCGGGCAGGAGGGCGACCGCGATCGTCATCGGCAGGACGCCGGCAGCCACCAGCATCGTGAGCCGAACGGCCGCCCTGGTCCGCACCGCGCGGGACTCGGTGCGGCTGCGGGCCAACTGCGGCAGGATCAGCGTGGCGGCGGTCGACAGGACCAGGTTCACCGGCCCCAACAGGGTTCTTCCGGCGCTCAACGCGCCGACCACCGAGGTGCCCGCGAAGGCGGCCAGTGCGGTCAGCGACAGTTGCGCCGATCCGGTGGTCAGCAGGAACTGCGTGCCGAACCCCACCGAGACGCGGCTCTCCGCCCGACCGACGCGCCAGCCGGGCCGCACCGGGTACCGGCGGTGGAGTGCGACGACCACGCCGATCAGCCCACCACCGAACGCCCAGAGGGCGAACACGTACGGCGCGTCGATCAGCCGGAGCAGGCCGGCCAGCGCGGCGCAGCCGGTCACCGCCGCCCAGGCGGCCTCCTGGGCCAGGGCCCCGGACGGGGTGCCGACGCCGACGGCGATCGCCTTGGTGTAGTCGTAGAGCACCAGACCGGGCAGGGCAAGGCCCGCGAACACCAGGTAGGAGGAGCCGTACGCGATCCCCGCGAGGCCGAGCGCGAGGCCGCTGACCGTGCCGAGCAGGATGGCCCGCCGGGCGGCGGGGGCGGCCCCGGTGCCGGCCGCCAGGGTCGAGTCGGTCACCATGCTGCGGACCAGCCCGGAGCCGAGAATGTAGAACGAGAAGGCCAGGGCGAACTGGCCCACCCCGCCGATCGACTCCAGCCGGGTGACGGTGATCGCCAACGAAAGGTTGCCACCACTGGACAGACCCCCGACGAGCAGGGCAAGCAGCGCCCGGCGTCCGGGCCAAGGGACGCCCCTGCGGCCGGCCACGCGAGAGCGGACCCGAGCGGTCACTGGACGGCACCCACCGGTAGTAGCACCTACTGCTCCCGCGCGGCGGGGAGGCTGCGGGTCAGCCACAGCAGGATGAAGACCGTCATCGCCGACACCACGTGCTGCAGGAACCCGATCATCGAGTCGGGGTAGGTGCCGGACCAGAGCAACGCGTCGGAGAACACCAGGCAGACCAGACTCAACCGGGCCGGGCCGGGCCGGCCCCGCCAGCGCAGCAACAGCGCCACGAACCCGGCCCAGAAGGCGTGCACGGCCACCACCCCGACGGGACCGTCGAAGAACCAGATGTTGCCCAGCAACAGGAAGTTGGAGGCCGACGTCCGGCTACCGCCGAGGTACTGGTTGATCTGTTGCCCGGTCGTCAGAGCCGGCCGATCGGGGTCCAAAATCCGTGGCACCAGCCCGTACCTGAGGTAGTCGACGCCCTTGGGCTGACCGAGGTCGACGGGAACCTCCGTGTCCGCGACGGCCGTCAGTTGCCGGTCCAGGCGCATCCGGTCCGTCGCGGTGACGGCGTCGTCCACCGCGACGCCCTGGTCCTGCCGTATCCCGTTGCGGTAGTCGAACATGGCCGGCCACAGCAGGACCAACATCAGCGTGCCGATCATCAGGTACCGCAACCGGAACACGCCGCAGACCACCCCGGCGGTCACCGCAAAGAAGACGAAGGCGATCAGTGGCGCCGTGAGGGCGGTCAGCACGGTGACGACAGCCTTGGTGACGACGAGCGCGCCCAGCCAGCCGTACAGCTTCGCCCTGGACAGGCGGCCACCGAGGTAGCTGGCGACCAGCAGCGCGAACCCGAGCGCCGCCCAACCGGAGAACAACTTGGTCAGCGCCACCATCGGCGTGTCGGACAGCTCCCCGGAGATCTGCGCGACGAGGTTCCCCTCCCCGAGGTACGCCCCCAGCAGGTCGGCCGCGATGCTGATCAGCACGACCAGGCGGGCCACCGGATAGATCCGGGGGTACCGGGCGGTCGCCTGGCGCATGCCGCGCCGCCACCGTGGATCGGGACGCCCGAGAAGCAGGCAGGCCGTCTCCACGGAGACGCTGCCCAGCAGCGCCAGGCCCACCACGAGCATGATGAAACCGGTTTGCGGGTTGTGATTGAGCACCGCCATCGGCAGGATGAGCAGCGCGTACGGGGCGAGCACCAGGAAGCTGACGGGATAGCAGCGCAGTAGCCCACCGACCGGTTCCCGCTGGCGTTCCGACGGCGTCGCGCCGACCGGACGCGCGGCCCGGGGCTCGACGACGTCGATCCCGAATCCAGGGTCGGTGACCGCCCTAGACCAGGTCATCGTCCGCCCCCTCCCCGTTTTCGGTCGCCTCATTCGCAACGAGCGAGGCGAGGTCCACGAAACGCTCCGGGGGAGAAACTCCGGGCAACCGGGAGGGAGCACGGCGTGCGCCCCGTCCGGTGGCCGGACGGGGCGCACGGGGAGCCTCCGGAACTACGCCAGCACGGCGTCGACGAGAGCCTTCGCCTCCTCCTGGATGCGGGCCAGGTGCTCCGGCCCCTGGAACGACTCCGCGTAGATCTTGTAGACGTCCTCGGTCCCCGACGGCCGGGCGGCGAACCAGCCCGACTCGGTGGTCACCTTCAGCCCGCCGATCGCCGCGCCGTTGCCCGGGGCACTGGTGAGCGTCGCGGTGATCGGCTCGCCGGCCAGCTCGGTGGCGGTGACCTGCTCCGGGGAGAGCTTGCCGAGCACCGCCTTCTGCGCCCGGCTGGCCGGGGCGTCGATCCGCGCGTACGCGGGGGCGCCGAAGCGCTCGGTCAACGCCGCGTAGTGCTCGCTCGGAGTCCGACCGGTCGTGGCGATGATCTCGGCGGCGAGCAGGCAGAGCAGGATGCCGTCCTTGTCGGTGGTCCAGGTGCTGCCGTCGCGGCGCAGGAAGGACGCCCCGGCGCTCTCCTCGCCGCCGAAGCCGACCGTGCCGTCGAGCAGCCCGGGTACGAACCACTTGAAGCCGACCGGCACCTCCAGCAGCGGGCGGCCCAGGTCGGCGGCGATCCGGTCGATCATCGAGGAGGAGACCAGCGTCTTGCCCACGGCCGCCGCCGGACCCCACTGCGACCGGGTCCGGAACAGGTGGCCGATCGCCACCGCCAGGTAGTGGTTGGGGTTCATCAATCCGCCGTCGGGGGTGACGATGCCGTGTCGGTCGGCGTCCGCGTCGTTGCCGGTGGAGACCTGGAACCGGTCCCGGGCGGCGATCAGCGACGCCATCGCGTTCGGTGACGAGCAGTCCATCCGGATCTTGCCGTCGCCGTCCAGGGTCATGAACCGCCAGGTCGGGTCGACCAGCGGGTTGATCACGGTCAGGTCGAGGCGGTGCCGCTCGGCGATCTCACCCCAGTAGCCGACGCTGGCCCCGCCGAGCGGGTCGGCGCCGATGCGTACCCCGGCGTCGCGGATCGCGTCGATGTCCAGCACGGCGGGCAGGTCGTCGACGTAGCGGGCGAGGAAGTCGTACGTGCCGGTGGTGTCGGCGGCGCGGGCCCGCGCGTACGGGATGCGCTTGACCTCCTTGAGCCCGGCGGCCAGGATCGCGTTCGCCCGGTCCTGGATCCACTTCGTGACGTCGGTGTCGGCGGGCCCGCCGTTGGTCGGGTTGTACTTGAAGCCGCCGTCGTCGGGCGGGTTGTGCGACGGGGTGATCACGATGCCGTCGGCGAGCCCGTCGGTGCGACCCCGGTTGTGGGTGAGCACCGCGTGCGACAACGCCGGGGTGGGGGTGTAGCCGTCGCGGCTGTCCCGCAGCACGGTGACGTCGTTGGCGGCGAGCACCTCCAGCGCGTCGACCTCGGCGGGGGCGGAGAGCGCGTGGGTGTCCCGGGCCAGGAAGAGCGGCCCGGTCAGGCCCTGCTCCCGGCGGTAGTCGCAGAGCGCCTGGGTGACGGCGAGGATGTGGTCGGAGTTGAACGCGTTACGCAGCGAGGACCCCCGGTGGCCGGAGGTGCCGAAGGAAACCTGCTGCGCCGGGTCGTCCGGGTCCGGGTGCTCGGCGTAGTAGGCGGTCACCAGCCGGGGCACGTCGACCAGGTCGGCGGGCTCGGCGGGCTGTCCGGCACGGGGGTGGGCCACTGCGGGAACCTCCTCGATGGTACGGGTGGGTGCACTGTTTCCCGGCGGTGGCCGGGTCACACCCGGCTCAGGGCTCGACGCGCTGGCCCTTGCCGATGACGACGATGCCGTTGTCGGAGACGGTGTAGCGCTGCCGGTCCTTCTCCAGGTCGACGCCGATCTCCGCGCCCTCGGGCACGAAGACGTTCTTGTCGAGGATGGCATTGCGGACCACCGCGTGCCGGCCGATCTCGACGCCCTCCATCAGCACCGCGCCGTCGACGTGCGCCCAGGAGTGCACCTTGACCTTCGGCGAGACGACGGAGTTCTCCACCAGCGAACCGGAGACCACCGCGCCCGGCGAGATCATCGAGCCGACCGCCCGGCCGACCCGCTCGCCCCACTGGTGGACGAACTTCGCCGGCGGGTACGGCGGCTGGTCGGTGTAGATGGGCCAGTCGAAGTTGTAGAGGTTGAACACCGGGTGCACGTTGATCAGATCCATGTGGGCGTCGTAGAACGAGTCGAGCGTCCCCACGTCCCGCCAGTAGCCCCGGTCCCGGTCGGTGCTGCCGGGCACCTCGTTGTCCTGGAAGTCGTAGACGTTTGCCTCGCCCCGCTCGACAAGCATCGGGATGATGCTGCCGCCCATGTCGTGCTTGCTGGTCTTGTCGGCGGCGTCCCGCTCGACGGCCTCGCAGAGGGCCCGGGTGGTGAAGACGTAGTTGCCCATCGAGGCGTAGATCTGGTCGGGGGCGTCGGGCAGGCCGACCGCGTCGGTGGGCTTCTCCCGGAAGGCACGGATCCGCTTGCCGTCCTCGCCGACCTCGATCACGCCGAACTGGTCGGCCATCGACAGCGGCTGCCGGATGCCGGCCACGGTGACCGCCGCGCCGGAGGCGATGTGGTCGTCGACCATCTGCCGGGGGTCCATCCGGTAGATGTGGTCGGCGCCGAAGACGATCACGTGCTCCGGTTGCTCGTCGTTGATCAGGTTGAAGCTCTGGTAGATCGCGTCGGCGGAGCCGGCGAACCACCACGGGCCACGGCGCTGCTGTGCCGGCACCGGCGTGACGTAGTTGCCGAGCAACGTCGACATCCGCCAGGTCTTGGTGATGTGCCGGTCCAGTGAGTGGGACTTGTACTGGGTCAGCACGACGATCTTGAGAAAGCCGGCGTTCGCCAGGTTGGACAGGACGAAATCGACCATGCGGTACATCCCGCCGAACGGGACGGCCGGTTTGGCCCGATCCGCGGTGAGCGGCATGAGGCGCTTGCCCTCTCCGCCGGCCAGGACGATCGCGAGCACCTTGGCAGCCATGACCAGACGCTATCCATCCCGCTGCGACTTCACCACTCGTACGGACACAGTTCCGCGACCGGTGCGCGGCGGCTTTCTGCACTAGGGTGCCGGGCATGACCGACTCCGCCCCGCTACGTGTTGACCTGCTCACCCGGGAGTACCCGCCGGAGGTGTACGGCGGCGCCGGGGTGCACGTCGAGTACCTGGCCCGGGAACTACGCCGGCTCGCCGACGTACGCGTGCACTGTTTCGGCGCGACGCGCGACGAGCCGGGGGTCACCGCGTACCCCGAACCGACCGGCCTGGCCGGCGCGAACGCCGCGCTGCGCACCATGGGCGTCGACCTGGAGATGGCCGCCGGTTGCGCCGGCACCGACGTGGTGCACAGCCACACCTGGTACGCCAACCTGGCCGGACACACCGCGAAGCTGCTGCACGGGGTGCCGCACGTGGTGACCGCGCACAGCCTGGAGCCGCTGCGCCCGTGGAAGGCCGAGCAGCTCGGCGGCGGCTACGCACTCTCCTCCTGGTGCGAGCGGACGGCCATGGAATCCGCCGACGCGATCGTCGCGGTCAGCGCGGGGATGCGGCGCGACGTGCTGACCGCCTACCCGGCGGTGAACCCGGACCGGGTCCGGGTGGTCTACAACGGCATCGACACCACGCAGTACGCCCCGGACCACGGCACCGACGTGCTGGACCGGCTCGGCATCGACCCGACCCGCCCGAGCGTGGTGTACGTGGGGCGGATCACCCGGCAGAAGGGCCTGCCGTACCTGCTGCGGGCGGCCCGGGAACTGCCCCCTGACACCCAACTCGTGCTGCTCGCCGGCGCCCCGGACACCCCGGAGATCGCCGCCGAGGTCCAGGAGCTGGTGGCCGAGCTGCGGGCCAAGCGTTCCGGGGTGGTCTGGGTGGCCGAGATGCTGCCCAAGCCCGAGGTGATCCAGGTGCTCACCCACGCCACGATCTTCGTCTGCCCCTCGGTGTACGAGCCGATGGGCATCGTCAACCTGGAGGCGATGGCCTGCGAGACGGCGGTGGTGGCGACCGCCACCGGCGGCATCCCCGAGGTGGTCGCCGACGGCGAGACCGGTCTGCTGGTGCCGATCGAGCAGGCCGGTGACGGCAGCGGCACCCCGCTGGACCCGGAGCGGTTCGTGGCCGACCTGGGCGCGACGATGAACGAGCTGCTGACCGACCCGAAGCGCACCGAGGCGTTCGGTCTCGCCGGCCGGCAGCGCGCCGTCGAGCACTTCTCCTGGGACGCGATCGCCGTCCAGACGATGGACTTGTACCGCTCGCTGCTGGGGTGAGCACGGGCGGCGGCTCCCCGGCCAGCGGTGAGGACGACCGGCGGTGGCTCACGGTACGCGTCTGCGCCGGCCACCGTCGTTGACGTAGCGGGTAGAGGACTACCCGCCGTCAGGTGACGTGGAGGGTGGCGGCGAGGCGGGCCAGGCCGGGCGGGGCGGCGGCGGAGCGGGCCACCACGGCGACCAGGTGCCGTACCGTCGGCCGGTCGTGTACCTCGGTGCGCGCGGTGCGTTCCGCCTCCAGCACCGCCCGACCGGCCCGGGACATGTCGCCGGCCTGGGCGTACGCACGGGCCACGTCGAGCAGGTACGCGGCCCGGTGCTCGGCCGGCAGCAACCGCCACTCGTCGCCGGCCACCAGCCGCTCGTGGCGTACCGTCGCCGCCGTGACCTCGCCGAGGGCGGCCTCGGCGACCACCCGCGCGGCCTCGACCGCCGCTCCCCCGCCCTCGCCCCCGCCCTCACGGGCGGCCCGCCCGGCCCGGTCGAGCAGGTCCCGGGCACCGCGTCCGTCACCCTGACCGGCGGCGGCCAGGCCGGCCTGGAGCAGCAGCGTCCCGAGCAGGGCCGGATCGGCCGACGGATCGTCACCGGGCCGCAGCGGCACCAGGCGGTGGGCGGCGACGGCGGCGACCTCCATCGCGGACCGACGCCGGCCCCCGTGGCGCAATGCCTGGGCCAACGGCACGGCGGCGGCTGCGGCCACCCACGGGTCCTTGGTGACCTGCGCGGCAGCCACCGCCCGGTCGGCCGCCAACCAGGCCACCTCCCGCTGGTCCACCTTGAGCAGCGCCAGGGCGACCAGGCCGTACCCGCGCGCCAGCAGGGCGTCGGTCGTCCGCCCCGGCCGGGTGGCCCGCGCCGCGCGGACGGCGTCGACCAGGCCGGGCAGCAGGGCGAGCAACTCCGGGTACCGGGCATGGCGGTAGCTCTGCTCGGCGTGGTCGAGGCGGGCGCGCAGCTCCGCGACCTCGGGCGGCCGGGCCGACGCCTCGACGTGGTACCGGGCCAGGGCCGCCAGCACCGGATCGACGCCGGCAGCGACGGTGTCGGGCCGCTCCGACTCCCCCGCGAGCAGCACCTCCAGGTCGATGCGGAGCGTCTCGGCGACCAGCCGGAGGTTGGACACCTGCTCCAGCCGGCGCACCCCGCGCTCGACCTTGTCGACCCAGCTCTTCGACTTGCCGAGGTGATCGGCGAACTGCTGCTGGGTCATGTTGCGCCGGACCCGCCACTGGGCGACCCGCCGGCCCACCGGCAGCTCGTTCACCGCCGGCCCGTCCCGCTCATCCGAAGACCCCGACCACGAGCAGCACGAATACGACCAGCGCGACCGTGGGGCCGTAGCCGTACTGCCGCCGGCTGAGCGGCGCACGGGCCGCGCGGGGTGGGCAGGGCACCCGGTCGCCGTCGGGTTGCGGCGGCCGTGCCCCCGGCACCGGGTACGCCGCCGGCAGCGGCCCGTCATGCGGACGCTCGTCCATCTGTGCCTCCTGGGTAGGGATGCAGTCCAGAACGGGGCGGAATGGCAAGGGACCATCCCGCCCCGGGACGGGGGTACTCCGCTGCTGACGAGAGGACCTCCAAGGCCAACTTAGAGTGCAGTGAGTACAGAGTCAACACATGATTCACAGCATGTCGTGCGGAGTGGCATGCTCAGAGGGCTGACGAGAGGCGGCCCCACCATGCCCAGGCAACCGCTGTATGAGCAGGTCATCGACGACGTGATCCGCTCGGTCCGGTCCGGTGCCCTACAGCCGGGTGCCAAGCTGCCGTCCATCGCCGAACTGTGTGATCAGTACCAAGCCAGTGCGACGCCGATCCGGTTGGCTCTGCGAATCCTGGATGAGCGGGGCTGGATCGAGGTGCACCAGGGCAAGGGATCGTTCGTGGCGTCGAAACCGCCCGCATAGCAACCGCCCGCATAGCGCGGCGAACACTGTTGGCCACCCGACGGGCTATCCGACGCCCGGGAGCCGACCGGAGCGGTTAACTGCGACCGGGCCGGAGGGACAAGACATCCGATCGCGTCCTACAGAGCTGATGACGTAAACGACTCGGCATCAGGATGATCCGTTCACGTCATCAGCTCGACAGGACCCGCACCAGAGTCACAGCCCCAGCAAGGCAGCCGGCAGGTGGAGGGTGAGCGGGACGGCTGGATCCTGGTCGCGGCGCGCTGGCCCGAGCGCGTCCGCGAATGGATGCCCGGGAAACTGGCGGCGCTCGACGACCCACGGATGGCGGAAGCCGCCGACCTGATGGCCTGCCTGGCCGACCAGGCACACGCCTCCGAGCAGGCCGACGACGATCTACCGCACGACCTGATGGATGCGCTCGCCGTCGAGTACGGCCCCGGGTGGCACGGCTACGGGGCCTGCTGCGGGCACCGGGTCCGCCTCGCGGCGGGGGCAGAGTCGTCAGGGGTCGGGCGAGATCAGGGTCAGCTTGGGGAAGTAGGTGCGGTAGCGGGCACCATCGCGCGTCAACAGACGGTAGCGACAGACCGCAGCATGGGCACCGATGTAGAAGTCGGCGATGGGGGAGCGCTTCGCGCCGCCGTACGACCGGTACCGCAGGTACGCCTTGCCGGCCAGGAACCCGGCGGCGTAGGGCAGTTCCTCGCGGAGGAAGTCAGCGGCGGGAAGGGCCTCGTCGAGCGCCTCGATGGCCGGGAAACGCACCGACACCTCGGCGTACACGATCGGGTTGATCACGAGGACCCCGGCGTCCCGGGCGGCGGCCAGGGCCGCTGCCGACCAGTCGGCCCACTTCGGGTCGTCGGTGAAGATGTCGAGCAGCACGTTCGTGTCGACAAGCGTGGCGGCAGCGTCGTCATCACGATCCGGGACAGCCCTGACGTGTTCACTCGCCACGGAGCAGTTCCATCAACTCGTCGGTGGAAAGGCCCTCGACCGCGCCCGCTCCCCCACGGCCGCGCATGTGGCGCACGAGGCGCTGGCCCCGGGTCTCCGCGTCGGCGACCCGGACGATGCGCAGCGCTCCTCCCTCCTCCACGACGTCCACCTCGTCGCCCTCGTGCAGGTTGTGGCGCGCACGCAGCCCCGCAGGAATCGTGACCTGGCCCTTGCTGTTCAGTTTCACCGAAAACCTCCTGACACGTATCAGCCATGATACGTGTCAGGAGGAGGAACCGGGGTCGTCCACGGGTGGCGGGACCGGCCGGGCCGAGCGCGAGGGGATCTCGCACAGTAGGTTGATCGGGTGAGCGGACGGTTCCCGATCGAAGACGTCTCCCCCGTGGTCGCCTGCGGTCGCTACCCGGCCAAGGCGGTGGTCGACGAGGTGGTGCCGGTGTCGGCGCGCGCCTACCGGGAGGGGCACGACGCGCTGGGCTGCAACGTGGTCTGGCGCGGCCCCGACGGCGCGGCCCGCCCGTTCACCCGGATGCGTCCGGGCGAACCGGGGCAGGACCGCTGGCACGCCACCATCCGGCCGGACGCGGTCGGCGAGTGGTCCTTCACCGTCGAGGCGTTCCAGGACCCGTACCTGACCTGGCACAACGCGGTGACCAAGAAGGTCGCCGCCGGGCAGGGGCCGGCCGAGCTGGCCAACGACCTGGCCGAGGGCGTACGGGTGCTGACGGCAGCGGCGGAGCTGGTGCCCGCCGCCGACCGCGAACGGGTCGAGGCGGCGGTGGCCGCGCTGCGCGAGACGAAGACCGACCTGCCCCGGCGGGTCGCCCCGGCCCTCGACCTGGCCGACCTGCTCTGGGCGTACCCGGTGCGCGAGCTGGTCACCACGGGCGCGGAGCACCGGCTCTGGGTGGACCGCCCCCGGGCGCTCTTCTCCGCCTGGTACGAGTTCTTCCCCCGCTCCGAGGGGGCGGTCCCGGCCACCGTCGACGCGCCGGCCCGCTCGGGCACCTTCGCCACCGCCGTCGACCGGCTGCCCGGGGTCGCGGCGATGGGCTTCGACGTGCTCTACCTACCGCCGATCCACCCGATCGGCCGGGTCAACCGCAAGGGCCGCAACAACGCGCTCACCGCCGGCCCCGACGACGTCGGCTCGCCGTGGGCGATCGGCGCGGCCGAGGGCGGCCACGACGCCATCCACCCCGACCTGGGTACGCCGGCCGACTTCCGTGACTTCGTCGCCGCCGCCGCCGAGCAGGGCCTCGAGGTGGCGATGGACCTGGCGTTGCAGTGCGCCCCCGACCACCCGTGGGTCACCGAGCACCCGGAATGGTTCACCACCCGCGCCGACGGCAGCATCGCGTACGCGGAGAACCCGCCGAAGAAGTACCAGGACATCTACCCGGTCAACTTCGACAACGACCCCGAGGGCATCCGGGCCGAGGTGCTGCGGGTGGTCCGGCACTGGATCGGCGAGGGCATCCGGATCTTCCGGGTGGACAACCCGCACACCAAGCCGTTCGACTTCTGGCACTGGCTGATCGCCGAGGTCAAGCGGACCGACCCGGACGTGTTGTTCCTGGCCGAGGCGTTCACCCGGCCGGCGATCATGCACGGGCTGGGCAAGATCGGCTTCACCCAGTCGTACACCTATTTCACCTGGCGGACGACGGCCGCCGAGATGCGCGAGTACTGCGAGGAACTGGTCGCCTCGGTCGACTGGATGCGACCGAACTTCTGGCCCAACACGCCCGACATCCTGCACTCCTCGTTGCAGCACGGCGGTCCGCCGATGTTCAAGATCCGGGCGGTGCTGGCCGCGCTGCTGAGCCCTTCCTGGGGCATCTACGCCGGCTACGAGCTGTTCGAGCACGTCGCCCGCCCCGGTGCGGAGGAGTACCTGGACAACGAGAAGTACGAGCTGCGCCCCCGGGACTGGGCCGGCGCGCAGGCGCACGGCCGGTCGCTCGCCCCGTTCGTCGCCACCCTCAACCGGGTCCGCCGGGAGCACCCGGCCCTGCACCGGCTGCGCAACCTGGTCTTCCACGACATCGACAACCCGGCGCTGCTCTGCTGGTCGAAGCGTGACCCGGACACCGGCGACACGGTCATCGTGGTCTGCTCGTTCGACTCGCACACGGTGCAGTGGGGCAACACCACACTGGACCTGCCGGCGCTGGGCTTCGACTGGCACGAGCGGTTCACCGTGCACGACGAGCTGACCGGGGCCAGCTACGAGTGGGGGCAGCGCAACGCGGTACGGCTCGACCCGTACCTGCAACCCGCGCACGTGCTGACGATCCGCCGCCCGGCCGCACCCACCCCCGAGAACGACCAGCCGGCCGGCGACACCACGGTCAGCAGCACCCCGAACGGCAGCACCCCGACCGACCCCGCCTCGAAGGACACCCGATGGACCAGCTGATCGCCGGCGCGACGCACGACCCGCACGCCCTGCTCGGCGCGCACCCCGCCGACGGGTGGACCACGATCCGCACCATGCGACGGGGTGCCGGTGACGTGACGCTACGCGTCGGCGACGACCGGCACCCGATGAAGCGGGTGCACGACGTCGGCATCTTCGAGGCCCGCGTCGAGGGCACCGTGCTCGACTACCGGGTCGAGGTCGACGGTTGGGTCACCGACGACCCGTACCGCCACCTGCCGACCCTCGGCGAGCTGGACCTTCACCTGATCGGCGAGGGCCGGCACGAGCGGCTCTGGGAGGCGCTCGGTGCGCGGGTCCTCGACGGCGGGGTCGCCTTCTCGGTCTGGGCGCCGAACGCCCGTGGCGTCCGGGTGATCGGCGACTTCGTCGGCTGGGGCCCGGACGACGGCTGGCCGATGCGCTGCCTCGGGTCCAGCGGCGTCTGGGAGATCCTCGTGCCCGACGCACCGGTCGGGGCCCGCTACAAGTACCGCATCCTCGGCGCGGACGGGCAGTGGCGGGACAAGGCCGACCCGCTGGCCGCCTACGCCGAGGTGCCGCCGGCCACCGCCTCGGTGGTGCACCGGTCCCGCTACGAGTGGTCCGACGCGCTCTGGCTGGAGCGCCGGGCCCGCCGGCAGCCGCACCAGGAACCGATGAGCGTGTACGAGGTGCACCTCGGCTCGTGGCGGCCCGGCCTCGGCTACCGGGAGCTGGCCGAACAGCTCACCGCGTACGTGACCGAGATGGGCTTCACCCACGTGGAGTTCCTGCCGGTGATGGAGCACCCGTTCGGCGGTTCCTGGGGTTACCAGGTCACCGGCTACTACGCGCCCACCTCCCGGTTCGGCGACCCGGACGACTTCCGGCACCTGGTGGACCGGCTGCACGCCGCCGGCATCGGGGTGCTGCTCGACTGGGTGCCCGCGCACTTCCCCAAGGACGAGTGGGCCCTCGCCCGCTTCGACGGCACCCCGCTCTACGAGCACCCCGACCCGCGTCGCGGCGAGCACCCCGACTGGGGCACGTACGTCTTCGACTTCGGCCGCCGGGAGGTGCGCAACTTCCTGGTCGCCAACGCGCTCTACTGGTGCGACGAGTTCCACGTCGACGGCCTGCGGGTGGACGCGGTCGCCTCGATGCTCTACCTGGACTACTCCCGCCCCGAGGGGCAGTGGCTGCCCAACCAGCACGGCGGCCGGGAGAACCTGGAGGCGATCGCCTTCATGCAGGAGGTCAACGCCACCGTCTACAAGCACCATGCCGGGGTGGTGATGATCGCCGAGGAGTCCACCGCCTGGCCCGGGGTGACCCGACCCACCGCCGACGGCGGGCTCGGCTTCGGCTTCAAGTGGAACATGGGCTGGATGCACGACACCCTGCTCTACACCGCGAAGGACCCGATCTACCGGCAGCACCACCACCATCAGCTCACCTTCTCCCTGGCGTACGCCTGGAGCGAGAACTACGTGCTGCCGATCAGCCACGACGAGGTGGTGCACGGCAAGGGGTCGCTGGCCGGCAAGATGCCCGGCGACACCTGGCAGCGGCTGGCCAACGAGCGGGCGTTGCTGGCGTACATGTGGGCGCACCCGGGCAAGCAACTGCTCTTCATGGGCTGCGAGCTGGGCGACGACCGGGAGTGGAGCGAGGAACGGGGCCTGGACTGGTACCTGCTGCACGACCCGGCTCGGGCCGGGGTGCAACGGCTGGTCGCCGACCTCAACGCCGCCTACCGGGACACCCCCGCGCTGTGGGCGCAGGACACCGACCCGGCCGGGTTCCGCTGGATCGCCGGGGACGACGTCGCCAACAACACGGTCTCGTTCGTCCGGATCGCCCCGGACGGCGCGACCCTGGTCTGCGTGGCGAACTTCTCCGCGAGCCCGCTGGAGGACTACCGGGTCGGCCTGCCGGCCGCCGGCACCTGGACCGAGGTGATCAACACCGACGCCCACCACTACGGCGGCTCCGGGGTGGGCAACCTCGGCGCGGTGCACGCCCAGGACGTCCCCTGGCACGGGCTACCGGCCTCGGTGGCGCTGCGGGTGCCCCCGCTCGGCGTGCTCTGGCTCCGCCGAAGCTGACGTCCCGCCGCACGCGGCGTCGGTCAGTGCGGACCATCGACAGCATGATCCTGGGCCATGGCTGGTCCCGGCACCAAGAATCCCGGAAGTAATCCGGCCGTTTGTGGTCTGAAGTAGAGATGGCCGCGTCCGAAGGCGGAGACGACGCGCCTCCGAGTGCGCTGAGCCGTCTCTGGAAGCCAGCGTCAGGTGGCCCAAGAGTCCATGTTGGGACGCTGGTGGTCGGCCAATACCCGAAACCAGGGTCGACCACCAATAGCAGAACCATGACTTAACCGCCACCGATATCGCGAGTGCGCGCTACTTCCGACAAAGGGCAGCAGGAGTGCTTCGATGTGCGGGCGACCATCGATATCTTGGTCGGCGCTTGGCCGTGAGCAGGTGGCCTCGGGCGACCATAGGCGTGCTTGATCCGCCCCGTGCACACGGGACGAGGAAGAGTGCGGCCGCGGTGTCCCACGAACGAATCTCTGGAGGATCTGAGTGAGAACAGTCCCAATGCTACGCCCTGCGGCAGGAGCAGCGATCGCGAGCATGGTCGCCACTACACTGTTCGCCGTACCCGGCACGGCGCAGGCCGCACCGAAGGACCCGGAGCAGGGAGCTGCCGCCTGCCCCACCGAGCACGTCTACAGTTCCGTCTCCAACCAGGGCCAGGTCCACTACCGAGTGGGGCCGGGATACCAGAACTACAACGGCACCAACAGCACGGCCACGGTCAAGCTGACGGCGACGGTTGCTGGCACCGTCAGCTACTCGCTGTCGTCGACGGCGAACGTCAAGGTAGACGTCATCGTCGCCGGGGTCGAGGGGTCTCTCGGCGTCAACGTCACCACGTCCCTCACCGCATCGGTGGTCAACGAGATCTCCGTCTCCGCCCGCCCGAAGACCTATGTCTACGGTGACTACGGAGTCTGGCGGCAAAAGTCCAAGGGCCTGTACGAGATCATGCAACAGTCCTGCAACGTGAACTCGTCCTGGATCACCTCGTACATGCCGGCCCGCGTCGGCTGGAATGTTTGGGGCGGCTAATCATTGACGGAGTGTCACCGGTCCGGCGGACCGGTGACACTCCCCGTCCGTCGCCCACCCGGGAGTTGACAAAGATGTTGGTCCAATCAATCCGTGCCACCGTGGCAGCCGTGTCGGTCGTCGTGGCGACTACTGCCTGCCAGGCGTCATCCGGCCCCGCGCCATCTCCCTCCGTCGCCCCGTCCTCCACCACTGCTGGTGAGCGGTCTCCGCAGCACCAGCCACCCGACGTACCGGAACTCCCGTCACCCGGGTCGGGTCGGACTACGTTGGCAACGGTCAAGGCGCGTAGCGGCGGGGCTGCCGTTGCCACCGTGGAGGTCAACCCGGGTAGCCTTTGGATCTCATCCGACTGCACCGGTGGAGTGATGACGATCGTCATCGATCCGGGCGTCCGCCTTCCGGTCCAGTGCATCGGAAACGGCGTGACTCCGTCGGGGAATCGCATCGAGTATTCCACTAGCAAGATGCTCTCGATCCGCGTGGAAGCGCCTGAATTCGTACGGTGGAACATGCGTGTCGAGTTCGAAAGGTAGGACGGTGCCGTGCTACGGATGGCGCTGAACCAGTTGCGCGGGCGGGCAGGGCGCAGTGTGACAGTGTGGCTGGGCATCGTTCTCACCGCAGTGGGAATCCTACAACTGAACACCATTTCCACCATGACCCGACTCGACGCCGTCGGACAGGTGAACCAGCACGCCCGCCCCGCCTACGATATTCTTGTCCGGCCGACGAACTCCCGGCTACCCATCGAAAAATCTACGGGGTTGATCCGCCCCAACCATCTGTCCGGGCTCCACGGTGGCATCACCATCGATCAGTGGCAGACAATACGGAAGCTGCCGGGTGTCGAGGTCGCCGCGCCCGTCGCGATGATCGGCTATGCCTCCTCGGAGGGCCGGATCGACGTGGACCTCACGGATATGATCGACCGCTCGCGCACTCGACAGATCGTCAGGGCAACCCCGACCTGGGTGGCGGATGCTGAATTGACCAGGGTCACCGAGAAGAACCCGAGGTATGTGTACGTCACCAAACGTCCGGTCGCAGCGCCCGAGACGATGGGCGTGAGCGGCACGGACGGCCAGCAGACCTACCAGACACCGGACGGCACGCGCCTGACATATCAGCAATTATGGGACCTAGGCTGCAGCGACCGCCAAGTGCCCACCTTCTACCTGGAGCAACAGGAGAACGGCCAGTGGGAACCAATCTGCGGGACCTGGCAACTCAGCGGCAAGGACGCTACCTGGTTTGCCGAGAACCGCGAGGGCCAGGGATCGCTGTCGCTCTCCGGTTCCCGGTTCTCGGTTATCCAGGCCCTACAGGATGGCACGTATCTCAACTTCGCCGACGTTGTGGACCCTGCTCGCACCTCCGGGGACCGGGAGGAGGTACGACACGAACCAGTCCACTCGGACGGCCCCACTCTCAGCATCGTCTGGCCGATCTGGCTGCCGGTCGCAGCGGTCGACCCTAGTCAGGAGGCACATCTGGTAGACCTTGAGGGCGCAATAAGTACCGGTTCCTACCTGCCGCCGGCCGACGGCGTGGATTGCGCCGCATCGTCAGGTATCCCGGCCATCGCACCCGATCATATCGACCTCGACGAACACCTGTCCGTCAGCCTTGGACGATTGGAGGGTGAGCGATCGGTAGCGGGCCAGCGGCCATCGGACCTGACCGCCGCGCTGGCCAAGAGCAAGGTCAATCAGCCCGCGGATCGAACCTACTCAGTTGCCGATGCATACACGGCGGCCACCCGGGGGGCGTCGGCGTACACGAAACTTGACGTCGTCATCCAGGCTAGCGCTCCTGACTACGTCCGCCGGAACGACGGACGCCTGTCTCCTCGCTTCAAGCGAATCGACGCCGGAAGCTGGCGCACATCGGTCAGCCGCTACGGTGAGACCGCGATCGGCGCATCGGCGGGACAACCGGAGTTGGCCACGGACAACGGGTTTCGGGAATTGACCAACTCTGCCGAACGGGTCGCTTCCGACGCGGTCACTCCTCCGCGCGCACGATGGGTCGGCAGCTTCGCCCCCGACCGGATACGACGTTTCTCACCGCTCTCCGCAGTGCCACTTGAGACGTACCAGGCCATGCACGCCTCAGGCGCCGATGACGAATCCATCGCGAGGCTAAGGGGTGACACTCTACGCGCCAGCAGCAACCCCGCAGGCTACTCCGCAGCACCTGCCTCGATGCTCATCCCCCTCTCCATGGTCAACTGCGTCACTGACCGGGCAGATCCGGTCAGTGCCGTCCGCGTCCGGGTGCAAGACGTGACCGGTGTCGACCCAGTTTCGATGGAGAGGGTCAGAATCGTGGCCGAGGCCATCGGTGCCAGCACCGGCCTCCACGTCGACGTTACCCTCGGGGCATCGCCACAAGCGCAGACCGTGGTGCTGCCGGCGGGACAACACGGCCGCCCGGAACTGGTACTGAAGGAGTACTGGGTCAAGCCCGGCGCAGCCCTGACCGTCATCCGCGCGGTGGAACAGAAGAACATCCTATTCACCGCGATCGCAGGAACCGCAGGCATGCTCTTCCTACTCACGAACGCCCTTGCGGCCGCGCATGATCGCCGCCGTGATCTGAGCATCCTGGCCCGGTTCGGCTGGTCGCGGAAGGCCCGGCTGGCGCTGCTCGTCACCGAAACCGCGGTCCTGTCGGCAGGTGCCGGCCTCGCCGTGGCAGCCGTCCTTCTTGCATTACGGTTCGTGACAGCCCAGCCGATCGATTGGGCGCAGGCGGCAGGCGTGATCGCGATCGCCGCCGGGGTGAACTTCGTCGCGGCGGTCGGCACGATTGCCAGCACAGGCGACCCCAGTCTGGCAGCAAGCCGACGAAGCCGTCGATCCCGCCGCCAGCTACGGATCTGGACGATGGCAATCGATCACATCGTCGCCACCCCGGGCCGTGCGGCCGTCGCTATTGCAAGCTTCTCGGTGGCGGCAGCGGCTATGCTGATCACGGCGATCCTCGTCCAGTCTGCTGATCATGCCATGGTCGGTACCGTCCTGGGCGAAGCGATCACCCTCCGGGCTGGTCCGTCCGACCGCCTCATGATGATGATGGTCGGTGTGCTGTCGTTTGCATCGGTGACGGTCAGCCTGCGCCACGACTTCCGCGAGCGCACCCGACAGTTCGCACTCCTGCAGGCCACGGGGTGGCACCGGTGGTGCGTGGTACAACTCATCGCGCTCGAAGTCCTCGCGCTGGTTCTGGCGGCCACCATTCTTGGATGCGGAGCCGTGGCGCTGGGTCTGGTGCTGCTTCAAGGTAGCCTCCCGAGCTCAGCGGCCGTCCTGACACCTGCGGTCGTCGGCGCCACGATGGCGCTTGCCACCATCGGTGCGGGCGTCGCCGCACTCCCTCTCAGGGTCATGTCGGTAGCAGAGGCATTGCGGCAGTGACTGAGCCTTTCCGCGTAACGGGTCGTGGCGTTGGGTGATCAGGTTGTGCGGTTGTGCTCGACGTGCAGGAGTACGAGGGCCGCTGCGGTGATC